>JANLSZ010000306.1:0-3169 GCA_031362685.1 Vicinamibacteria bacterium | reverse complement strand
CTCCGCCGTCTCGTTCCTGAAAAGATCCTTCTCGATGCCACTCGTCCGCCTTATTCTTGTTCTCGCGTTGTGCGCGGGCCTGCCTTCGTGCGCTTCTTCGGCAGGCCCGAAACCCGGGAGGACAAGCTTGCCGGATCCGCTCTCCCGGGTCGAGGTTCTGGCCCGCATCCTCGTTCTCGAGGATCGGCGCTCGCTCGGCCTTGGTTCGATACAGAGTTTTCTACAGCATGAAGATCCGGCGGTTCGGCGGCGGGCCGCGCTGGCCGCGGGCCGTATCGGCGACCCTCTGGCCCTTCAAGGTCTGCTTCAACGCCTGCACGACCCGGAGGTTGAAGTCCGCCGGGCGACCGCGTTCGCCCTTGGCCTGATCGGCTCGCCCGACAGCGTGGCCGCTCTCAGCGCCGCTCTGTCTGACCCGGATCCGGAGTTGCGGGGGCGCGCTTCCGAGGCGCTCAGTCGAATCGCTCCATCGTCTTCCGGGCCGGCCATAGCCGAAGCGTTCCGCCGAGCCTTGCCGCACAGCGCGGATGGAACCCTCCGGATTCGGGGGGATGACCCCGGGCGCGCGGACGATCCATGGATCGAACTCCGATTGCACCTTGTGGCCCTCGCGCGTCTGAAGGACGCGGGGGCGTTGAAGGCCGCGCTCCTTCGCGGGGACGGCTCGTCGATGGTCGACTGGTGGGTGAGTGTGTGGGCCGCGATGCGGGTCGCGGATCCCGCCCTGGCTCCCATCCTGCTGGCGGGGGCGGTGGCCGAAGACCCTTACATCAGATCGCTGGCCGCTCGAGGCCTTGGCGCCCTTCGCGATGTGGCCCACCTCACGACGGTACGAAGGCTGGCTGAGGATAGAGATCCCGGGGTGGTCCGCGAGACGTTGCGCGCCCTGGCGGCGATCGGAGCTCCCGATGGCGCGGCAATTGCGGCGCGATACTCCGACTCGCCCGATCTCGGCTTGCGCCGCGAGGCGTTGCTCACGCTCGCCACCCTTCCCCGTGACTCAAGATGGCGAAGGCGCGTCATTGACAATGTCGGACACTCAGATCCCTGGATCCGGGCGGCGGCGTGGCCCGCTCTGATCAGAATCGATGCTGAAGAAGTGGGGATCGTCTTGTCCACCATCGGACCGGACAGCGATTGGCGCGTCCGCCAGTCGGTGGCGAGCGCCCTGGGGGACACCTTGGGTGAACGCGCGGCTCCCCTGCTGCTTGCGATGCTCCGGGACGGCGACCTCCGGGTGGTGGCCGCCGTCTTGTCCGCCCTGACCGCCGCCCGGGGGCTGGATGCGGCGCCGACGCTGCTCGATCACATCGGGCACACCGACGCGGGTGTGCGCTCGGCCGCGGTTCTGGGTTTGTCTTCGCTCGAAAAAGTCAGCGGCCGTCGTTTCAACGAGGCGTTCTCGCGAGCCTTCGATGTCTCACTTGCCGGGGAGGACGTGGCAACCCGGCTTGCGGTGGTCGACTCCGCGGCCCAAAACCCCGGGGAAGAGGGAAAAGCGCTGCTCCGAAGAATCGCCGGATCGGATCCGATCCGGGCGGTGAGGCAACGCGCGCTCAGCGCCATGGGCGATGGGTTTGCATCTGCCGAAGAGACCGCGCTTCGAGCCGCGGAAGCGCGCCGGCTTGTGTCCATTTACGAACCTGCCGCGGAGCTTCGGTATTCACCGCACGTCCTGATCACGACGACGCACGGGAAGATCGAAATGACGCTCGATGTGGTTGAAGCTCCGCTGACTTCCATGGCCTTCGTCCGGCTTGCCCAGGCAGGCTTCTTCAATGGGCTTGCACTCCATCAGGTCGAGCCTGGGTTTGGGGTTCAAGGGGGGGATCCCCGCGGGGATGGACGTGGCGGCCCTTGGGGCACGCTTCGCTGCGAGTACAACCCGAGGCCTTTCGGCCGGGGCGCGGTGGGCATGGCCATCTCCGGCAAGGACACCGGCGGGTCACAATTCTTCATCACCCTTGCGCCGCAACCCCAGCTCGATGGGTTCTATACGCAGTTTGGGCAGGTTCTCTCCGGCATGGACGTGGTCGAGAAGATCCGCCCGGGCGACCTGATCGAACGCATCGATGTCTTCGACGGTCGCGAATCGACTTGAAACCGTCAAACCCCGGGGGAATCCGGGTCCTGGCTCTCGACCTTGACGGCACGTTGCTCAATTCCCGCAAGGAAGTGTCGGCGCGAAATCGCGCTGCGGTAGCGGCGGCCGTGGACGCCGGGGTTCACGTGGCGCTCATCACCGGTCGACGTTATCCGGCGACCAGAAGGATCGCCGAGCTCATCAAGGGCGACCCCGTACTCGTCCTGCACAATGGCGGTCTGGTGATCGAGAACTCCATCCCCATTCGAGTCTGTGCGCTCGCTCGAGCCTCCGCTCTCAAAGTGGTGTCTTTCGCGAAGGGCTTCGGAGCGGACCCCGTGTTGCACTTTGGACTCCGGGGCGAGGGCCTGCTGTACGTCGAGAATGCCTCGCCTGCGCATACCCTCCTCGCGTACTACCTCCATCGAGCCCACCCCGACGTGCGGCTCGTCGAGAGCCTGGAAGGCGTTCTCACTTCCGAGCGCGATGAGCCGCTCCAGGTGATGTTTGGAGGCTCCATGAAGGAAATGGAAGATCTCGCGGTCGCGATCGCGGCGGGCGGGTTCGAGGTCGCGGCCCACCGAACCGTGTATCCCCGTGACGATCTCTCGCTGATCGACGTGGTGGCTCCCGAGGTGGACAAGTCGGCGGCTCTGCGCTTTCTCTGTTCACGCTGGCGCGTCGAGCTCAGCCAGGTTCTCGCCATCGGTGACAACTGGAACGACCGAGGCATGCTGCTGGCCGCGGGCAGGGGCTGCGTGATGGCAAACGCGGAAAGCGGTCTGCACGCACTCGGCCTGGAAGTGGTTCCAGGAAACGACGATGACGGCGTGGCCTACGCCATCGAGCGATTCGTTTTCCCTTCGGCCGGGGAGAATCGGCATAGGGGCTCCGGGTAATCCCCGGAGACCCCTGCCACACCACCTGGCATGCGGGTCCGCACCAGGCGGTTCATGGAGTTGAGGGAACGGATTGGAGTCTTGGGACTCCGAGCTGGTCGAAGTATCGGACGGGAAGAACGACGTGGAGGGACATCGCCGAGTTTCTCCACCAGCGCCTGGTGTTGGCAGCCACGGTGGCCGCCAG
>JANLSZ010000065.1:0-2999 GCA_031362685.1 Vicinamibacteria bacterium | reverse complement strand
CGAGGAACGAGAGAACGAAGAAGAGGCCGGTTCGAATCGCGTCACCGATGGTGGGTTCGAGGCAGAAGCGTCGCGCGAACAGATAGACGAGGGGGATCCACTGGGTGCCGAGAGTGGACAGATGCGCCACCTGATCGACGCGCATGGGAGAGAAAGCGAAGAAGGCGCCGGTGGCCAGGGCGGCCGGATTGTCGAGGCCGAGGTCGCGGACGAGACGCCAGGTGAAGAGGCCGGTGAGCACCCAGGTGAGCAGGCGCGCGAGGTTGAAGAGCAGGATGGCGTCGTCGGTGAACCAGGACAAGGGGAGAACGAGAAGTCCGGTGCCGAGCACCGGTTCGTCCATGAAGAAGGTGAACCGGCTCGGCGCGTAGAAGTTTCCGTGCGGCAGGGCGAGGGGATCGGTCTTCAGCGCGTGCAACTCCCAGCCCACCGCCCAGGTGAAGTAGGCGGAGTCGCCGGCGTCGATGATGTGGACGCGCGCGGCCAGGGGCCACGTCATGGCCACGGTCAGCAGGACGAAGAGGGCGCCGGCCGCACCCCACTCTTTAGCGCTCAGTCGAGTCAAGAGCCCGAGCGTAGCAAACCCGGGATCAGGCTCCGGTCTTGACTGTTTCTCCGCGCAGCTTCTCGTAGGCGCGAACCAGAAGGAAGACGACCAGCGCGATCACGAAGAAGTCGAAGGCGGACTGGATGAAGTTCCCGTATTTGAACGTGGAGTCGCCCACCTTCAAGACCAGGTCCTTGAAACTGACCCCGCCCATGATCACCCCGATGAGCGGCATCACCATGTCGTCGACCAGCGAAGTCACGATCTTTCCGAAAGCGCCGCCGATCACCACCGCCACCGCCAGTTCGACGACGTTCCCTCGCTGAAGAAACGCCTTGAAGTCATTCAACATGTCATTCGGCCTCCCCGCCAGAGGGCGGAGACTACCAAATCTGTAGACTCCCCTCGTGACTCCACCCCCACCGATCGCACTCGTGACCGGTTTCCCGGGATTCATCGGCGAGAGGCTTCTGCCGAGGCTGCTCGAACTCCACCCGCACACCGAGTTCCTCTGCCTGGTCCAGCCGCGGTTCAAGGAGCAGGCCCAGGCCGCCCTCGCGCGTCTGGGTATTCCGCCCACCCGCGCCGGCCTGGTAGAGGGAGATATCACCGTCCTCGGCCTGGGGATCGAGGGTGCGCGGCGTGAATCGATCCTGGCCCGGCTCGACTGCGTCTTTCATCTCGCCGCGGTGTACGACCTCGCGGTCACCGCCGACTTCGCGCACCGGGTGAACGTGATCGGGACGCGGAACATGATCGCGTTCGCCAAAGGCGCGGTGCGGTTCTCGCGGTTCCATCATGTCTCGACCGCCTACGTGTCGGGCGCCTTCGAAGGCGTCTTCAAGGAGACCGACCTCGACCGCGGCCAGACCTTCAAGAACCACTACGAGTCGACGAAGTTCGAGTCGGAGAAGGACGTGGTTTCGAGCGGTCTGCCCTTTACCGTCTATCGTCCGGGGGTGGTGTGGGGCGACTCGCGCACCGGCGAGACCGCGAAGTTCGACGGACCCTATTCGGTCATGGGGGCCATGGAGAAAATTCCTCTCGTCTTCCTCGACGGACCGAAGGACGCCACCATGAACGTGGTGCCGGTGGACTACGTGATCGAGGGCCTCGCTCGTCTTTCCGCCTCGCCGCTGAGCCTGGGCAAAACCTACAACCTCACCGATCCAGACGGCAAGGATGTTCGGACCCTCACCCGCCTGATGGCCAGGGCGCTTGGGCGTTCATACCTGTTCGTCCCGCTCCCTCTCTCCCTGGTGCGCGCGGCGGTTTCGATTCCCCTGGTCCGATCGACCCTGGGTCTCATCCCCGAATCGATCGCGTACTTCGGTCACCGCTGCCGTTACGACGCCTCCCAGGCCAAAGCGGACCTGGCCGCCCTCGGCCTCGCCTGCCCGAGCGTGGAGACGTACATCGACGTCATCGTCAAGTTCTTCCGGGCGAATCGGGATCGAGTCCGCAAGACCGCGATGGTCTGAGGGGTCATCGTCCTTGAGCGTTTGCGGAACTTGATCGCCCTTCTTCTCCTGCTTTGGGTGTGCGCGGCCGGGGCGTTGCTCGCGCGCCGCCTGGACGAGTCACCCTCCCGGCTGACCGACACCCTGGCTCTGGGCGCTCCGATCGGCCTCGCCGTTTTCGCGGGATTTGGCTTTGTGCTCGGTTGGGGCGCCGGACTTTCCACCTTGACTGTGATGGGCGCGGCGATATTGACAATGGCGCTCGCTCTCACTCTCGGGGCGAAGACTTCGGCCCTCTTCAACCGACCCCATATCCGACCAACGGCGGGCGTTCTCGTCCTTTCTCTGTTCACCGTCGCTGTGGTCGCGCGGCTTGCCGATCGGACGCTTTTTGAAACCGAGACCGGGATTGCCACCGGCGACCGTCACAACTTTGGCGATCTTCCCTTCCACATGGCCATCGCCGCCGGTTTCGCTCACGGCAATAACTTCCCGCCCGATCATCCAGAGCTTGCCGGCGTGCCCCTTACCTACCCCTTCTTCTGCGATCTCATCTCCGGAATGATTCTTAGCGTGGGCGGTTCGTGGCGCGACGCCTTCTTCTGGCCCACGCTCATCCTCGGTCTCAGCGTGGTCGTGGCCCTGGTACGGTTCGGCGAGGCGGTCACGGGGTCGAGGGCTCTGGGACGGGTGGCCGTGGGTCTCACGTTCTTCTCCGGAGGTCTGGGCTTTCTGACTCTGACTGATTCGCAGAGTGTGTCGCGCTGGTGGACAAGCGGACCCGACCTGACCATGAACGATGCGGGAATCCGCTATGCGAATTTCGTGACCACCCTCTTCATCCCCCAACGGTCGATCCTCTTCGGATGGCCGCTGCTCTTCTTCGCCCTGGCCCTTCTGGTCGAGAGCCTCAACCAGGATCGGCAGACCGACCAGGAGCCGACGCGCTCGCACCTATGGATGCGGGCCGGCATCCTGGCTTCGCTCCTGCC
>JANLSZ010000045.1:0-24721 GCA_031362685.1 Vicinamibacteria bacterium | reverse complement strand
AGAAACCCGTGCGAGTTCGCCCCATTTCAGCCCATTTTCGTCATCGCGAGGGACCCGTCGTTCTGACCTGGACCGAAGCGATCTCCCGAGAGATTGCTTCAGTCGACTCCGGAACTTCGGCTCCTTCGCAATGACGGTGGGCTTCTGCCAAACGTCACGTCCGAAGGACGTGGGAGGCTCGCAATGACGAAAATGGGCTGAAATGGGCCAAACTCGCACGGGCTTCTCGGCAGGCATCCACGGCCAGGTCCGTCGTCCAGGGGCTAGCGCTGCGCGGAGAGTCGGGCCAGTGCGTCGACGACTAGTTTCGCCTCGGATCCAGAGACAATCCGCCACGGTTCGAAAGCACCCGAGGCCGCGTTCTGCATCACGCCCGCGCCGATGACGCGGATGACCGAACTGTACTGAAGATGTGAAGGAGACATGTCCTTGGGTGGCGCGCCGTTCGATCTCCCCCACCCCACGAAGTCCAGGACCCGAGCGGCCACCACGGCCAGTTCGCCTCGACGCACCACGCCCGAAGGCTGAAATGTGTGGTTCGGATAGACGTCCATCAGACCGAGTTCGATGGCGCGGAGAACCTGAGGCCGGGCCCAGGTGCGCGAAAGATCGGAGGCCACTTCACCAGCCCCAGCAGGCTTCCGCGACTCCAAGGCTTCGACCCTCACCACCACCCAGGCCGCGAGTTCCGCCCGGGTGATCCGCGGAGCGTCGCCAATTCCGCGCAGCGGTTCGGGGAGGGCGAGGAGCGCGCGCCGCTCCTTGATTCGGGCCAGAAGGGCGGCGCCCTCGGCGTCTTCAGCTACGTCCCGGAGTCCCCGCTTGAGCGCCATCTCGGCTCCGTCCAGATCGCCATCCTCAATCCGAATGGAGGCAATCCGGAGAGCAATATTGCGATCGGCCTCCTCCGCCGCGGCCAGAATCGACAGGGCCTCCGAGCGCCGACCGGATTCAACCAGAAGGTCCGCGAGTTCAAGGCGAACCGGGGAGAGTTCCGGAGCGACCTCCAGCGCCTTCTGGAGCATGAGGATCGCTTCAGGCTTCCTGCCTTCCGCGGAGAGGGCGCCCGCTCGGGCGATCGCGGCCTCAGCCACCGCCAGCTTGACCTCGCTGGTCCGCCGAGCCAGGGCGCCATCCTTCGGTCGGAGGCGCTCGGCCTTCATGTATAGAGGAAGGGCCTGATCGAGCAGACCAAGCTTCCGCTTCACCGAAGCGAGACCCACCAGAGCGGCCGCATCATTAGGCTCCGCCCGCAGGAGCGCGGCGAAGATAGTCTCGGCATCATTCGGTCGGTTCGCCCTCAGGGTCGCAAAGCCCATGACCACCTGGGCGGGCCTGAGGTCGGGGCGAGTGGCCAGGAGCTTGTGGACCGACTGCTCGGCCCGGGCCGTCTGGCCGATAAGGACGTCATCCCACGCGCGGCGCAACAACTTCTCGTCCCGCGACAAGACCTCCCCGCGCTTCAGGTCGGGGAAAACGTAATCGGAATCATCCCCCCCGGGCGTTTCCACCCAGGGACCACAGGCGGGAACGCACAGGGCCATGGCCAGAACCACGAGGGTGCGAGCCGGGGAGGGCACGCGCCGCGTGCGCCCGAGGTCCCAAGCCCAAAGCGATGTCGTCATGCGATGGCGAGGAGAGCCCGGGTCGAGGCTTCGGCTTCGAGTACCACCTGACCGAACTCGTCACGGGTCTGCGACAACACTTTTGCGTGCCGATAGACGTTGGCGATGCGTCGCTCGTCCTTCGGATCGATGCGGAGGGTCACCGGGCGCGGGAGCATGTCCAGGGTCTCCGCGATGCGTCGCTTCAGACTGTCGAGGCCCTCGCCGGTGAGGGCTGAGACCTGCACCGCGTCGGGCCGCTCAGATCGCAAGGCCATTCGAGCCGCATCATCGGCTTCATCAATCTTGTTGATCACGATGAGCCGGTTCGGCGACTCTTCGGCCCCGATCTCCTCCAGGACCTCTCTCACTGCCTTTTCCTTTTCCAAAAGCTCGGGATCGGCGCCGTCCACGACATGGAGAACCAGGTCGGCTTCGATGACCTCTTCAAGAGTGGCGCGAAACGCCGCCACCAGCCCGTGGGGCAGGTTTCGAATGAAACCAACGGTGTCGACGAGGACGATGTTCTCGCGCTCGCCAATTCGAACCCCGCGCATGAGCGGATCGAGAGTCATGAAGAGACGGTCCGAGATCTCGACTTTGGTTTCCCCGGTCAGGGCCTTGAACAGGCTCGATTTTCCGGCGTTGGTGTAGCCGACGAGCGAGACCACCGGCTCGTCGCGGCGCCTCCGGCCTTCGCGGCGGGTCCCCCGCTCTCGCCGAACGTGCTCGATCGACTCCTTGAGAACGGATACGCGGGTCCGAATGCGCCGCCGGTCCGTTTCGAGCTTGGTTTCGCCCGGACCTCTGGTTCCAATGCCGCCGCCGAGGCGGGAAAGCGAGACCCCCTTGCCGGTGAGCCGGGGCATCAGATACTGAAGCTGGGCCAGCTCCACTTGAAGGCGGCCCTCCCGCGAACGCGCGCGCTGGGCAAAAATATCGAGGATCAATTCGGTGCGATCCAGCACCTTGACCTCGAGCTTCGCTTCGAGATTTCTCGCCTGAACCGGGGAGAGTTCGGCGTCGACCATAACGATGGTGATGGCCTTTTCGGTGATCAGTTCCTTCAGTTCCTCGACCTTGCCGCTTCCGAAGTAGGTGGCGGAGTCGGGTCGCTTTCGCTCCTGAGAGATCACTTCCACGATCTCGGCGCGCGCGCTCCGGGCCAGAAGGGTCATCTCCTCGAGGGAAACCGCGGCGGCTTCACGGTCGCGGCTGGTGCGATAGGTGCCACAGATCAAGGCCCGGTCGCGGCTGGCGGTTTTGCTTTTCGTGCTCAATGAGGTTCTCGTAAGACTATAGCGGGCCGTTCCGTCCGAGGAGGATCGGGGTGGGAGTGAACCTGGATCCTCGCTACCTCTGGCGCCCTGACCGCAGCTCGTCGGGTCGACGGCCGGCCTCGCCGCCTGGGCACGGTGACCGTGACGAGGAGTGCATCGCTCTCAAGAGGCAGTGGGGTTCGACTACATCGTTGTGTCCAACCGAACCGAAGGCACGACGAGATACGGATCACTTCTGGGGTCGGCAGACCTGGACCTGGCGACGGCGCGCGATGCGCGCGCCACCCCACATCGTTTTCTGAACTCTCGGAGCGCGCACTCGTTGGGGGGCGGACCGTCAGTCACTCGAGCCCGTCCGGCGCAACACCCCTTCGATCGTTTGACGCCCGATCCGGCCCTCTCGGAGAACTCTGAGCCGCCCCGCGGGGACGGTCAGATCAACGACCGTCGAAGGCTCACCCGGCAGCGGACCGAGATCGAAGGCGAGGGTGGCGATCGGAAACGCGCTCACGGCGAGATCGACGGTGGCACACGGCGTCTCACCCGCGAGGTTGGCCGATGAGGCAACGAGGGGTCCGGCGACTTGAGCCAGCAGGCGCGCCACCTCCGATGCGGGAACCCGAACCGCCACTCCGGTCGCACCGGCGAGCAATTCGGTCGGTAGCGTGGACCGGGCCGGGACCACAAGGGTCAATGGCCCGGGCCAAAACACGTCAGCCAGGCGCTGAGCCTCATCGGGCCAACGCGCCGTGAGCGAGCGAGCCTGAGCCAGATCCGCGACAATCACCGGCAGGGGCTTATCCGCTTCCCGCCCCTTCGCGGCGCGCAGTCGCTGGACCGCCGCTCCATCGAGCGCACAACATCCGATGGCGTACAGAGTGTCGGTCGGATAGATGACGATCGCCCCTTCCCGCAGTTGTGCGGCCACGTCCCGCTTCTGGTCGGGTGTGAGCCCTTTGGTGCGCAGGTCGTATCGCTTCAGGTCCGGCACGTCGAGATCGTACAATCTCCCCCTTGATCGAACGACTCCTCACCCGGTGGCCGTCCCTTCCCAGGGGCCTTTCGACACCGCTGTCGCTGATCACTCTCCTGGTCTGGAGCGGAGCCATGGTTCTGGTGGTGCGCAAGGCCACCGAGCAAACCGCCCTCGCTCTCACCAGCGACCTCGCCGCCTACGGGGAGCGCGCGCGCTGGAGCGGCATCTACTACCGCGGGGAGAAGATCGGTTTCTCAGTCAGCCAGATGACCGAACGAGCGGGAGGCTTCAAGCTTCAGGAAGACGGCCAGATGATCATCACCCTCATGGGCGACAGCATCGCGTCGAAGCTGAAAACCGAGGTGAACGTCGACGCGCAGTACATGCTGCAGGACTTTTCGTTCTCGCTCGACCCGGGCACCGGGCCCATCGCCATCAAGGGCGTGCTCGAAACCCCGACCCGGCTTGCCATTCGCGTGACCTCGTCCTCGGGCGAGAGGTCGCGGACCATCGAACTCAAGGAGGCGCCGGTGTTGTCGCTCAACCTGCCCAAGCGCCTCCTCGCCATGGGTCTCACCGAAGGCGCGCGCCACCGGATTCAGATCTTCGATCCGGCCACCCTCACCAACGGCATGGCCACCATCGAGATCGGCAAGCGCGAAGTGGTCCGCATCCTGGACAAGCCGGTGCCCGCTTTCAAGATGAACATGACCTACGCCGGCATCGCCGCGACGTCGTGGATTACCGAAGTGGGCGACATCGTCAAGGAAGAGAGCACCATGGGCATGGTGGTGGTGCGCGAGAGTCGCGAACGGGCCACCGCCCTCGCGATGTCGTCGGAGATCAAGGCGGACATGATCGAGACCGCGGCCATACAGCCGGATTCGAAGCGGAACATCGATGACGCGGCTTCTCTGCAGAGCCTGCGGCTGGAGTTCTCCGGAGCAGACCTTCCCGGCTCGCCCGAGGAGAAGAACGGAGCGGGCCAGACCGTCACCGGAAACGTGATCGACATCGTGGACCCGAACAGTCTCAAGCCCGGGCCCATTCCGGAAGACATTCAGACCTGGCTCGCCGCCGAGCCTTTCATCGAAAGCGATGCGCCCGAGATCGTGGCCGAAACCGCCAAGGCCCTCGAACGGGTCGGAGCGAATGCCACGGCGCGAAAGAAAGCCGAGTTGCTGGTGCGCTACGTGAACGCAGTGCTCGAAAAGAAGCCCACCATGAGCATCCCTTCGGCGGTCGAGGTCCTGCGCACGCGCGTGGGCGACTGCAACGAACACACCGCGCTCTATGTGGCCATGGCCCGGGCCGCGAAGATCCCCTCCCGGGTCGCCATCGGTCTGGTCAGCATGCGCGGCGCCTTCTACTATCACGCATGGCCCGAGGTCTTCGTGGGCGACGCGAAGTCTTTGGCCGATGGAAGAACCGGGGTCTGGATTCCCGTCGACCCCACCTTGAACCAGTTCCCCGCGGATGTGAGCCACGTGCGCCTGGCTCGCGGCGGTTTCGATCGCCAGGCCGCGATCCTTCCGCTCCTCGGTCGAGCGAAGATCAAGATTCTTCAGATGGTCGACGGCCCTTCGCAGAGCAATACCACCGCCCTGGTCGGGGCCGACCGCACGAACACGCCGGCGATGGCCTTCGACTTCCCCGCTCCGCAGAGCAAGGACAGTTGCTGGAGGCGCCCCGCTCGACGCTGACGAAGCAAGTGGCTCTGCATGATCACAGTCAACAACATCCATAAGCGATACGGCTCCTTCGACGCAGTGAACGGGGTGTCGATCATGGTTCCCCGAGGCGAGATCCATGGTTTCCTCGGCCCCAACGGCGCCGGCAAGACCACCACCATCCGCATGATCGCCGGACTGCTGAAGCCCACGTCGGGAACGATCATCATCGACGGCGCGGACCTGGCCAAGGAACCCGAGAGAGCCAAAGCGGCTCTTGGTTTCGTTCCCGATCGCCCTTTCATCTACGAAAAACTGACCGCGTTCGAGTTCCTGAAGTTCTGCGGAGGCCTCTACGGAATGGAAGGGCCGGCGCTCGACTCGCGCGCCCTCGAACTGCTCGAACTCTTCGAGCTGACCCGATGGAAGGACGAGCTGATCGAGGCTTTCTCTCACGGCATGAAGCAACGGGTGGTGATGTGCTCGGCCTTCCTCCATCACCCCAAGGCGGTGTTGGTCGACGAGCCGATGGTGGGTCTCGACCCGCGCGGGGCCCGGCTCATCAAGGACATCTTCCGGGTGATGGCGAAGAAGGGGGTGTCGATTCTGATGAGCACCCACACCCTCGAAGTCGCCCAGGAGATGTGCGACTACGTGCGAATCATCCTCGCCGGGAAGATCATCGCCGAAGGCACCGTCAACGATGTGCTGTCAATGGCCGGTGAGGGCCACGAAGCCCTGACCCCGGTGTTTCTGAAGCTGACGGGCGGCTCCGGCTTCCAGGAAATCCCCGACGCGATCTAGCGCCCTCGGGAGATTGCTTCGTGGCCCGAGGCTTCGCGCTGCCCAGGGCAGGCGCGCGCGCGCTTGGCTTCTCGTTCGATTCCTGCTGACCGTCTAGGCCTGCTTGAGTTCGGTCCTCACGTCGAGCAACTCGGGGAAAAACGTCAGCTCCAATGCTTTCTGGAGAAAACCCACCCCCGATGAACCGCCGGTGCCGCGGCGGAAGCCGATGATCCGCTCGACCGTCTTCACGTGGCGGAAGCGCCAGAGTTGGAAATACTCCTCCACGTCGACAAGCTTTTCGCACATCTCGTATTCGGCCCAGTGCTTCGAAGGATTCTCGTAGATCTCCACAAAGACCGGGAGCAGACGCGGGTCGCGTTTGTGCGGCTTGGTCAGGTCGCGGTTCAACAGGTCGGGCGGAACGGCGAAACCACGGCGCGACAAGTGAGCGAGGAACTCGTCATACAAACTCGGCGCTTCCAGGACCGCCCGGAGCGCGGCATACGCGTGCTCGTCGTGACGATGCGCCTCGATCAGGCCCTCGTGCTTGTTCCCGAGCAGAAACTCGATGGTCCGGTACTGGGCCGACTGAAAGCCGGAGGCCTTGCCAAGCACCGAGCGGAACTGAAGGTACTCCGACGGGGTGAGGGTCTCCAGAACCGCCCACTGATTGAAAAGCTGCATCTGGATCTGCTTCACTCGGGCCAGGATCTTGAAGCAGGGTGAAAGATCGTCGGCCTCGAGATACCGGATGGCCGCGCTGAGTTCGTGGATCATCAGCTTCATCCACAGCTCCGACGTCTGATGCTGGATGATGAACAGCATCTCGTCATGATGAACCGGCTGGGAGAGAGGCTGCTGCGCTTCGAGAAGCTCATCCAGCTTCAGGTAGCCCGCGTAGGTGAGCCGGTTCTTCAGGTCCAGAACAATCCCTGGTTCCAGAGCTCTCTGGTTCTCCGGCGGCGTGGGCGGGCCGGGTGGTGTCAGGTCGTCGGTCATACGGGCGCCAACGAGACTATCAGTATGGGAGCAATGAACCTTGGGGCCCTAGGCCATTCGCTCTCCGACTGCAGCACCGCGACCACGCCCTCCGCCTTAGTAGAAGGCCATCTTCTTTCGCCCAGGGCGCCGCCGCCGAATGGCGACATCGTCTCTAGGGCTGCGCGGATCGGGATGGGCGGGGACGCCTGCCGATCCGCGCGGGCTAGGGCTCGGCCCGCCGGCCGCCCAGCAGCGCGGCCAGCCCGCCTAACTGCAGAGCTTGTACGCCATCCACCACCGGCGCGAACTTCGAGAGATCGTCCGGCGTGTAGCCGCCCGCGCGATAGTACATAGTGATGATGGTGCCGCCGCTTACGGGCTCCAGCCTGCATTCCAGAGCCCCGCTCAGGCCCATGCCCTGCAGCGGACCCAGCCCACCGGTCATTCGAAGGAGCTTTCCAGGGTTCACGAACGTGACCAGCATGTGCACGGCCTGCTGCTCGCCGTGGCGCTCGCAGAAACAGCCCCCCGCCCGCGGCTCGATCGAGAGAACGCTCTCGGCTCCCCACCACGTGTGATCGGCCGGCCACCAGCGGTCCACGTCTTCCACGAGTGCCTTCCAGGCCCGCATCGGCTCGACCGGGACCTGGACCCTGTTCTCAAGCGTGAAGCCGCTCGGCGTCGCATCCTTAATCGCGGCCGGGACCGGGCCGGCCCCGGCCAGGGCCAGCACGACGCTGGTCAGTATCTCGAGTCTCCGCTGGATCATGGGATGGTTCCTTTCCGCTACCAGGCAACCGATCGCGCCTCGGCTGCCGCACGTTCTCGGGAATTGTAGGTGAAACAAGCGAGGTTCACGCGCAGCCGTGGGGAAGCCCCGGGGGGCGCAGGACTAACGGGCTTTGGCCAGGGACTCAACGATGTCGTATTGGAAGCTTTCGAGCACACCCTTCACGTAGTCGACCACCGGTCTTTCGTTCCCCGGCGGATCGGTCGAGTTCATTCGCACCAGGGCCTGAAAGTGGCGGAGCGTCTGTGGGTCGGAGAAGGGCGCGGCAGCCGGAGTCTGAGCCAAAGTGGTCACGGCGACGGCGGCAAAAAGGGCGAGAGAAGAGGGAGAGAGTCACATTCCTGGATCGTACCGCGTCTGTGGTCGCGACTGCGTGGTGGGAGTGGGTCGAAACATCCGAGTCAGGCGACGCGTAGAATCCCGAGGGAATCGTGATGAAACTGCTCCGGGCGTTCCACCTCTCCGCCGTGCTGGCGTTGTCCGCGCTAGCCTCGCCCCATCCCGGCCACGGGGAGGTGAAGGTACTGTCCGGCCGCCTCCTCGCCGTCGAAGCGGAGCGGATTCAGATCGACGTGTTCGATCGCGAAGCATTCAGTCACAAGCGCGTCTGGGTCATTCTGGACGCGCACACGAAGATCGAGGCGGGCAAGGCTCGACGGGCCGCCGCCGACCTGCGCCCGGACCAGGAGGTCGACTGCATGGCCGAAACCGAGGAGGGCAAGGACGGTGCCATCGACCTGCGGGCGCTGCGGATCCGTCTGAAGAACGCCAAATGATCCGTCGAGGGCTCCTCGCCCTTTGCCTCCTGCTGGCCGGGCCCCTGACCAGCGTCGCCCGTGCGCATGGCGTCTCTCGAAACGACCACGACCTGATCACGCACGGGCGGCAACTCGCGGTCTTCACCTATCTCGGCGCCAAGCACATGGTCACGGGCTACGACCACCTGCTGTTCCTTCTCGGGGTCATCTTTTTCCTCTATCGCGCGCGCGAGGTTGCGCTCTACGTGACCCTGTTCGCCATGGGCCACAGCGTCACCCTGCTCTACAGCGCCATGAGCGGCGCTCGCGTCGATCCCTTCGCGATCGACGCCATCATCGCTCTCTCCGTGGTCTACAAAGCCTTCGACAACCTCGGCGGCTTCACGCGCCTTCTCGGCTTTCAACCCGACACCAGGCTCGCAGTGCTGATCTTCGGGTTGTTCCATGGGCTGGGACTCGGGGCCAGGCTCCAGGATTTCTCCCTTTCCCCGGAAGGACTTATCCCTAACATCATCTCCTTCAACGTGGGCGTGGAGTTGGGCCAGCTCCTCGGACTCAGCGCCATCCTGATCGCCATGGGGTTCTGGCGGCGAACCCCGAGCTTCGGTCGTTATGCCTTCGCCGCCAACGTCGTGGTGATGACGTGCGGTTTCGTGCTCACCGGTTATCAATTGGCCGGTTACGTGACCCAGTAGGACTTACCGGCATTAACACACCCACAATCCCGCCCCTGCCTTCCGTGCCCGAACTCATGCGCGCGGTCGGTGTTGCCTTGGCCACGGCTGCGCTCATCCTGGTCGTGGCCGTGTTGCCCGCCGAGTACGGGATCGATCCTACGGGGTTCGGCGCGCGGGCGGGACTTCTGCGTCCGCTCCGCCCAGCCATCGACCTGGCGACGCCGATCAGCGCCGAAGCCGCGGCCACACTCACCGAATCGGCGGTGACCTACCGAAGCGATGTGATGACCCTGGAATTGAAGCCGGGGGAAGGCGCCGAAATCAAGGCCACCATGCGGAAGGGTGACACCTACGTCTTCAGTTGGACAGTCGAGGGCGGTGCCGTGGAGTTCGACATGCACGGCGAGGTCACGGACGGGTCCTCTCGCGCGGTCAGTTACGAAAAGGGCGAAGGCGCTACGAGCGGGCACGGCGCTTTCCGCGCGCCTTTCGAGGGGCGGCACGGGTGGTTCTGGCGGAACCTCTCGTGGGAGTCCGTGACCGTGACTCTCAGGACGAGCGGGTTCTACTCGAAAGTCGAAAGACTCCCGGCCTCACCGGACCACTCGCGGAAACCCTGACGTCCCGGGCTGCCTCAGGAGTGCGAGGACGAAGCCCAAGTTGTCGGACGGTTGACCTCACCCAAGACCGCCGGGATCGTACGTGAAACAAGCGGGGTTTGGGCGTCTAGCCCAGCCCGAGCGAGACTATCAGCATGGGAGCGGGTCCGTTCCCGCGGCGACGCCCACGTAGAATCGCGCGCCATGACCGCAACCGCGCTGCCCGGGCTCAAGAGGGGCTTCCCGTTCCTGCTCCTGCCCACCTTCTTTGGCGCGGCCAATCGGGCCAGCCGACGCGAGAAGGGCGACGCCATAAGGACCGTGGTCTTCGGCGGAATCGCCATTGCCGTCGCGGTGGCGCTTTTTGCGGTGTCGTTCTGGCTCACCTGGCAGCTCACCGATTACGAGGAGCTTGGCGAATACCTGCTCCGCCTCGGCATCTCCTGGCTCTTCCTGACCTTCCTCTCATTCCTCGCCTTCTCCGCCCTGGTCACTTCGCTGTCCACCTTCTTCCTCTCTGAAGATCTGAAGCTCCTGCTCGCCGCACCCATCCCCCAAACCCGCCTCTTCTATTCGCGCTATGCCCGGACCCTCATCCAGTCGTCCTGGATGGTTCTCGCATTCCTCACCCCGGTCCTGATCGGCATCGGGGTCGCGCGGTGCGCGCCCAACTCCTATTACCTCACCATCCCTTTGGTCATGGCGCCTTTCGTGGTCATTCCCGTGGCCTTCGGCTGCATCGTGACTTTGATGCTGGTGAATGTCTTCCCGGCCAAACGAGCGCGCGACATTCTGATGCTGACCGGACTTCTATTCGCGGTGGCCATCGTGATGCTTCTGCGTTTCATCCGACCCGAGCGACTCCTCTCCGTGCGTTCGTTGCCCGATGTCACCGCCTTCTTCGCCACCCTGCAATCGCCCATCACGCCTCTCCTCCCCTCGTTCTGGGCGGGAGAAGCCACCTTCGCTCCGCTGATGAACCGAACCGGATGGCTGTATCTCATCGCCTTGTGGACCACCGCCCTGGCGTCGACCCTGATCGCGCGGATGGCCTACGGCGCTCTCTACTTCGAAGGCTTCAGCAAATCGCAGGAGGCGCGCAAGGCGCGTTTTTCACGGCTCGCCTTCATGGACATAGTGGCCTCCTGGCTGCCCCTTTCACCCTCGTCGCGGAGCCTGTTCCTGAAGGATGTGAAGATTTTCATGCGCGACTCGACGCAGTGGTCGCAGCTTCTGCTGCTGATGGCCCTGGTCGCGGTCTATCTCTACAACTTCAACGTCCTCGACCTCGACCGGGTTCCCGGCATGGGACGGGTGGTCCGCAACGTCTACGCCTTCGTTAATCTCGCCATGGCCTCGTTCGTGCTCTCGTCCATCGCCGTTCGCTTCGTCTTTCCCGCAGTATCGATGGAGAGTACGTCGTTCTGGATTGTGCGCAGTTCACCGGTTTCCATGCCTTCGTTCCTGTGGTCGAAGTTCACCATCGGATTTGCCCCCATCGTTTTCTTCGCCACCTTCCTCACCGTGGTGGCCAATCAGATGCTGGGCGTCCATCCTTTCCTGAAGGCGCTGACCGCGGTGGCGGTGGTCTTCATGTCGCTGGCCCTGGTGGGCCTGGCCGCCGGCCTCGGAGCGATCTACCCGCGGTTCGGAGCGGAGAACGTGAATCAGATCGCCGGGTCTTTTGGCGGTGTGGTCTTCATGGTCACCGCGGTCGCGTTCATCTGCATCGAGATCGCCATGCTGGCCTGGCCCACGTCGATCTTTCTCTATTACGATTTCCGCGATCTGCCTATTCCGACCGCGCGCCGGATTGCCATGGTGGCCGGGATCCTGGGGTCGTTCGGCCTCAGCGTCGCCGTCTTCCACTACTCGATGAAGCGCGGCAGCCGGGCGCTCACCGAACTCGCCGCCTGAGCAACCAGCCGCCCCCCGAGGGCCGCGTGGGCTTCCCCACCTTGAGCATGCTTCGCCAGCATCCCGCAGGCCGCATGAATGTCGGGGCCGCCGGAGTAACGGCGGACGAACGGGATGTTGTTCTCCGACAGCGCGTTGAGGAACCGGCCGCGTTCCACCGCGCCAGCACGCTTGAACTGCCCGGTCGGATCGTTCACGTCAATGATCGACAAACGCACGCGATGGCCCTTGAAGAGACGTCCGAGTTCCCGAGCCTCGTCAGCACCGGTGTTGATGCCGGACATCAGAACCCAGGCGAGACTGATGACGTTGCGCTGTCGCGTCGCGAGGCGTTTCATGGCATCGGCGAGCCCCTCCACCGGCCACTTGCTCGCGACGGGCAGGAGCGACTCGCGTTTTCCGGGGAACGCCGAGGTGAGGGAGAGGATGAGACGGTAGGGCCTTCCCTCGTCGATGTAGCGCTCGATCATCGGAAGCAGGCCGACCGTGGAAATGGTGATCCGATCGCTGCCGATGCGCCCGCCGCACGGGTGCCGCAGAACGTCGGCCGCGGTCATGACGTTGTCGTAGTTCTGGAACGGCTCGCCCTGACCCTGGAAGACCACTCCGGTGACCGGGCGCTCGGGCGACTCGCTCCGCACGCGCAGGACCTGATCGACAATCTCCCACGGTTCGAGGTTGCGCTCGAAACCCATGCGGCCGGTTTCGCAGAACGCGCATTTGAGCGCGCAGCCCGCCTGCGACGAGACGCACACCGAAAAACGCGGCTGCTCCAGAGGAATGCGAACCGTTTCGAACACGCGGCCATCGCCGGCACGGAAAAGGTACTTCACGAAAGGATCGACGGCGCTGCGGCGGCGGTCGGTGACTTCGAGACGTTCCAGCCTGGACCCAGCCATGAGCGCTTCGGCTTTCGTCTTCTTAAGGCCGGGGATGCCGTCGAGATCGTCGCGGTAATCGTGAATCAGCCGGGTGACGACCCGCCGAGCCTGCGACATGTTGAAACCAATGCCGGGAAACCGCTCGACCAGGGCTTCAGGCGTGAGGCCGCGGAGATGGGCCAGGGTCGGGTAGATGGCCCGTTCGTTCACCCGGCGACCCTATCAGCCGGGGGTGGACGGAGGTCATCCAAATTTGACCACGGAGCCGCTTTCGGATCTACTCCTCCGAGCTCCGGCGGGTTCACCTGAGGACCGTGTCGGCCGTCCATCTTCGGAGAACCCAAATCCATGCGCGGATTCCGCAGCGTTCCCTCCTTGAGCCTTGCCGCTCTCATCGCCTCCGCCGCACCCGCGGCGTTTGCGCAAGAGCGCGGCGACCAGCTCGTCGCCGCCCCCAACCGCCGATCGGACGAGGGCCGGGGACCGTTCAAGACCCTGGTAGTCCGCGGGGGCACGCTGATCGATGGCACTGGCGGCCCGCCTCGTGGACCCGTCGACATCGTCATTGAAGGAAATCGCATCACGGCGGTGCGCAGCGCCGGGACACCGGGTCTGGTCCTCCGAGCCGACCGCGACCCGAAAAAGGCCGACTTCGAGATCGACGCCACCGGGATGTACATCATGCCCGGCTTCGTCGACGTGCACGTACACGCAGGGTCGAGGCCCAAGAACGAAGAGGCCGAATACGCGTACAAGCTGTGGCTGGGGCACGGCGTCACCACGGTGCGCGGCGTGCCTCTCTCCGATCAGGCCTTCACGGTCAAGGAGAAGGAACGGAGTGCGAAGAACGAGATCGTGGCCCCGCGCATCTTCAACTATCAACGCAGCGGTCAAGGCTGGGACAAGCCCGCGCCCGACACGCCCGAAGACGCCCGCGCCTACGTGCGCTGGGCGGCTGAGAATGGCATCGACGGCCTGAAGCTCGGATCGCACCGGCCCGAGATCATGGCCGCGCTCCTCGACGAAGCGAAGAGGCTCGGCCTCGGCTCCACCGCCCATCTCGATCAGGATGGGGTTGCGCAGATGAACGCGATCAAGGCCGCGCGGCTGGGACTGGGCACGGTCACCCACTTCTACGGCCACTTCGAATCGCTCCTCAAGGACTACGTCGTTCAGCCGTATCCGTTGGGTCAGAACAGCAGCGACGAGTACATGCGCTTCGGCCAGGTGGCGCGCCTGTGGGACAAGATCTACCCGCCGGGCAGCCCTGAATGGAAGGCCTACCTCGAAGAACATCTGAAGCTCGGCACCACGTTCGACCCCACCCTCACCATCTACTCGGCCGGCCGCGACGTCATGAAGTTCCGCAACGCTCCTTGGCACAACAAATACACGCTGCCCTCGCTGATGGCCTTCTACGAGCCCTCGCGCACCAACCACGGCGCCTACTGGTACGACTGGACCACCGAGGACGAAGTGGTGTGGCGCAACTTCTATCAGGTGTGGTTCCGCCTGATGAACGACTACAAGAAGATGGGCGGCCGGGTCACCACCGGGTCCGACTCGGGCTTCATCTATCAGACCTACGGCTTCGGGTACATCAACGAGCTCGAGATGCTGCAGGAAGCGGGCTTCCATCCGCTCGAGGTCATCCAGTCCGCGACCATGAACGGCGCTCTGACCCTCTCAGAGCCCAAGAAGAAGCCAATTGAGTTCGGCGTGGTCCGCGCGGGACTGCTGGCCGACCTGATCATCGTGCCCGAGAATCCGCTCCAGAACTTCAAGACCCTCTACGGCAACGGCGCCTTGTACTTGAATGAAAAGACGGGCAAGGAAGACTGGAAAGGCGGGGTGAAGTACACGATCAAGGACGGGATCGTCTACGACGCGAAGAAGCTCCTGGCCGACGTGGCCGCCATGGTGGAAAAGCAGAAGAAGGAACGCGCCGCGAAGAAGTAACGCGGAGAACTCGAAATGATCTTGCGACCCTTGAACCTGGGGGTCTGGCGCATCGCGGCCGGCAACGTTCCCGTCCTGACGAAGTAGTCGGAGGGCGGACAGCTAGACTGGCTGGGAATGACCGACCTCCACGAAGACCTCGTCTGGCGCGGGCTGATTCATCAGTCCACCGACGAGACGTTCATCCCGGAATGGCTGCGCACGGGAAGCCGCACCCTCTACGTGGGCTTCGACCCCACCGCGGACAGTCTCCACGTGGGGAGCCTGCTGCCCCTCATGATGCTCCGCCGATTCCAGAAGGCAGGGCACAAGCCCATCGCCCTGGTGGGCGGCGCCACCGGCATGATCGGCGACCCCAGCGGTAAGTCGGAGGAGCGGAACCTGCTCTCCGTCGAGAAGCTCGAGGCGAACGTCGCGGGCGTCGAGAAACAGCTGCGCCAGTTCCTGGACTTCGGTGCTTCGCCGAACGCGGCGAGCCTGGTCAACAACTTCGACTGGATGCGGAACTTCAGCTACCTCGACTTCCTGCGGGACGTGGGCAAGAACTTCCCGGTGAGCGTGATGCTCGCCAAGGACTCGGTGAAGAATCGGATCGATCGCGAGTCGGGGATCAGCTACACCGAGTTCAGTTACATGCTGCTTCAGGCCTACGACTTCGTGCACCTGAGCGAGAAGCATGGCTGCGAGCTCCAGGTGGGCGGCAGCGATCAGTGGGGCAACATCACCGCGGGCATCGACCTGGGAAGACGGATGCGCGGCGCGAAGCTCTATGGGCTCACGTGTCCCCTGCTCACCACGTCCGATGGCTCGAAGATGGGCAAAACGGAGAAGGGTGCTATCTGGCTTTCGTCCGAGCGCACCAGTCCCTACGCCTTCTATCAGTACTGGATCAACGTGGCCGATGCGGACGTGTCGCGTTGCCTGCGTTTCCTCTCGGAAGTGCCACGCGCAGAGATCGAAGCGCTCGACGCGTCCCGCACCGGCGACGGCCCGACCGGTGAGTCACAGCGACGCCTGGCCGAGTCGCTGACCGAACTGACTCACGGTCCGGAGGGCCTGGCGAGCGCCAAACGCGCGAGCGAGATCTTCTTCGGGGCGTCGATCCAGGATCTCGACGACGCTCAACTCGGCGAGATCTTCGCGGATGTCCCGAATCAGGAACTGCCGCGCGCTCAGATCGAAGCCGGTTTGCCGCTGATCGACGCGGTGGTGGCGTCCGGTCTGTCGAAGTCGAAGGGCGAAGTGCGCAGGAAGATCGAAGAGGGCGGCGTCTACGTCAACAACGTCCGCTGCGCCGACGTCGACCGGAAGCTCGCCACGGGCGACCTCGCGAGCAGGACGATGCTCGTGCTGCGACTCGGCCGCAAGAACTACGCGCTGCTGCGGTTCGTGTAGGCCTGACGCTCCCCCGCCCTCGCCCTACCACTACCCGGTCAACCGTCCCGCTCCGTCATTGCGAGGAGGGAGCCGAAGGCGACCGACGAAGCAACCCCGTCCAACCACTACCAACTCTGCAAGCTTGGTAGTGGGGGGAGGGGGTTGCTTCGTCGCAGTACTTCTCGAATGGCTCCTCGCAATGACGTAGTGCGGTGCAGAAGGACAGAGCGAGTTTGGTAGTGGGGTACGCCCAGAATGGGTTGGCGAGGTACGGGGCTCGCAGTAGCGCACTCGGCGGTGCCGGCTACCAACCCCTTGCTGTCCGTCTGCACCACACTACGTCATTGCGAGGAGCCACTCCGTTGGTACCGCGAGCGCGCAGCCTGGCCTTGGGCCACGAAGCAACCCCCTCCCACCACTACCAACCCGAAGTACTTCTTCCAACAGTCACGTACTACCAGTCCTCGCGGACCTGCGGCTTCTGGAGCTTGATCGCGCGACGGATGAGGTCGGCCAGTTCGTTGGTCTGCTGGGCCTCGGGCAGCGCGTCGACGAGCGGCTGAAGGGACGCGAGCGATTCGTCCTTCACCCAGTAGCTCTTGCGCAGGTGCTCGGCGAAGCGGGCGGCGACATACGCGGTGCGGAAGGCCGGCGAAGCCTGGTCGAAGTTCCGGGCCACCGCCTCGTCCGCAATCTCACGTGAGAACTCGATGCCTTCGCTGCGCGGTCCCTTCTTGTAGCGGATGCGCGCGGTGCCGATCTTCCCGGCACCCGGGCCGCCTGTAAGCTTCACCTCGAAGAGTGCCGTGACACTGTGTCCGGAGTTGATCTCGCCCGCATCCACCGCGTCGTTCCGGAAGTCGCGGTCGGCGACATCGCGCTTCTCGTAACCAAGGAGGCGATACCGTTCGACCCGCGCTGGGTTGAACTCGACCTGGGCCTTGGCGTCGCGGGCCACCACTTCAAGGACGCTGGTGAGCCTGCGCAGGAAGAACGCGCGGGCTTCCCCGAGATCGTCGATGTACGCATACTGGCCGTTGCCTTCGTCGGCAAGACGCTGGAGCAGCGCGTCGTTGTAGTTCCCCATGCCGAAACCGAGCGCCATCATGTCGATGCCGCGCTTCGCCTCCGCCCGAATACGCGCGAGCAGCGCGTCGGCCTCGACCTGGCCCGTGTTGGCCACGCCGTCGGTGCACAGGACCACGCGATTGCTCGTCCCTCGGGCGAACGATTCCATGGCCATCTCGTAACCAAGGTCGAGACCGTCCTGAAGATTGGTCGAACCTTCGGGATGCAGGCGTTCGATGACGCCCATGATCCGATCGCGATTCCCGGCCGAGGTCGGAGCGAGCACGCGCCGTCCGTTGGTGCCGTACACCACGATGCCGATGGTGTCGCGCTCGTCGAGCTTGTCCACCAGAAGCCCGAGGCTTCGCTTCACCAGGCCCAGACGATTCTCCGCGGCCATGGAACCGGACACATCGATCACGAAGGTCAGATGCGCGGCCTTGCGTTCGCGCGGATCCACGTCCTTCGCCTTGAGGGCGACGCGCAGGATGTGGTAGCCCGGGTGCAGTGGATTGGGGGCGCCATCGACGCGAACCGCGAAGGCCGACTCCCTCTCCCGACCACGATCGGCGATGACGTTGTTCGGGAAGGCATTCACGAACTCCTCCACCCGCACCGCGGAGGCCGGAGGCAGCGTGCCACGGCTCAGATAGTTCCGGGTCAGGGTATAGGACGCGGTGTCGACGTCGAGGCCGAAGGTCGCCTGGGGATCCTCTTCGGTGACGATGAAGGGATTGACGCCCTTCGACTCGAAGAACATGTCGCGCGGAGCCGGCGGCGGGACGGGCAGGTCGGAACGCGGCCACTCCGAACGGTTCAGCTTGCCCGCCCCTTGGTCTCTCTCCTCCGACTTCGCCGGCGCCAATCCGGTTGCCGGATTCCTGGCATCGGCCCTCGGCGATTCAATGGAAAAGCCACTGGCCTGGATGGGGCGATTCGGGGCAGCGGAGGCCGAAGGCACGGGCTGGTTGATGTCCCCGCCCACCCGGACAGCCGGCGCCGAAGCGGGCTTCGGCTCTGGAGGCAGACCACCCACTAAGCCGCCGACCGCGCCCCCGGACACCGTGCCCTCATCGCGAAGTCGCCCCTCGGCGTCCTTCTTGAGGGGCTGGAACTCATGGCCCTCCGGGGCCTGGTCGAGCGCCTTCTCTTTTTCCCTCCCCGGCCCCTGAGTCTGACGCTTGAGCTCGCGCATCGCCTCGGGCGCCCTGGGCACCACCCCCCCCGCCTCGCGCCGATCTCCGGCGGGCGTGGTCACCGACTCGGGCCTCGCGGAAGGCGTGCCCAGGACCGACGGCTCGGCCACCGCGCGGGACTTAGGAAACACCTCGGGCGCTTCGAGCGCCTGCGGCAGCTGATGGATCGAACTCGTCGAGGCCAACGAAGAGGGCGATTCGAGCGGCGTCTCCACACCCCTTCGAGCGAGAACCAGCGCGATCCCCACCGCGGACAGGCTCGCGGCCATGGCGAGCCACGACCTCGAGAACCCCGGAGTCTTCTTCGCCGTCACGATCGGACGTCGCCCGGCCAGACTCTCGATCTTCTGCCGCTGAATGACCGACAAGGAGTCCGCGTCTTCCGACCATGAGCCGGCGGAGCCGTCCACCGCCCAGGGCGGCGCTTCCTTCAAGAGCCCGAGAACCTTCGTCATCCGGTCGCGGTCTTCCCGGCACGAGGCGCAGGTCTCGAGGTGAAGGAGCACCTGCTCCCTCACCGGCGTTTCGGCTTCATTCACGAGAACGTCGGTGATGAGAGCCTTCAAATCTTCGCGTACGCACTTCATGACCGCACCCCCTGCAAAGCTTCCGGTCGCAACTCGGTGGCCAGAGTCTTGAGCGCTTCATGCAACATCCAGCCGACGGTGCCTGCGGGCTTCCCAATCGTGTCGGCGATTTCCTTGTACGAGAGGCCTTCCTGGACCTTCAGGAAGACAACTTCGCGTTGCTCGGGTGAGAGCTTCGTGTAGGCCCGGCCCAGGTCCACTCTCAGGGTGGCCGTGGTTTCGGGTGAAGCCTCGTGTCTTTCGTCGAGCCCCTCGTTCAGTCGCATGCGGCGCTTCTCCTTCCTCACAATGTCGAGAGCGAGATTGCGCGAAACCCGGTAAAGCCATCCGCCCAGGTTGTCGGGACGGGGCTTTTCGGTCAGGAACCTTATGAAGGCCTCCTGGACCACATCCTTCGCGATCTCGTTGTCAAGGAGAACCGCTCGGGCATGTCGGACCAGAGGTTTTTCGAACCGATTCATGATCTGGGAGAGTCCCGCTTCGGGATCCCGGTCGAACTCGGCTAGAAGGGCCTCGGTTTCGCTCATCGCGTTATCGAACTTTCATGAGCAAGACGCGGGGGGACGGGGTTTTCTTTGGGAATCTCCCATGGGCGACATTCGAACACGGGGAAGGTCAGGGGCCAAGGTGGGGACCCCGAGGAAAGGGTCGACCCCCAAGTCCATGCGGTAAGCTGGAAACCAGTGAGGTTGGAGCCCGCCACGATGAAAGGCTGCAGAGCCGCCGGGAGCCGGTTATGAGCGCGGCGCCTGAAGCCATCGGCCGCTATCGGATCCTCCGCGAACTGGGCCGGGGCATGATGGGTGTGGTCTACCTCGCCAAGGACCCCGACCTCGGACGCGACATCGCCCTCAAGGTGATTCAGTTGCCGCCGGGCGCCAGCGAGGCGGACCGGACTGGTTTTGAACAGCGCTTCTTCTCCGAGGCTCAAAGCGCCGCGCGGCTCACCCATCCGGGGATCGTCATCGTCCACGATGTCGGTCGGGATACAGCCTCAGGATCCCTCTACATGGCTCTGCAGCTGCTCCCGGGGCGCACTCTGGAGAGTCTTCTCAAGGAGAAGCAGCGACTCGACTGCCCCGAGGCGCTCCGCATCGCGAGTCGCATCGCTCAAGCTCTTCAACATGCGCATTCCGAGGGTGTGGTGCACCGGGACATCAAGCCCGCCAACATCATGATTCTGCCCAATGGCGACCCGAAGATCATGGACTTCGGGATCGCCAAGATCGAGGCCTCTCGTCTGACCGCCACCGGGCAGTTCGTGGGGACACCGCTCTACATGTCACCCGAACAGGCCATGGCGAAACCGGTCGACGGGCGCTCCGACATTTTTTCCCTGGGGTCGGTACTGTACGAAATGCTGACCGGGGTTCCGGCCTTCGCGGGTGAAAGCGTCACGAAGATCCTCTTCCAGTTGATGAGTTCCGATCCGGACCCTCCCTCCAAAGTGGTGACTTCACTCCCCCCCGCGGTCGACCGGATTCTCAGACGGTGCCTGGCCAAGAACGTCGAACAGCGGTACCTGGATGCGCAGGCTCTTGCCAGGGATCTCGCCGATGTTGTGGGGGTCAGAACTGCCGAAGGCTCGCTCCCCGGAGGGCCAGGAGGAACGATGGTGGCCGGCGCGGCAGAGGCGCCCGCCCCAGGCGCGGCCGATGAGGCCCACTGGTCAGCGATGGAGACGCGGGCCCTCACCGTCCCGCCCCGCACGCACTCGCGCCGCGCCCTGGCCGTGGCGGCCGGCCTCCTCTTGCTCGGGGGCTTTGGCTGGCTGATCGCGCGTCTGGTCGAACCTCCGCCGGTCGCGCGACGCATCACGGATTCAACCGCCCCAGCCGTGGTCGCACCGGAGGGCCCGAGCGAAGCCCCAACGAAGCCACCCGAAGTAGCGAGATCGCCCGCCGCCGCGGCCCCCGACCCCCACGAAGCCGCTCAACTCGTCATCGATTTCGAACACACATTGAAGAGCGGCGTCCTGAGCATTTTTGTGGACGAACTCATGGTGGTGGACCGGCCTTTCGGGGGGCGCGTGACCCGGTCGATCGTCGGTCTCGACATGCGCAAGGGTCATCTCATCGAAACTCTCGAAGTCGTTCCGGGCCTGCACGAACTGCGCGTGCGGGTTGCCTGGGACGACAACGTAAAGACCGAACGGTCACAGACGTTCTTCAATCCCGGCGGCCGGCTTCGGCTCCGGGCGAAACTTGGAAGCATGGGCGGCCTGCGCAAGGACCTCTCCTTGGAGTGGAACTGATGGGACCAGGCCCCCTCCCGAAAACCATCGGCCGCTACGAGATCGTTCGAGAGATCGGTCGCGGAGCGATGGGCGTGGTCTACGAGGGCCGCGACCTGTCCCTGATGCGCCCGGTGGCGCTCAAGACCCTGCTCCTCGAGCCCCTGGCCGAGGAACTCCGCGAGCCCTTCGAGAAGCGCTTCTACCAGGAGGCGCGGGCCGCGGCGGGTCTCCAGCATCCCTGCATCGTGGTGGTCTACGAGATCGGGATCGACGCGGCCGCGGATGCTTTCTTCATCTCCCTCGAATTCCTCCGCGGACGCACTCTCGAGGACGTGATCGCCGAGGGTCCGATGCCCTGGCGCGACGCGCTGCACATCGCGGGACGCCTGGCCGACGCCTTGTCGCACGCCCACGAGAACGGGATCGTTCATCGCGACATCAAGCCCGGCAACGTGATGATCCTCAAGAAGGGCGAGCCCAAGATCATGGACTTCGGGGTGGCCAAGCTCGACTCCTCGAAGCTGACCAGCCAGGGCGACGTGCTCGGCAGCCCTGGGTACATGGCGCCCGAGCAGGCGCTCGAGGCCCGGGTGGACCCCCGCAGCGACATCTTCTCGTTGGGGACAGTGCTCTATGAAGCCCTCACCGGGAAACGCGCGTTCGGCAAGGGCACCTTCTCGGAGATCCTGATGCGCCTCGCCTACGAACAACCCGCGGCACCCAGCCGGGTCAACGGGGACATCCCTCCCTCGGTCGACGACATCGTGGCCCACGCCATGGCGAAGAACCCGGATCAGCGATACGGAAACGCCGATCAACTGGTTGAAGACATCGAGGATGCTCTGGCCGAGCGGCCCCTGCGGCACACCGCGCGCGGCGCCGAGCGAGCCTCCCCCGGCCCGGCGAGCGTGCCCGCCCCCGCGATGGCCCCGCTCAGGACGCCCACCGCGAGTGTCCCCGCCGTCCGGGTCGCGTCTGCCGCCACGCCCGCCGCGACGACCAGCGAGCCCGAATCCCGGCCCGCCAGTCTCCCCCGCGGACCGCTGACCTTGCCCGAGGGCAAGCGGGTGAGTCTTCGCCTCCTCTCCGGACCAAAAGAGGGCACCGAACACATCCTTCGTCACGCCTCTCTTCTCATTGGCCGCGAGGGCGGCAACTCCGGCGCTGGCATCGAGTTAGGGGAGACTCAGATCTCCAGAATGCACGCCATGGTGGAGGCTCGGGGCTCGCGTTTCGTCCTGCGTGATCTTGACAGCAAGAACGGGACGTTCATCGGCACGGAACGGGTGAAGGAGGTGGAGATCGAGCAGGGATCCGAGTTCCAGATCGGCAGCACCCGCTTCACGCTCGTGGTGGCTGACACATAGCCCAAGAACGACCTTCGACGTCGCCTGCCCCCAAAACAAGCCGCTCAAGTAGAATCGTGGGTCTCATTTCAATGATCCGACCCTACAAAGGCCAATGGCCGCGCCTCGGCGAAGGCGTCTACATCGACCCCTCCGCCCAGGTCATCGGCGACGTCACCCTCGGCGACCATGTCAGCATCTGGCCGTGCGCCACCGTGCGGGGAGATGTGCACTCCATCTCTATCGGCTCCTACTCGAACATCCAGGACAATACGGTCATCCATGTGATGGCGCCCGACTTTCCCACCAGCCTTGGGCACCACGTGACCATCGGACATTCGGTCAATCTGCACGGCTGTACGCTCGGCGACTATTGCCTGGTCGGAATCGGGGCGATAGTGCTGAACGGGGCCAGCGTGGGGGCGGAAAGCATTGTCGCGGCGGGAACGCTGGTGCCTGAAGGCATGGAGATTCCCCCCGGGGTCATGGCGATGGGAAGCCCGGCAACGGTGCGGCGTCGCCTGACCGACGGAGAGAAGGCCGGGCTGCGGGAGTACGCGCAGAACTACTTCGAGTACAAGAACACGTACCTCGAAGAGCAGAACGCTCAGTAGAGCGTCCCTCCCAGAGCCCCATGCCGACTCCGTTTCGCATCCACTCTTCACTCACCCGGGCGAGAGCCTGGGCCCGCCACGAGACCTCTCGTCAGCTCAGGAGCACTTCTTGAAACGCACTCGTTACTGCGGCTCGGTCGACGTGAGCCACGTCGGCGAAACCGTCACCCTCATGGGCTGGGCGGCCACGAGGCGCGACCTCGGCGGGGTGGTGTTCATCGACCTGCGCGACCGGGAGGGCATCTGCCAGGTGGTGGCGCGTCCCGAGGTGTCGAAAGCCGCTCATGATGTGGCCGACAAGGTGCGAGGGGAATACGTCCTCGCGGTCACCGGGCGGGTGGACGCTCGTTCGGAGGACACCCTCAATCCCAAGATCAAGACCGGCCGCGTGGAGATCACCGCCACCGAGATCGTCATCCTGTCCGAAGCGAAGACCCCGCCTTTCGCCATCGAAGACGACATCAATACCGCCGAAGAGATCCGGCTCAAGTACCGCTATCTCGATATGCGACGGGGGCCGATCCAGAAAGCGTTGAGGCTCCGGCACAAGCTGGCCCTGGCCATCCGCACCTATCTCGACGAGCAGGGCTTCCTCGAAATCGAGACCCCGATCCTCACCGCCTCGACCCCCGAGGGCGCTCGCGACTATCTGGTTCCCTCCCGGGTGCACCACGGCTCGTTCTTCGCCCTGCCCCAGTCGCCCCAGATGTTCAAGCAGCTGTGCATGGTGGGCGGCCTCGACCGGTATTTCCAGATCGCCCGCTGCTTCCGCGACGAAGACCTTCGCGCCGATCGTCAGCCCGAGTTCACCCAGGTCGACATCGAGATGTCCTTTCCTCATGAGGAAGCGATCTTCGAGCTGATCGAGCCGCTTTATCAGAAGGCGCTGGCCCTGATCGGGGTCGACGTTCCGCGTCCGTTCCCGCGCCTGACCTACGCCGATGCCATGGCCCGCTACGGCTCCGACAAACCGGACATCCGCTTCGGGATGGAAATCACCGACCTCACCGAGGAGATGCGGACGCTTGGCCTCGAAGGCTTCCCCGCCACCATCGAAGCGGGTGCGGTGGCCCGAGCCATTGTCCTTCCCGCCACCGGTGGAATTTCCGGGACGCGCCTGCGCAAGATCAACGAAGAGCTCTGGCTCCCCCGGATCGTGCCGGACTCCCGCTGCGCCAAGCGAAATCTGTTCACCCTGAAGTACACCGACGAAGCGATCGCGAACCTCGTCAAGAAGGGCGCATCGGAAGAGGTCGCCCGCAGGATCTTCGCGAAGACCGGAGCCCAGAAGGACGACACCATCCTGGTGGGCGTGGACGCGGAAGATCCCATCTCCATGGCCATGGGAATCCTGCGCATCGAAATGGGCAAGGAACTCAAACTCCTCATCGAGAATGAAAAGGCATTCAAGTTCGTCTG
>JANLSZ010000012.1:0-14249 GCA_031362685.1 Vicinamibacteria bacterium | reverse complement strand
GGTCGAGGAATCAATTCCCGTCGACATGATGAAAGCACTCACCGCGAAAGGCCACAAGGTCGCGCGCTCTTTCATTCTTGGCAGCACGCAGTCGATCATGATCGGTCCCGATGGGCTCTTCTACGGGGCCGCCGACACGCGCCGCCCTGACGCGGAGGCGGTTCCGGTCAGATAGGGCCTCCGCGGGTTACGCGGGGCGGCGCCACAGAATGTGGTGGACGCGGGTCGCGCCCGCGGGACCCGGCTCGTTCGCGATCAGGGTGAGGATGCCGTCCTTGATGGCGGCCTCGCGCGCGTGGGGCAGGCCGATCAGAACCGGGTTCATCGACATGCGCACATCGTGCAGGACGGTTGAGCCGGTCAGGGTCCAGGTTCCGCAGTAGGCGAGATACTCACCGAAGGAGCGAGCCTTCGAGGCGTCATCCGGCTTCATCGCGGTGCCGTCGCCCAGGGCCGCGCGCACGCGCTTCGTCATGGTCGCGCTCATCCAGCCATCCGGGGCATACATCAGAAGTCCCGTCGCGTCCTTGCCGAACGGCCAACTGGGGGCGCGGCCTTCGGAGTATTCGATGCGCCATTCGATCAGCTCCCAGGAGCCGAGGAGGTTGGAGACATTCACATCAGGCATGGCGCGATTCTGGCAGATCCGGCGCGCGGTTTCGCCTATTCTTCCAGGCACCATGGATCCCCTCAAGCACTTTCGCCTCGATGGACGTGTTGCTTTGATCACCGGAGCCTCGAGCGGCATCGGCGCGGCCCTCGCCGAAGGACTGGCGGCCGCGGGCGCCCGCGTCGCGTTGGCTGCCCGCCGCACCGACCGCACGAAGAGTCTGGCCGAAAAGATCCGCTTGTCGGGGGCGGAGGCCCTTTCGGTCTCGATGGATGTCACCAGCACCGAGAGCATCAAACGAGCCTTCGACGAAGTCGAGTGCACGTTCGGGGTGTCGACCATCGTCATCAACAACGCGGGCGTCGCGGAGGCCAAGAGCTTCCTCAAGACCGCACGCGAAAGTCTCAACCGGACGATGGAGACGAATTTCTTCGGGGTGTGGGAGGTGAGCCAGGAGGCGGCGCGCCGGATGGTTTTGGCGAAGACCGGCGGCAGCCTGATCAACATCGCGTCGGTTCTGGGCATGGGATCGGCGGTGGGCTATTCGTCCTACTCCGCTTCGAAGGGCGCGCTGATCCAGTTGACCCGTACCATGGCCCTGGAATTTGTGAAGTACGGCATCCGGGTCAATGCCATCGCTCCCGGGTGGTTTGTCTCCGAGATGAATCAGGAGTTCTTCGCTTCCGAAGCCGGTCAGGCCTACGCGCAGCGCATCCCGCCCGGCCGAACCGGGGAGATGTCGGAGCTGGTCGGGCCCGTGCTCCTTCTGGCCAGCGACGCCGGGTCGTACATCAACGGCGTGGTGCTGCCGGTCGACGGAGGCCATCACGTAGCCCTCGTATAGCGGACGAGTGCGGGCTCTCACGCCTGACTCCGGGAAAGAGGCGCGCCTGATGGCGAAGGATCTATCGTCGGGGAATCGGCTGACGCGATCGCTCGGGCTTGGTAGTGGTGGCCCGCGGGGCCGGGCGCTGATGTGGGCTTGCTGCGCCGGGAGCGCCTCGTGCGTCGGCACTTCGTTTGCGGAACTTCTGGATCGTGTGCCTTACTCGGCTTATCGGGCGCAAACTCAGCAGACGGACGTTGCGACTCGCGCCCGAAATCCCGACGCATGCAACCCACATCAGCGCCCGGCCCCGCTCCATTCTTGCCAAAGGCGCCCGTTTCTCAACAGCGAATTCACGGACTATGCGCGTGACTTTGTTGAGAACCCCATCCCCGTCGCCCTGACCCCGGCTTTCGCCGGGGCAGGCTGCAGCCGGGGTCCAGGCGGACTGAAAAGTGCCCAAAAGGGTTTGTCAGGAGTCCCCTTCGGCCCCCTCTTCACAAGGATGGAGCCGGGCCGGGCGCTGCTGTGGGTCGCTGGCGACCGGGGCGTGAGGCGTGAGTCGCAGGTGTCCGTCGGTGTCATTCACGCCTCTCGAGCCGAGTAAGGAGGCACACCATTCCGAAGTTGCGGGAACGCAGTGCCGACGCACGAGGCGTCCCCGGCGCCGCGAGCCCACAGTTGCGCCCGGCCCCGCGGGCCCCATCTACCAAGCCTGAAACGATGGGTCCTCGGCGGGGATGGAGCGGGGCTAGGCGCGTTCTGCGCGTTCGGCCTGGGCCCAGGCTGCCTTGGCCATGGCTTCGACTTCGGCGGCGTACTTCTGCGCCTGCGGAGAAACCGCGGTGCCACGCGCGACCCGGCCGCGTATGCCGTGGAAGATTGCGGCGAGGCGGAACATGCAGAAAGCCATGTAGAAGTCGAGGTTCGGAACACCTTTGAGCCCGCGGCGGTCGCAGTAGGCGCGAACGTAGGCTTCTTCGGACGGAACGCCGAGGGCTTCGAGATCGCAGCCAAGGAGTCCTTGAACCGAAGCGCTCGACATGCGGTAGGTCATGAGGTGGTAGGCGAAGTCGGCCAGCGGATCGCCGATGGTCGACAGCTCCCAGTCCATGATCGCCACCACGCGGGGCTCGGTCGGATGAAGGATCAGGTTGTCGAGGCGGAAGTCCCCGTGCACCACCGCGGGAGGCGGTTCGGTCTGCGGCAGATGACGCGGCAGCCACTCGACCAGTTGGTCCATGGCCGCGTCGCGTCCCGCCTGTTCATCGGCGAGATACTGTTTCGACCAGCGGGCCACCTGGCGGGCCACGTAGTTTTCCGGGCGGCCGAAATCGCCGAGGCCGATCGCCTCCGGCACGATGGCATGGAGGCCGGCGATGGCGTCGAGCATCGCCGCATAGTGTGCCGCGCGGTCCTCGACCGGAACTTCGGGCAGGGCGGGGTTCCAGAGGATCCGGCCCTCCACATGCTCCATGACGAAGAAGTCAGTTCCAATGACTGTTGCGTCCTGGCACAGGACCAGAGGCCGGGCCACCGGAACGCGGGTGTGATCGGAGAGCGCGCGCATCACGCGATACTCGCGGTCGACCGCGTGAGCCGAAGGCAGGAGATTGCCCGGTGGTTTGCGGCGCAGCACGTAGCGGCGCGCCTCGGTGGTGAGAAGGTAGGTAGGGTTCGACTGTCCCCCCGGAAACTGTCGAACTTGAGGCGAGCCTTCGAACCCTTCCAGATGACGGCTCAGATACGCTCTGAGCGAATCGACATCGAATTCGAGCCCGGGCCGGAATTCGTGGGGCGAGGAAGGAACCACGCGACGCCTACTTCGCGACCGGCCTGGCCTGCCGTCGCTGGATGCGTCGGGCCAGGGACCACAGATGGACCTCGGTGGGACCGTCGTAGATGCGAAAGGCCCGGATCTCATTGAAGATCCGGGCGACCGGGGTGTCCGAGGTGATGCCCAGGCCGCCGAGTACCTGCACGCAACGATCGACGATCTGGAACAGAGTCTCGCCGCAGGTGAGCTTGGCCATGCTCGACTCGGTTGAGGCCTTCGAGCCCTGATCGAGGGTCCACGCGGTGTAGTCGATCACGAGCCTGGTCTGGAGCAGATCCACTTCGTTCTTCGCCAGCATGAAGCCCACGCCCTCGTGTTCGATCAGCGGCTTTCCGAATGCGCGCCGCTCGCAGGCGTACGCGACCGCGATGTCGTGGGCGCGCCGGGCCGCGCCCCACCAGCGCATGCAGTGGGTCAGACGCGCCGGGGCCAGGCGCACTTGAGCGTAGCGGAAGCCCTCGTTCACTGCGCCCAGGACCTGCGAGACGGGGACGCGCAGACCCTTGAGTCCGATCACTACGTGACCGCCGGGAATCGACTGATCGAGGGTGTCGAGCACGCGCTCGAGGGTGACGCCCGCCGCCTTCATGTCGGTGAGAAACATGGTCGCCTGGTTGCCGGTGCGGGCCATGATGATTCCGAAGGTCGCGCCCACCCCTCCGCTGATGAGCCACTTGCGTCCGTCGATGACCCAGTGATCGCCCTCCAGCCGCGCGGTGGTGGCGAGCATCTCCGGGTCGGAACCGGCGCCCCCGTCCGGCTCGGTCATCAGAAAGGCCGAGCGGATGTTTCCCGCGGCCAGGGGGGCCAGATAACGCTGCTTCTGCTCCGGGGTCGCCACCATGTGAAGCAGATGCACGTTGCCTTCGTCGGGCGCCATGCAGTTCATGGCCACGGGGCCGAGCAGCGAGTAACCGGATGCCCTCAGGACGGTGGCGGTTTCGCGGTGGGTCAGGCCAAGGCCGCCCCACTCGATGGGCGCCTGCGGGGCCAGGAGCCCGGCTTCGCGCGCCTTGTCGCGCAACTCCTTCACCAGTTCCGGCGTGGGACCGTGGGGCGTCTGCCGCGGGTCACGCTCATAGGGAATCACGACCTCGCGAATGAAGCGCTCGGTGCGCTGCTCGAGTTCGCTCTCGCGTGGGGTGGGGGAGAAGTCGGTCATGGCGAGGGCATCCTACCGGGATTGGTCGCGGCGCAAACGCCGCAGCGAACTCCCGCCCGAATAGATACACTACGTCACCCCCATGAACCACGAAGAAACGATCAGAAACTACTACGCGGCCTGGTTGCGGGCCGACCTGGATGCCCTGTTTGCTCTGTGCACCGACGATCTGGTCGCGGTGAATGTGCCCATCGGTCCCATCCACGGCAAGACCGCGGTGCGAAAGTTCTTCGAGAAGTTCGGCCGGGGCATGAGCGACAAGCGCTACGACGTCGAGCGCATTCTGGTGGCGGGCGATATCGCGGTGGTGGAGGGCGTCGAGAACTACACGAAGGACGGCAAGGCGGTGAGCCTGCCCTACATGTCGGTGTTCAAGTTCGAAGGCGCAAAGATCCGCGAGTGGCGGGATTACTTCGATATGCAGACCATCCTGCGCCAGCTCGGCCTTCCGCTAGAGCGCGCCAGCGTGGCCTCAGGCCCGCGCGCCAGCCTGGCCTCGGGCCATGGCTCGCGTCCAACCGGGGTCCCCGTGGCCTCCGGCTCCTGAGCCGCGGCAGACGGCGAATGACCCAAGCGACCAACTCTCCGCCTTGGTTCGACCCAAGGGTACCCGCGCGGGAGGATTGCGTTTTGAAGTTCATGCTCGACGCCCGGGCCGCCCGCTGCCCCGACCGTCGGATGGCCTTGTTCGAAGACGGCACCAGCTGGACCTACGCCGAATGCCTTAAGCGCGTGAGGAGTGCCGCGGCGGCGCTGCAGGCTTTAGGCGTTTCGAAGGGCGACCGTGTGAATGCCTGGCTGCCGACCGGCATGCCCATGGTCCTGACCTGGTTCGCCACCAACTATCTGGGCGCCATCTTCGTTCCCCTCAACACCGCCTATCGCGGCAAGGTCCTGGAGCACGTCATCAACAGCGCGGGCGCTTCGGTCATGGTGGCTCACCCCGATCTGGTGGAGCGGCTCTCCGGGCTCGACGTTCCGAAACTCCAGCACGTCATCGGCGCGAGCGCCCTCGACGGAGACGCATCGCACCTGGATGACCGTGTGGAGATCGATCACTGGGACATCCAGTGCATCATCTACACCTCCGGAACCACCGGACCTTCCAAGGGCGTGCTCTCCCCCTACCTGCAGCTGTACACCACCGCGGTGGTGAACTACGGGTATCTCGAAGAAGGCGAATCCATCCTGGTCAACCTGCCCATGTTCCATGTCGGCGGCACCAGCCCGACCTACTGCGCTCTCGTTCGCTCCGGCATGTTCTATCTGGTGGACGGCTTCAGCACCACGAAGTTCTGGGATCAGGTGCGCGCGGGCCATTGCGCCGCGACCTCCGGCCTCATCGGGGTGATGGGCGCCTTCCTGGCCAGGAGCGAGCCGAGGCCCGACGATCGGGACAATCCGCTCAAGTGGATCACCATGATGCCGATCAACGAGCAGACGGTGAAGCTGGGCCCGCGTTTTGGCTTCGACTACATCTCCGGTTTCAACATGACCGAAGTGTCCTCGCCGCTGATCACCGGGGTCAACACCCAGGTCTTCGGCGGCTGCGGACGACCCCGAACCGGAGTCACCTGCCGGCTGGTCGACGATAACGACATTGAAGTGCCCATCGGCTCGGCGGGGGAGTTGATCGTGCGCGCTGAAGCGCCCTGGTCGATGAACGCGGGCTATGACGGAATACCCGAGGCCACCGCGCGGGCCTGGCGCAACGGCTGGTTTCACACCGGCGATCTGTTTCGCCGGGACGCGGACGACAACTACTTCTTCATGGACCGGATCAAGGACACCGTCCGCCGCCGGGGCGAAAACATCTCCTCGTTCGAGGTCGAGGCCGCGGTCCTCTCTCACCCCGATGTCGACGAAGCCATCGCGGTGGGGGTGAAGAGCGAGATCGAGGAGCAGGAGGTGCTGGTCGCGGTGAAGATAAAACGCGGCCGCACCCTCGACCCGCGGGCCTTGATCGAGTTCCTGATTCCCAAGCTCGCCTATTTCATGGTGCCCCGCTACGTGCGCATGGTGGACGAGATTCCCAAGACGGAAACCAACAAGCCGCGCAAGGTGGTTTTCCGCGATCAGGGCGTTACCCCGGACACCTGGGACCGCGAGACCGCGGGAATGAAGTTGCATAGAGAGAGGCTCTAGCCGATGCCCATGCCCCCCATGCCGAGCATCGATCAGGTGCGGGAACTGCCCACCCTGATCGAGTTGACTATTCCGCCGGAGTGGCAGGATCTGAATGGCCATGTGAACGTGCAGCACTACCTCGACATCTACGATCAGGCCGGCTGGCCGCTCATGCACTGGCTGGGCATCGACGAGAGCCGGTTCAAGGTGGACAAGACCGGCTTCTTCGATCTGGAGCATCACCTCTGGTACCTTGCCGAGATGCATGTGGGCGATGTGGTCACCGCGCACACCCGCTTCTACGGTTTCAGCACCAAGCGATTCCACGGCGCCCTCTTCATCGTCAACAAGACGCGCGGGTCACTGGCCAGCGTGCTCGAGTTTGTGACCACCGGAGCGAATCTGGAGACTCGGCGCAGCGCCGCGCTGCCCGACGACGTGGCCCGGAAGGCGGCCGGTCTGATCGAAGAGCATTCCCGACTGACCTGGCCTTCGCCACGCTGCGGCTCGATTTCCGCGTAAAGAGGTCTGCGGGGTAGAGGCGAGTTCCCCCCGCGGTGGCTCTTGGGAGGGCAGAGGGAGTCAGCGCCGCCCGCGCGGACTCAGAACGACGATGCCGCCGAAGCGACGGAGCCGGTGGCGAGCGCTCCGTGCTTCAGGGCGTCACGACTCAGCGGAATGAGAAACTGAGGTCCGCCCCGTAGGTGCGGGGCGCGGCGTACTGCGACACTTCTTCGCCGAAGAAGTGGATGATGTTGACCCGATACAGCTTGTCGGCGAGGTTCTTGCCCCACACCGACACTTGCCATTTCGATGATCGCGGAGCGAGACCAATGCGGGCGTCGAACAGGCCATAGGCGGGCTCTTCGGCGATGTTGTCGGTCGCCCACTTCAAGTCGCCCTGCCAGGTGTAGGTGGCGCGGAAATTGAGGGCATCGCGCCACTTGCCCAAACTGGTCGTAAGGTCGGCGCCTCCGCTCAACTGCGATGCCGGTGTGCGTTGCAGACGATTGCCTGAACTGACCAGGCGCTGGCCGGTTGCCGGGTTGATCGCGGTTTCGATGAAGTCCTCGTACTTCGCGTCCACGTACGACCCGGAGGCGAAGAGCATGAAATTGGAGGTAGGAGCGAACTGGAACTCGCCTTCGACGCCCTTGAGTTTGGCGTTGGCGGCGTTGTCGGTGAGGTTGCACAGGCAAGCGGCGTTGGTCTGGACGACCTGCAGATCCGTGTAGTTCATATAGAACGCCGACAGGTTGAGACGGACGCGCTGCTTGAACATCGTGGACTTGAAACCGCTTTCGTAGTTGGTCGCCTCTTCAGGGTTGTACGGATGCTGCGCGGCGGCCGCGCTGGTCGGAGTGTCGTCGAAACCGCCGCCCTTGAAGCCCTTGCCCACGGTAGCGTAGAAGAACAGGTCCTTGTTGGCGGTGATGTCCAGGATCCCTTGCGGCGTCCACTTGGTCCAGGTCTTGTCGTAGGGCGCGTCGTATCCCGTTCCCTTTGTGAACCTGGCCGCGAGCGGAGTGAGCGCCTGCGGGTCGTTCGGGTTGAAGCGATCGCCGGTCTCGATAGCGGTGCCGGTGACGCTGCCGCTCTTCTTGTCGCTGGTGTAGCGCGCGCCCACGCTCAGCTTCACCTTCTTGGTGAACTTGACTCCGAGCTGGGCGAAGCCCGCGTAGTTGTTGATGTCCCCGTGGTTGTCCCATTTCGACTCGCCGCTGAGGGTGCCGAGCCCTACAGCAGCGCCGCCAAAGGATTCGCCGATGAAGTGGTCGACCTTGGTGATCGAGTCCTTCTTCAGGAACACACCGGCGATCCAATCGACCTTGCTGTCGGGGTTGGTCGAAGTGAGCCGGAGCTCCTGGCTGAACTGTTTGATCTTGGCGTTTTCGCCGACCGGTTCCGCAAAGAGCAGCAGGCCGTTAGCGCCGCTTCCAGCCGGCTTGTTCGCGGCGGTGAAGGCCACGTATTTCGCCCACTCGGCGGGGTTCCAGCCCAGTGCTTCGGGGCCGGCTCCGGTCTGATCGTAGAGCTGCTGACCCCGGCCGTCGCGGTAGGCGGTCAGAGAGGTGAACAGGAATTTGCCGAAGTCCCTCTGGATGTCCGCCATGGCGCCAACCCCATTGCGTTTCATGAACTGCTGGGTGATCCCCTCCCCCGCGTACTGGATGCTCTGGGCCACGTTGACCCGGGGGTCGGTGAGGCCGAGGTAGGCGCGCAGGCTGCTCCACGGACGAGTGCAGTTCGAGCGCAGATACGTGGCCTCGCAATGGGCGAAACTGGTCGGTACGGCCACCACGTTCAGCCCGTTGGTGGAGTCCTTGTTGAAGTCAACCACGGTCCGCACCGTCCAGCGCGACTCCTTGGGGTGGTAGAGCAGCTGGCCGCGGCCCTGGAAGGAATTGAGATTCTCGACGTCGCGTTTGTGCAGCTGGTCGAAGCCGTAGCCGTCATGCTTCCGGCCCTGGAACGAGATGCGACCGGCGAGGGAATCGGAGAGCCGGCCCGTGAAGAATCCGTGGGAGAGAAGGGAGTTGTAGTTTCCGTAGGAGAGAAGCAGGTTGCCGGATTTCTCGAACAACGGCTTGGCCGTCAGGATAGAGAGGGCGCCTCCGACCACGTTCTTCCCGAGCAGCACGCCCTGGGGCCCGCGGATGACTTCGATTCGCTCGAGGTCGTAGAAGTCGAAATTCAGATCTCCGGTACGGCCCATATAGATGCCGTCGAGGAAAGTGCCGATCGACGGGTCCGCCGAAGGCGAATCGAGACGCGTGTTGGTGACGCCTCGAACGTTCAGTTCTACGTCGAGGGGGGTGCCGGCAGTCAGAGAAAACGCGGGGACGGCGTTGGCAAGGTCGGTCACGGTTTCTATCTTCTGCTCGGCCAGCAACGTGCCGGAGTAGGCGCTGACGGCGAGAGCCGTGGTCTGAAGGTCGGTCTCCCGGCCCTGGGCGGTCACGATGACTTCTTCCGAGAGGCCGCCGATCTGGAGGGCCAGATCGACGCTGACCTTGGCGCCGGCGGCGATGGCGACGGTCTTCCGTTCGGCCTTCTTGAAGCCCATCAACGTCGCGGTCACGGTGTATTCGCCGGCCGGCAGGTCGGCGATGCTGTACACGCCCGCGCTGTCGCTCTGCGCGGTTCGGCTGCTCTTCAGGGCGGCGCCCGTCACGGTGACCGTCACGCCGGGCAACACACCGCCCTGGCCGTCCGCCACTTTGCCGGTGATCGATCCGTTGGCGCCTTGCTGTGCGGCCGCCGGCGGCGCGGACAGCAGCAAGCCGGTGAGAACGACGGCAGCCAGGCGTGCGGCGTGGCCAAGAAAATTACGCATGATGTTTTCTCCTAGAAAGACAGTGGAAGCAGCCAGGGGGCGGTGGCGCCTCGAGCGAAACGAGTCGCCCAGGCACCTCCGAAAAAGCTGCCCGGAAGTTATCACGGAACGGCTGAGGGGAGGGGTCCGGAAACACCTTCCGAAGCCGAAACCTTCGAGCCCGCCGGGTTGAGGCCGGCCGGTGCGTTCGCGTGTATGTTTCCACCCTACCCCGTATTTCAAGGAGAAAAAGAATGTCTAAACAAATTAGAAGTGCCTTCCCGATCGTATTCGGTCTTGCCGTAGTACTGGTCGGGAGCGGCGCCGTGCAGGCGGCTGATAACTGGCTGGGCACCTGGAAGCTCAACGTGGCCAAATCCAAGTACAGCCCGGGCCCCGCGCCCAAGAGCAACACCTCCAAGTACGAGGCATCGGAAGGCGGGATGAAGGGGGTCACGGACGGCGTGGACGCGGAGGGCAAACCGACCCACAACGAGTTCACGGTGAAGTACGATGGCAAGGACTACCCTTACAAGGGCAACCCGAATGTCGACACGATCGCGGTGAAGCGCATCGATGACGATACCTACGAAGCCACCCTGAAGAGCAAGGGTAAGGTGACGCTCACCAGTCGGACCTTGATCTCGAAGGACGGCAAGACGCGCACCCAGACCCAGACCGGCACCGACGCCAAGGGCGGGGCGGTCAACAACACCCCGGTCTTCGACCGACAGTAGAAAAAACGAACTGGCGGAGCGTACGCGACGCTTTGGGGAGTAGGGCCCGCTTCTTCGACGTTTAGACCACCGCGCGTCGCTGCTACGATCGGTCCGTGACGATCGAGGATCCGGAACGCCTTCATGGCTCGTGCCAGGAACAGATCCAGGTTCTGGGCGAGCGGCTGGCTCGGCGGGAGCGCGAGATGGCGGTTCTGGCCGAGGTCGCCTCTGAAGTCCACAGCACCGAGAGTATGCAGTCGGTGTTTGAGATCGCCCTCGACAAGGTTCTGGAGAAGCTGAGCTTGAGCGCGGCCTGGATCTTCACCGGCGAAGAAGGGGGAAAGAATCTTCAGATGGCGGCCGCTCGGGGAGTCTCTCAAAAGTACCTCGAGGAAGTCCGGCGTCACGGACTCTCCGAATGCCTTTGTCGCGAGGTGTTCTTCACCGGGAACTCGATGCAGGCCCGGAACACCACCCAGTGCCCGCGCATGCCCGAGATCGTCGAAGGGGCCGAGGCGTCGGTGGCCCATGCCTGCATCCCCTTGCGCTTCCGGGGGGCCAGCCGCGGTGTGCTGAATGTGGCCGCGCGGGCGGGGACGACATTCACGGACGGGGAACTGCGTTTCCTCGAGACCCTGGGCCATCAGATCGGCCTGGCGGTGGAGCGGGCCCGGCGGGGCGAAGCGGAGAGGCAGCGTCACGAGGAGGCGAGAAGTGCGTACCGTGAGCTTCGGGCCGCCCAGGAGCGGATGATCGAAAGCGAGAAGATGGCCATGCTGGGGACGTTCGCGGCCGGGCTCGCCCATGAGATTCGCAACCCGCTCAACTCGATCGCTCTCCAACTCTCGGTGCTCGATCGTCGGAATGCCCGGCTCCAGGCCGACCCCGGTATCAGCGATCTGATCGGCATCATCCGGGAGGAAGTGAGACGTCTCGATGCTCTGGCCGGCGACTTCCTGCAGTTCTCCCGGCCCAATCGCGGGCAGCCGGATCTGAGCGATCTCGATGGGGTGGCCGAGCACGTGCTGCGCCTTCTCGACCCGCAATCAGCCGCCGGGGGCGTTCGCCTCACTTACCAGTCATGTCACGGTTTGCCGCCGCTGGCCATCGATGCCGAGAAGATGAAACAAGTGCTCATCAATCTGGTGCGGAACGCGATCGAGGCCATGCCCGCGGGTGGGCAGGTGACGTTCAAGGTCGCGCTCCGCGGAGACCTTGCCGTCCTCACCGTCGAGGACACCGGCCCGGGTCTGCCCGAAGGTCTCGACCTGTTCCAGCTCTTCGTCACCACCAAGCCCGGAGGGACCGGCCTCGGGCTCGCCATCGTGCGCCAGATCATCGTGCAGCATGGCGGTGCGATCAGCGCCCGCAACCTGCCGGAGGGCGGCGCGGCGTTCGAGATCACCCTGCCGCTTGCTTCGAAGGGAGAGGCGTCGTGAGTTCCAAGGGACGCATCGTGGTGATCGACGATGAAGTGAACGCGGCCAAGGCGCTGGAGACGCTGCTCAAGGAGGATGGCTACGAGGTGGGGTGCGCCCACGATGCCCGAGCCGGCCTGGCCCTGGTCGAGCAGATCGACGCCGACATCGTGCTGACCGACCTGCGCATGCCCGGTATGGACGGCCTGGAACTCCTGGCCCGTCTCAAGCAGTCGCGTCCGCACACCCTGGTCATTCTCATGACCGCTTATGGAACGGTGAAGAACGCGGTGCGGGCCATGAAGAACGGGGCCGAGGATTACCTCAGCAAGCCCCTCGACCTCGAGGAGCTCGAGGTGGTGGTCGAGCGCACCATCGAGAAGAAACGCCTCATCGAAGAGACCCGCCAGCTCCGGGAGCGGGTGGCCGACAAGTACCGATTCGAAAACATGCTGGGCGAGAGCCCGGGAATGCTCCACGCTTTCAAGGCCATCCGTCAGGTCGCTCCTTCAAGCGCCTCGGTATTGCTCCTGGGCGAAAGCGGAACCGGCAAGGAGCTTTTCGCCCAGGCGCTGCACGAGGCCAGTCCCCGTCGCGGCCGGCCCTTCATCAAGGTGGCCTGCGCAGCTCTGACCGAGACCCTCCTCGAAAGCGAGCTGTTCGGTCACGAGAAGGGAGCCTTCACCGGCGCCATCAGCAGTCGGGCCGGTCGTTTCGAGGCCGCGGACGGGGGCACCCTGTTCCTCGACGAGATCGGGGACATTTCCCTCACCGTCCAGGTCAAGCTGCTGCGCTTCATGGAAGAGCGCGAGTTCGAACGGGTGGGCGGGAATCGAACGTACAAAGTGGACGTCCGCATCGTCTGCGCCACCCACCGGGATCTGTCGAAGATGATCGCGGATGGCGCCTTCCGGGAGGACCTGTACTACCGCCTGAATGTCATCGAGATACGGATACCGGCGCTGCGGGAGCGCATCGCCGACGTGCCCTTGCTGGCTCAGCACTTCCTGACCAAGTACGCGGCGCAGAACGGCAAGGGGGTCAGGAGCTGTTCGGATGAAGCCATGGCTCTGCTCGTCCGCCAGGCCTGGCCGGGCAACGTCCGTCAACTCGAAAACGTGATCGAGCGCGCGGTGGTGCTGGCTGAAGAGCCGGTGCTGACCCCGATCCACTTCCCGACCCTGCGCGGAGAAATCGAATCCGCGGCCAGCAAGTCGACCGCGGTCGCCATCCCGGGAAGCAGCCTGGCCGCGATCGAGCGAGAGGCGATCCTGCGAACCATAGAGTCGGTGGCGGGCAGCACCTCGCGGGCGGCGAAGATCCTGGGCATCAGTCCGCGCAAGATCCAGTACAAGCTCAAGGAATACCAGACGCGCGCCCAGACTCCGCTCCTCCGACCGAAGGCGTCAGGTCCACCGCGCGGAGCAACCTCGGGAAAGGCGGCTAGTCGTGGGCCCAGGTCGCGGTAAGGGATCCGTCGCGATCCGACCAGCGGTAGGAGGAACTCCCCCCGAAGGCCTTCTCGAGTTCCCGCACCACCCGATGGGCGAGTTTCTGCGACGTGCTCATCATCTCGAGGCCGCCTTTGGCGCGCCCGATTTCGACCATCCGGCGTTCGGGTTGGGTGTGCCGCGCCCGCGCCTCGACGTTGGCGATACGGCGGCGCACTTCGCCCTCATGATCCTTGAGCCAGGCTTCACCCTTGAGGATTACGCGACCGTATGACCTGCCCTCCTGGACTTGACGGCAGGCCGGACAGATTTTTCTAACCGCGTTCGGGGCGAGGGCCAGGGCGGCCCGCTGGCTTGAACGGCGCCAGGTCTTCCGCGAAAAGACGGCTCCACAACGTCCGCACATGGTGCCTTCCGCGTAGGCGCCCTCCGTCGCGACCGCGGGCGACCGGTCGCTTCTCACGCCACGATGATCGAGGGCGCGCTGACGCCCGCGATCCAGTCCTTTGACGTCCCGCGTTTTCATGGCTTCCCTTTCCGCTAGTGGTGCAGCGCTTCAGCCATCTTCTCCTTCGCGTCCTTCAGGGTCTTCCTGGCCTTGATCTTCATGTCCTCGGCCTCTTCCCCGATCTTGCGCCCGATTTTCCGGCGCGTTTCGCTTCCCGCGGCGGGCGCAGTGAGCGCTCCCGCGACGTAGCCAACCGCAGCTCCTGCGACCACCGCGCCAACCGTCTTGACGACCCGACTTGTTTCTGGCTTCATGGGATCCTCCGTAAGGAATTC
>JANLSZ010000291.1:0-2235 GCA_031362685.1 Vicinamibacteria bacterium | reverse complement strand
GTGCTGCCGGAGAATCCGTTGCCCGTGCGGCGGAAGGCGCGCAGCGCGGCACTCGTCGTGTTGCCGATGTCGAAGCAGCTCCCCGTGCTCGACCAATACCCTTCGACGTTCCAGCGCACGTAGCGTTGCATCTGGTCGACTGCATCGAAGCCGTTGCACTCGATGAGGCTCTCGGCCAGACAGAGCGCCATCGAGGTGTCGTCGGTCCACTCACCGGGTTCCAGGTCAAAGGGACCGCCGCCGACCATGTCGGTGAGGGGTGTGAACGTGCCGCGGGGCTTGAACTCGAGCGTGGTGCCGAGGGCGTCGCCGGTGGCGAGGCCGAGAAGGGCGCCGCGTAGGCGTGACAGAGGTGTGCGCACGCTATACGGCCCAAGGTGAATCAGCGCACAGCCCCATACACAGTCTTGCGTAGAGGCCCATTGCGAGCGCGGGCGGTAGCAGCGCGCGACCACCACAATCCCCACCCCCACGGAGTACCGCCGCGCTGCGCTGTAACGCAACTTCTCCGTCAACCCTATCGCCTTCCGTCTCCGCGAGATCCGCCCAGCCTCGTCAAAGCGTACCGCCCGCCGCATCCCATGCCCCTGAAAAAGTCCGAACTCTACTCCTCCCTCTGGAAATCCTGCGACGAACTCCGCGGCGGCATGGACGCGTCCCAGTACAAGGACTACGTCCTCGTCCTGTTGTTCATGAAGTATGTCTCCGACAAAGCCGCCAGCCACAAGCACTACCTCCTCGACGTTCCCAAAGGCGGCTCCTTCTCGGACATGGTCGCCCTCAAGGGCGACAAGGAGATCGGCGACAAGATCCACAAGATCATTGCCAAACTCGCCGAAGCGAACGACCTCAAAGGCGTGATCGACGTCGCCGATTGGAACGACGGGGACAAGCTCGGGAAGGGAAAGGAGATGGTCGACCGGCTGACATCCCTCGTCGGCATCTTCCAGTCCCTCGACTTCCGCGGCAACCGCGCCGAGGGCGACGACCTGCTCGGCGATGCCTACGAGTACCTGATGCGGCACTTCGCCACTGAGAGTGGCAAGAGCAAGGGGCAGTTCTACACGCCGGCCGAAGTCTCGCGTATCATGGCCAAGGTGATCGGCATGGGGAGCGCCAAGAACTCCAGCCAGACGATCCACGATCCGACGTGCGGCTCGGGGTCGCTGCTCCTCAAGGCCCACGACGAAGCGAAGGGCGCAACGGGATTCGACCTGGCGCTGTACGGGCAGGAGATGGATAACGCCACACGGGCGTTGGCGAAGATGAACATGATCCTGCACGATTGTCCTACGGCGGAGATCTGGCAGGACAACACACTCTCCTCGCCGCACTTCAGGGACGCGAAGAACGCGAAGGCGCTCAAGACGTTCGACTTCGTGGTCGCCAATCCTCCCTTTTCCACCAAGGCGTGGAGCAACGGCTTCGACCCGGCCAACGATACCTTCGGCCGCTTCGCCTTCGGCGTGCCCCCGCAGAAGAATGGCGACTACGCCTTTTTCCTGCACATCCTCACCTGCCTCAAGAGCACCGGAAAGGGAGCAATAATTCTTCCGCATGGTGTGCTTTTCCGCGGCAACGCCGAAGCAGACATCCGGCGAGAGGTCGTGAAGCGCGGCTACATCAAGGGGATCATCGGTCTCCCGGCCAACCTCTTCTACGGCACCGGCATCCCCGCTTGCATCATCGTCCTCGACAAGGAGGGCGCCGCCGGCCGCAAGGGGATCTTCATGATCGATGCCTCCAAGGGCTTCATCAAGGACGGCAACAAGAACCGCCTGCGCGCCCAGGATATCCACCGCATCGTCGATGTCTTCACTCGGCAGTTAGAGGTGCCGCGCTTCGCGCGTATGGTGCCGCTGGCCGAGATCAGCGATGACAAGAACGACTTCAACCTGAACCTGCCGCGCTACATCGACAGCAGCGATCCCGAGGACATCCAGGACATCGACGCCCACCTGCATGGCGGTATTCCGCACCGCGACATCGACGCGCTTGGGCGCTATTGGGATGTCTTTCCCGGAGTCAGGTCATCGCTCTACAAGAAGGGTGACCGCGCCGGCTACAGCCAACTCCGTATTGCCGCCGCCGACATCAAGAGCACCATCTTCGCCCACCCGGAGTACTCGGCGTGGAGCGCCGAGGCGACGACGCTGTTCACCAAGTGGAAGAAGAAGAGCGCCCCGAAGCTTCGCGCCATCGCGGTCGGTGACAAGCCCAAGGCGCTCATCGAGG
>JANLSZ010000313.1:0-10718 GCA_031362685.1 Vicinamibacteria bacterium | reverse complement strand
GAACGGCAAGGGGGTCAGGAGCTGTTCGGATGAAGCCATGGCTCTGCTCGTCCGCCAGGCCTGGCCGGGCAACGTCCGTCAACTCGAAAACGTGATCGAGCGCGCGGTGGTGCTGGCTGAAGAGCCGGTGCTGACCTCGATCCACTTTCCGACCCTGCGTCGGGAAATCGAATCCGTGGCCAGCAAGTCGTCGGCCGTCGCCATTCCGGGAAGCAGCCTGGCCGTGATCGAACGAGAGGCGATCCTGAGAACCATCGAGTCGGTGGCGGGCAGCACCTCGCGGGCGGCCAAGATCCTCGGCATCAGTCCGCGCAAGATCCAATACAAGCTCAAGGAATACCAGACACGCGCCCAAACCCCGCTCATTCGACCGAAGTCGTCAGGTCCAACGCGCGGACGAACCTCGGGCAAACTTGCTAGTCGTGGGCCCAGGTCGCGGTGAGGGATCCGTCGCGGTCCGACCACCGGTAGGAGGAACTCCCTCCGAAGGCCTTCTCGAGTTCGCGCACCACCCGATGAGCGAGCTTCTGGGAAGTGCTCATGATCTCGAGACCATACTTCGAACGCCCGACCTCGACCACCCGACGCTCCGGCTGGGTGTGCCGCGCGCGCGCCTCGACGTTGGCGATGCGACGGCGTACGTCGCCCTCATGGTTCTTGAGCCAGGCTTCTCCTCTGAGGACCACGCGACCGTACGCCCTGCCCTCCTGGACTTGCCGGCAGGCCGGGCAGGTCTTCCTGACCGCGTTCGGGGCGAGGGCGAGGGCGGCCCGCCGGCTCGAACGGCGCCAGGTCTTCCGCGAGAACACGGCGCCGCAACCCTGGCACATCGTGCCCTCGGTGTAGGCGCGCTCCAAAGCCACCGCGGGCGACTTGTCACTCTTCACCCCCCGATGGTCCAGAGCCCGCTGACGTCCGCGGTCGAGGCCTTTGACGTTCCGCGTCTTCATGGTCTCTCTCTCACTGGTTTCATGGGATCCTCCGTGAGAAATTCACTCACGTTCGATCGCAGCAAGGACCATTCCAACGCCGGTGGCCCGAATCGCCGCTCACAGCGCGGCAATCCCGGCCGGGCCGGCTCCCGATGCCGCAAACTCTGCGTCTGCCGCGTGCTTTGCCGCAGTTCCTTCGTGAAATGAGGGGCGGACGGGGGCATTTGAGGCGTTGTCCCTGGCCGCAACCCTGGCACGCGACTTGTTATCCAAGGCCTCCAGGAGATTCTGAATGTCCAAGGCTGAGCTCATTCTTGTTGACGGAAACGAAGCCGCGGCGGCGGTCGCCCATCGATTGAGCGAAGTCATCGCCATCTACCCTATTACCCCGAGTTCCACCATGGGGGAACTGGCCGACTCGTGGTCCGCCCATGGGCGCACCAACATCTGGGGCGCCGTGCCGCAGGTGATGGAGATGCAGTCTGAAGCGGGGGCGGCGGGGGCGGTCCATGGCGCTCTGCAGGCGGGGGCTCTGGCCACCACCTTCACCGCGTCGCAGGGTCTGCTTCTCATGATCCCCAACATGTACAAGATCGCCGGGGAACTCACGCCCTTCTGCATGCACGTGGCCGCCCGGACGGTGGCCACCCACGCTCTCTCCATCTTCGGCGATCACTCCGACGTGATGGCCTGCCGCGCCACCGGCTTCGCCCTCCTCTGTTCCGCGTCGGTTCAAGAAGCCCAGGATCTGGCCGCTATCGCTCATATGGCGACGCTGCGCTCCCGCATTCCCTTTCTGCATTTCTTCGATGGGTTCCGGACCTCTCACGAAGTGGCCAAGATCGAGGAGCTTTCCGACGGTGATCTCCGCGCACTGGTCGACGAGGAGTCCATTCGCGGCCATCGCGCGCGCGCGCTCACCCCCGACCATCCGGTGTTGCGGGGCACCGCCCAGAATCCCGACACGTTTTTTCAGGCTCGAGAGGCCGCGAACAGTTTTCATTTGGCCTGCCCCGGTTTTGTCCGCGAGGCGATGGTTCATTTCGGCGCGCTGACCGGGCGCAGCTACGACCTGTTCGATTACGCCGGCCATCCGGAGGCCGAGCGGGTCATCGTCATGATGGGGTCGGGGTCGGAGACGGCCGAGGAGACTATCAACGACCTGGTGACCCGCGGCGAGAAGGTGGGGCTGGTGAAGGTGCGGCTCTTCCATCCATTCTCCACCGCTGCCTTCGTGGCTGCCCTTCCCAAGACGGTTCGCGCGGTGGCCGTGCTCGATCGCACCAAGGAACCGGGAGCGGTGGGAGACCCGCTTTATCTGGAAGTGCTGGCGGCGCTGCGGGAAGCCCAGGACGAGGGGCTCACCGCCTTCGCGGATCCGCCCCGGGTGGTCGGCGGTCGATACGGCCTGTCGTCGAAGGAGTTCGATCCGCCCATGGTGCAGGCGATCTTCGCTCACTTGAAGCAGCCGAAGCCGCGCAACCACTTCACCGTGGGCATCATGGACGATGTGACTCATTTGTCTCTGCCCTACGACGCCGACCTCGATATCGAGCCTTTGGACGTGACCCGCGCCATCTTCTATGGCCTCGGGGCCGACGGCACCGTGGGGGCCAACAAGAACTCGATCAAGATCATCGGCGAGGAAACGCCATTTTTTGCCCAGGGGTACTTCGTCTACGACTCGAAGAAGTCCGGGGCCACCACGGTCTCCCACCTTCGCTTCGGACCACGTCCCATCCAGTCGGCTTATCTGATCAAGCAGGCCGGGTTCGTGGCCTGTCACCAGTTCGAATTCGTGGACAAGGTCGACGTCCTCGAGCGGGCCGCTCCCGGCGCGGTGTTCCTGCTCAATGCGCCCCACGGGCCCTCCGAAGTCTGGAGTCATCTCCCGCGGGAGATGCAGGAGGTCATCCTGGCCAAGCGACTTCGGTTCTTTGTCATCGATGCCTTCAAGGTCGCCAAGGACGCCGGGATGGGCGGCCGGATCAACACCGTGATGCAGGTCTGTTTCTTCGCTTTGTCCGGCGTGCTGCCCCGCGAGGAAGCCATCGCCCGGATCAAGGGAGCGATCGAGAAGACCTACGGCAAACGGGGAGGCGAGGTGGTGAAGCGCAATTTCGCCGCGGTGGACGAGACCCTCGCTCATCTCCACGAAGTGCCCGCGCCCGTCAGCATCACCGCCACCTACGCTCGGCCTCCCATGGTGTCCGACCAGGCGCCCGACTTCGTCAAGCGCGTGACCGCGGTGATGCTGGCGGGCAAGGGCGACCTCCTTCCCGTGAGCGCATTCCCGGTGGATGGAGCCTGGCCGATGGGCACCGCGCAGTGGGAGAAGCGCAACCTGGCCCTGGAGATTCCGGTCTGGGACGCCAAGGTTTGCATCCAATGCAACCAATGCGCCCTGGTCTGTCCGCACGCCGCCATCCGGGCCAAGATCTATCCGCCTTCGGCCCTTCGCGGCGCGCCCGCCACCTTCAAGGCCGATGATTTCAAATCGCCGGACAAGAAGGAGTTGAAGTACACCATTCAGGTGGCGCCCGAGGACTGCACGGGCTGCACGCTGTGCGTGCAGGTCTGTCCGGCCAAGGACAAGACCAACCCGCGCCACAAGGCGATCGACATGGCGCCCCAACGTCCTCTGCGCGAGGCCGAACGCGACAACTACGCCTTCTTCCTCGACCTGCCCGAGATGGATCGCGCCACCGCCCACATCGATCTCAAGACCTCGCAGTTCCTCAAGCCCCTCTTCGAGTACTCGGGGGCCTGTGCCGGCTGCGGTGAGACGCCTTACATCAAGCTGCTCACCCAGCTCTTCGGCGATCGGGCCCTGATCGCCAACGCTACCGGTTGCTCGTCGATCTATGGCGCGAACCTGCCCACCACTCCTTACACCACCAACCGCGAAGGCCGCGGTCCGGCCTGGGCCAACTCTCTGTTCGAGGACAACGCGGAATTCGGCCTCGGCATGCGCCTGGCCGTGGACGCCCATCGCGAGCAGGCCGTCCTGCTGCTGCGGCGTCTGCACGCGGAGATCGGGGAGCGACTGGTGCTCGACCTGCTCGAAGCGGCACAGGACACGGAGGCGGGGATCGCTGCTCAACGCGAGCGGGTGGGCGAGTTACAGTCCCGGCTTTCCAAGCTGGTCAGTCCGGAGGCGCGCCTCCTGCAGACCCTGGCCGACTATCTCGTGCGCAAGAGCGTTTGGCTGGTGGGGGGCGACGGGTGGGCCTACGACATCGGCTTCGGCGGTCTCGACCACGTCCTCGCCAGCAACCGCAACGTGAACATCCTGGTGCTCGACACCGAGGTCTACTCGAACACCGGCGGCCAGCAGTCGAAGGCGACGCCTCTGGGCGCCTCGGCCAAGTTCGCCGAAGCGGGCAAGGAGTCTCCGAAGAAGGATCTCGGTCTTCTGGCCATGAGTTACGGCAACGCCTACGTGGCCCGCATCGCTTTCGGGGCCAAGATGGCCCAGACCGTCCAGGCCTTCCAGGAAGCGGAGGCGTATCCGGGACCGTCGCTGATCATCGCCTACTCTCACTGCATCGCCCACGGTTACGACATGGCCTTCGGGGTCGAGCAGCAGAAGCTGGCCATGAGTTCGGGGGTCTGGCCGCTCTACCGTTACGACCCGCGCCGGGTGGCCAGAGGCGAGCCTCCCCTTCACCTCGATTCCGGCGCTCCCAAGACTCCACTTGCCGACTACATGCGCAACGAAGGGCGCTTCCGGGTGGTGGAGAAGGCGGATCCGGAGAGGTTCAAGCGTCTGCTCAAGACCGCGGAGAAAGTGATGAGACAGAGGTACGCGGTTTACCAGCAGCTGGCCGGGATCACGGTTCCGCTTTTCGAGACCTCCTCGAAGGCAGACCCTGGGCCCGCGGCCGAGAAGCACTGAGGAGACTCCGATGAAACTGTCCACCCGCTACCTCGGCCTTGACCTGAAGCATCCGCTGATTCCCGGGGCTTCGCCCCTCTCCGACGATATCGCCACCGTGCGCCGCCTCGAGGACGCGGGGGCCGCGGCCATCGTCTTGCGCTCGTTGTTCGAGGAGCAGATCACCCGCGAGCAGGTGGCCGCCTTCCACAACTCGGAGACGCACGCCGATTCGTCCGCCGAAGCCCTCACCTACTTCCCGACCCCCCAGGCATTCGTGTTCGGTCCCGACGAGTACCTCGAACACCTGCGGCGGGTGAAGGTGGCGGTGAGTGTCCCGGTCATTGCATCGCTCAACGGCGCCACCCCGGGCGGGTGGCTGGCCTATGCGCCTCTGATGGAGAGTGCGGGCGCCGATGCCCTGGAGCTGAACCTGTACCGCCTCGCTTTCGATCCGTCCTCGAGCGGCCAGGAGATGGAGCGCGAGGCGGTTGCGGTGGTGCGCGAAGTGCGGCGGACCGTGCGCCTTCCTATCGCGGTGAAGCTGTCCCCGTTCTATTCATCCCTCGCCCACTTCGCCGCGCAGCTCGATGAGGCGGGGGCCGATGGCCTGGTCCTGTTCAACCGCTTCTACCAGCCCGACATCGATCCCGAGACCCTCGAGCTGAACCGGAGTCTCTATCTCTCCGACCACCGTGAGCTGCCTCTTCGCCTGCGCTGGCTCGGCGTCCTCGCCGGCCAGGTGAAGGCCTCACTCGCGGTAAGCGGGGGCGTCCACAGCGCCCGTGACGTCATCAAGTCGATCATGGCCGGCGCTCACGGCGTTCAAGTGGTCTCCGCACTTCTTCAGCACGGACCCGAGCATCTGAAGGTGCTTCATCAGGGGATGGTGGACTGGATGAAAGAGTTCGAGTGGGACTCCATAGAGTCGATGCGCGGAAACATGAGCCTCAAGCGCTGCCCGGATCCAGGAGCCTACGAGCGGGCGAACTACGTTCTGATGCTCCAGGGCTGGCGCAGCCGGTAGGGCGGGCGGCGGGCTGATTCGCGGTCACCTCCCCGCAAGGGTTGCGGGATCCAGGAGTCTGGGCGCAGGTCCTTCGCGGTCTCCCCCAGGCGGAGGCCAGTCCCATTCACGGAATGGGCATTCCGGCGCGTGGGGAGAGGACGAAAGGGGCTCGCCGCATGGCATCCCAATTGCTGTCTCTTTTTGACGCGAGGTGATTTATGACCCCAACTCCCGTCCACATCCAACGCATCCTGTGCCCGACCGACTTCTCGGAATTCTCTGCCCTGGCTCTTCGCCACGCCCTGGCCCTGACCCGCAAATTCAGCGCGCGGCTCAAAGTGGTTCACGTGGTGCCCCAGGTCCTTCCCGCCCGCGATTCGGTCTTCCTGGCCACCACCTGGTTCAACATGACCCCGGAGATGCGTCGTTTCGCCGAGGAGGAGATGCATCGCTTCCTGGCCCCGGTGCGCGAAGCGCGGGTGGACCACGAGGTGGAAGTACGCGAAGGTGAATCCTGGCGCGAGATCGTGGCTTCGGCGGAAGAGATGTCCGCCGACCTGGTGGTTCTGGGCACTCACGGCCGGAGCGGGCTCGAGCATCTGTTTCTTGGCTCCGTGACCGAGAGGTTGATCCCGCGCCTGTCCTGCCCCGTGCTCACCGTCGGCCACGAGGAGGGACGAACCTGGGAGGCTCCCGGGCTCGTCACTCGCATTCTGTGCGCGACCGATTTCTCTCCCACCTCGGTGGAGGCCCTGGACTTCAGCGTGGCCCTCGCCAAGGCGAACCAGGCGGAAGTGACTCTTCTGAATGTCATCGAGAGCGTTCCCGAGCGTGGCGAGCCTGCCTATTTTTCGGTTCCCGAACTGGCTCCGCTTCGGCAGGAGCATGAGCGAATAGCCCGGGAGCGGCTTCAGGCCGCCGCCGCCGCCGCGGGCGCGTCGGAATCCGGCGTCTCGATCACCACGCGTGCGGTGGTGGGTCGCGCCTACAAGGAAATTCTGAAGATCGCCGCCGAAGAAAGAGCGGATCTGATTGTCATCGGGGCGCAGGGTCACGGTCCGCTCGAGCACCTGCTCTTCGGATCGAATGCGCTCCACGTCATCCGGCGGGCCACCTGCCCGGTGCTCACCTACCGTCCGCTGCGGATCAAGGAGCGGTCAAAGAGCGATCGCCCCGTGGGCCTGACCCTGGCCCCGCCCGTGGAGCGGAACAAATCACTGGAGAAACAACCATGACCCGCGTGATGACCGCCCGAAAAGCCCCCCCAAAGGCGGAGCCGCGCGAGCAGCCCCGTCCCGCCGAGCCCCCGGTCACGAAGGTCGAGGACATCATGACTTCCGAGGTTGTCTTCGTCCATGCCGACGCCTCCGTGGGCCGAATCGCCCGCCTGATGCATGAGAAGGCGATCAGCGGAATACCGGTGGTCGACCAGGAGCGGCGGCTCATCGGCATGGTGACCGACCTCGACCTCATTGTCCGTAACACCCGGATCGAACCTCCGGCTTTTTTTCCGATCCTGGATGGTGGGATCCCCCTCGAGACGCCGGGTCACTTCAAGAAGCGGATTCAGCACATGGTGGGGACCACGGCGCGGGATGTCATGACGGAACAAGTCCTGACCGTCGGCCCCGAAGTGCCGGTCGAAACCCTGGCCGACCTGATGGTCAAACGCCACGTCAATCCGGTGCCCGTGATTGAAGGCGGGCGCCTGGTGGGAGTGGTGGCCCGGGCCGACGTGATCCGGTGGATGGTGCGCGAGGACGACTGACCGACTACGACGAGGGGCGCGGTTTTTCTGCTTTGGGCCCAGCGGTGACGGTCTTCGGGCGACCGGCCCGGGGCTTCGGCGGAGCCGGCGGTTTGCGATCGGAGACGGGCGGTGCATCGGGCGAGGCTGATCGCTCGGCTCTCAACTGCTGCTCGGCCACCAGCCAGTCATCCCACGTTCCGCCGGGAGATCCGCCCCTTGCCTCGAACAGCGCGTAGGCGCGGCGCGCGATCTCGTCGTAAGTCGGGGTCCAGCCTTCTGCCTTGCTGTCGTTCATGGATGAAGCCTCCGGTGGAATACGTCAGCACTAAGTATGCCACCGTGCCCGCATCAGGCTGGCACGACTTCTGCTGCTTAGTCAGTCGCGACTCGTCGTCGGAACGCGGAGAGGAGCGCTCGCCATGACACGCATTGATAGACCCGTCGAAATCAGCATGCTGGAAGGTCTCTTGCTGGAGGGGGACCTGACCGTGCCCGAAAACGCGAAGGCCATCGTGCTCTTCGCCCACGGCAGCGGAAGCGGTCGGGCGAGTCCGCGGAACCACTTCGTGGCCCGCGCTTTCAATCGCACGGGGTTGGCCACCCTCCTCTTCGATCTGCTCACCCCGGCCGAAGACAGCCTCGGACCGCGGGGTCTGCGTTTCGATATCGACCTTCTGGCCAGCCGGCTGGTCGGGGCCACCGACTGGGTGATCAGTGCGCCGGAGACCCAGGGACTGCGCGTCGGCTATTTCGGCGCGAGCACGGGAGCGGCCGCCGCCCTGGTGGCGGCGGCGCAACGGCCGGCCGTGGTGGGCGCGGTGGTCTGTCGGGGCGGGCGCCTCGATCTGGCCCAGGATTTCCTCGGGTGGGTCGAAGCGCCTACCCGTCTCGTGGTGGGCGGGGAGGATCGCGAGGTCCTGAAGATGAACGAGAAGGCGAGGGCGGCGTTGCGCCAGAGCGATCTGGTGGTTATCCGGGGCGCGACTCATCTGTTCGAGGAGACGGACGCCCTTCAGAAGGTGGCCAACCTGGCCGCCGCCTGGTTCTCGCGCCACCTTCTGGCCGTGTCCACCCAACCGGCGTCCGAAAGAACGGGATCCGCTTTGCGGTCCCCGGCTCGGGCCGCCAGGCCAGAGGCCGCGCGCCACCGTCACGCCGCTTCGTGACCGGGCCGCCTCCCTCAAACGAAGTCGCGGTCGATTTCCCGAATGAGGGTTACGGCATCGCCCACGTTGACGGTCCCGGCGCGGATGACTTCGGCGTTCAGGGCCAGGCGGCCCCCAAATCGGCGGCCGATGTCTTTGAGGACATTGGGGTCGACAGCGAGGGTGTCCGGGTCCACCGTGGTCATGGGGCAGCGTCCGCGAAGTGAATCGAGGCGTATCACCGCTTCGCCGATGCGCAGTTCGCCGCGGGGCCAGTTGACCTCGTCCATGCCCTCGACGCCGCCGATGAGAATGTTAGGGCGCAAGCGACGGACATCGCGGCCGAATGAGGCGACCGCGCCGTCGGTGGCGACGAGCAGAGGCAGAATGTCGAAACGCTCCGGGCCGTCGTAGGCCTCGAGCCACGCATCCTGGCCCGCCGCATCCTTCACCAGGGCGAGGGCCTCTTGGCTTTGCCAGGGGTGGCGATCCACCCGCGGCTGGCCGTCGGGACCGAGTGTCCCATGAAGCCCGATGAGACGATGTTGTCGGCGAGAGGTGCGCACACCCTCCGGGCCGCGCACATGCACGATGCGATCGCCCGGGATCCCGGTGGTTTCCAGCCGGGCGGTCTGAATGGACTCGCCCGCCAGTGTCTTTACCGGATAACGCCACAGGCCGGCGACACGCAGGGTCATCGGGTCGGCTCGGCCGCGCCGCCCTGATCGGCGGGGGCGAAGATGCGTCGTTCGTCCTCACGGATGGGCGCGTCGTTGATGCTGGCATAGCGGCGGGCCATCAGTCCTTCCGGGTTGAACTCCCACATCTCGTTTCCGTAGGCGCGGTACCACTGGCCCGCTTCGTCGTGCCATTCGTACTCGAAGCGCACCGCCATGCGGTTCTCGCGGAAGCCCCACAGTTCCTTCTTCAGTCGATATCCGTTCTCCTTGGCCCACTTGCGGGTGAGGAAGGCGCGGATCGCATCACGCCCTCTGAAAAACTCCGTGCGGTTCCGCCATTCGGAATCTTCGGTGTAGGCCATCGAGACCCGTTGAGGGTCCCGGCTGTTCCGGGCGTCTTCGGCGGCCTGAACCTTGGCGCGGGCGGTTTCCATGGTGAACGGCGGCCGGATGGGTGTGCTCATGGTGGACAGACTCCTTCGATTGAGAGGGGAAAAGGGACCGATCCCCGTCCTAACCTGCGACCGGGATATCCGGGTGGCCGATGCGGCGGAGGTGCTCCACGAAGCGCAGATCCTTCCGAAAGCCCCCCGCGCCCACGGCGCCGCGAATCTCGTACGGTCCGACCCGCGATCCAGACGCCAAGGCCATAAGCGAGGAGTCTAGGGGATTGGGAGTCCGAAACCGTCGGGCTGGGCCCTTCAGGCGCCGAGGCGTTCGAAGCGGGCCTGGAAGAAGCGAAGGTACTTCGGCTCGTAGATCATTTTCAATCCACGGGTGGTCGCACGCGCGTCGAAGATCGCCTTCACCGACTCGGCGACCACGTCCATGTGGGCCTGGGTGTAGACCCGGCGTGGAATGGTAAGGCGAGTGAGTTCGAGCTTCGGGTAATAGTGATCGCCGGTCTTCGCGTCGCGGCCCGCACTCGCGATCCCGCGCTCCATCGACCGGATGCCCGAGTCGAGATACAACTCCGCGGCGAGGGTCTGGGCGGGGAACTCGATCTGCTTCAGGTGCGGGTAGAACGCTTTCGCGTTCAGGAAGATGGCGTGCCCGCCCACCGGCTGGACTATGGGGATGCCCCAGTCGGTCAGTAGCTCTCCGAGATAGCGCACCTGTCCGATACGCGAGCGGATGTGCGCGTCCTCCACCGATTCGGCGATGCCGATGGCCATGGCTTCCATGTCACGGCCGGCCAGACCGCCGTAAGTGTGAAGGCCCTCATAGACGACGACGAGATTGCGCAGCTCCTCGAACAGGCCCCAGTCGTTGACCGCGAGCCAACCGCCGATGTTGACCAGGTTGTCCTTCTTGGCGCTCATCCA
>JANLSZ010000288.1:0-18863 GCA_031362685.1 Vicinamibacteria bacterium | reverse complement strand
GCAATCTCCCGAGAGATTGCTTCACTCGATCCCGGAACTTCGGCTCATTCGCAATGACGGAAAGGGGCTGAAATGGGGCGAACTCGCACGGGTTTCTCAGCAGGAACCCGTCGTTTTGGAGTGGAGCGCGAAGCCTGGTCTCGGGCCACCGAAGCAATCCCTCGAGAGATTGCTTCAGGCCATGCGAACGGAGAGCGGCCTTCGCAATGACGGTCATGGGGTTGCTTCGTTGGTCGGCCTTCGGCCGGCCTGGCTCGCAATGACCGTGCCTGGCTACGCGGTCACCCGCGCAGCCAGGCCGTGGCAGTGGCTGGCCGAGGTGATCCACGCGGGCGCTCCCGGGCCAACTTCCCCGCGACGTAGGGCGTCGCGCAGGTTGTCTCTCACCCCGAAGATCGCGGAGACGGGTATCGTGCCGACCCCGTAGGCAAGGTGCAGGCAGGGGAACACGAACGAACGTGGCGCGTTCGCGAGTTCGGTGGCGAGACTCCACGACTTCGGGCCTCGGGTGTGAGGGCATAGCGCCGGCTCGATGCAGGCGGGAGGGCAAAGCCACTCGGCGTAGGACATGGCGAGATCGCCGGCGCCCGTCTCTCGAAGCACGGGCGGGTGGGCCGGTGGTTCGCTCCGATCCGGAGTCCGCGCGAGCGACCATCCCTGAGGGCCCAGATCGGCGGCCAGCCAGTCGAGCAGAACGTGCGGCGCCCAGTGATAAGGCACCAGGTGGTCGAGCCCCTTGTGACGCCAGAGATTCCGGGCCAGCCAGTCGTTCCAGGAAGCCACTTCCAGCCTCACCCGCTCGCCCGCCAGGCCGGCCGCCGCGCACGATGGATCGCGGTCGATCACCACGATGCGATCGAACGTGATCTTCCCGGCCGCTTCGGCTTTGAACAGCCGTCGCACGTACCCGGCGTGGATTTCCGGCCCACCGATGACGATGAAATTGGGAATGTAGACGGAGGTGCTTCTGCTCACCGAGGGCCTGGACCGAAGGGGGCGATCGATCTACTTCTTCGCGGCCTCCAGCCTGGCCTTGACCCGGGCCCGGAAGAGTCCCATCAGGCCGCGGCCCCGTTCGCTTTCCTTGGCCACCCACTCGGCGTTGACAAACTGAAACGGAGAAGTGTCCTTGCGAAGCTGCTCGAGGTGGGGCTCGATCCGGGCGAAGAGGAAGAGGCCTTCGCCACTGGTTTCCATGAAGTACTCAGAATCCACCACGCCATGCTTCACCAGACCGTAGACCATTTCCCAATAGGTCCCCACCTGGCGCATCGGCGCGTTCAATTCGTGGGTGGGGTTGGTGATGATCGCCTTCACCTCGTCGTAATTCGCAGGCCAGAACTTTCCGTTCACCGCATCGCGCGACGCCCGCATGACCGGCTCGCGGCGCATTTCGTAAGTGCGAAGAACAAGATCGGCATCATGAAAGTCGGGGGTTCCCTTGGACATGTTTTTTGGCTCCTGGAAGATGATTCGTTGGCGCGACCGGGATGGTGCGGGCTGGTCAGTTTAGCGGACTGGTACGTCGGCCGGGGCGCCCACCGGTTCCTACCCTGCTTGCGGCGCCGATGTCGTCATTGCGAGCCCGGCACGGACTACGTGCCCCGCTCGCAATGACGACCCTTAAGCCACCCGCTGCGCGGGCTGGGTCAGGTGGTCCGAAGCGCGAGCTGGCCGCAGGCGCCGGCCACGTCTCGGCCGCGCGGCCAGCGGATTATGCCGGTGAGACCGCGTTCCCTGATCTGGCCGTGAAAACGCAGGGTCTCCTCCCGATCGGGAGCCCGGAATGAACTGCCAGGAAACGGATTGTGAGGAATCACGTTGACGTGGCAGTCGAGGCCGCGCAGCAAAACGGCGATCCGTTGCGCATCGGCGGCGGAATCGTTCACCCCCGGCAGTTGGACGTACTCGACGAAGAAGCGTCTCGGCCTCTCCGCCGCCGCCTCGCGAAGCACGGCCAGGATCGAAGCCAGCGGCCACGTCTGGTTGTGCGGCATGATCCGGGTCCGCACTTCATCGGTGGTGGCGTTGAGGGAGAGAGCGAGACTGGCCCGACTCTCCTTCAGAAAGCGACCCATGCGTGGAACCACGCCCGAAGTCGAGACGGTCACGCGCCTTGGAGAGAGCCCGGGGAACACATCGGTCAGCGATCGTACCGCGGCCAGCACCGCATCGATGTTGTCGAGCGGTTCGCCCATGCCCATGAAGACGACGTTGGTGGCATCGAGGCCGGCTTCAATCGCGGCTTTGCGTGCGATCAAATACTGATGCACGATCTCGCCGGCGGTGAGGTTCCGCCTGAAGCCCATGGTGGCGGTGGCGCAGAAAGCGCAAGCGCGTGTGCATCCTGATTGAGACGAAACACAAACCGTCCCGCGGGTCCTCGAAGGAATGAGCACGGTTTCGGCGCTTTGGCCGTCGCCGAATTCCATCGCCCACTTCGTCGTTCCGTCTTCGGCCTGGAGGGTAGCGGTGACACGGGCGCGCGGCAAGACCAGGGAACCCCGGAGTGGACCCAGAACGGATTCTGCGACCCCCGGCACCTTCGTCGGAAGCACTCTCAGCGGGCCGGCGAGAAGTGCGCGACGCAGAGCAAGCGCCCGGGAATCGCTCGCGAGCAGAGCCCTCAGATCGCCGAAGGTTGCCGCCAACGCGTCGATGGATTCTTCCGGCACGCGTCAGTGCGCCCGGTGCGGATCCTTTTCGCCTGCCTCGATGGAGACGGCGAGCCGGTTCTGGGGGGGCGGGAGCGGGCAGGTGGCGAAATCGGTGAAGGCGCACGGCGGCGAGTACGCACGGTTGAAGTCGAGGATCATCATTCCATCCTTGTCGGGAAGAGCGCTGTAGACGAAGCGGCCGGCGCCGTAGGTGCCTTTCGCCGAAGTGCCATCCTTGAAGATGTAGAAGAGCTCATCCTTCGCCTCAGTTTCGAACACCGGTGTGAGCTGCACCCTCTTGCCCTCGAGTTCGAACTCGACCAGTCCAGGGCTGATGAAATCATTGGCCTGACCGAGGACGTTCGCGATCTTGACCGTGCTCGGGGCAGGGGCCGGAACAAGTCGGGCGCGGACACGATGGTCCGGCTTCACGTCGTACCACTCGAGTCCGGGGAAGGCGAGCTTCCTCGCGTTCTTCGGGTCCCAGATGCGGAGGCCCACGAGTCCGCTTCGCTCGATCAACTGAATCCAGGCGCGACCAATCTGGAAAGGAGGATCCGAGGTCGTGATCTCACGCGAAGGCCCCCCAACCGGTTGCAGGACGATCCTCGTCCCGGTTCGCGCGATCGTGCCCCAGACCTTCGGTCCATCCGCGAGTTGAATCACATTCCCCTCGCCCGAGCCCACCGTGGTCTCGCCTTCCTTGAGCCAGGGAAGTCCGGAAACGGCCAGCCAGCCTCGGTCAGCCTTCAGCTCCTTCTCGCGATCTTGCCTCCAGTGGAGGGTCTCCTCGGTTTGTCGCGGCTCGGCATTCGGAGACGCCTGAGCGGCCAGAATCAACAAGATCAGAATCGACATCATCATGGTCTGGGCATCATGACCAATCTGACGCGAATATGCCAAGGGTCCGGCGTAAGCTTCGCGCCTCATGCCGCTCCCCGCCGCCGAAACCCCGCTCTTCGACCCCATCGCGATGGACAAGCTCCGCAAGGTCGCCGGCGACCAGGGGTCAACGTTCGTGGCGGATATGGCTCAGCTCTTCCTCGATGAAACCACCAGGGTGTTGGCGGAACTCCAGGCCGGTCGCGAACGGCAAGACTGGAAGACGGTGTCGCGGCTCGCTCACTCTGTGAAATCCAGCGCGGCCACCCTTGGACTGATGCGACTTTCGGCGGCCTGCCAGGCCCTCGAACTGGACACCCGGAACGCCACCTCCGGCCCGGAGACCGAAAACCGCGTGGCCGTCGTCATGGAGGAATTCAAACAGGCCACCCCCATCCTCAAGCGCCTCTCCTAGCCCGCCGGCCTGATAAGTTAGCGGCACAATGCGGAACGCCGAAGTCATCCGCCAGTGGAAGATCCTCAAGCGGATCGAGAAGAGCCGCTACGTGACCGCGGCCGACCTCGCCGAGGAGCACGATGTCGCCCTGCGCACCATAAGGCGAGACATCGAAGCGCTCCAGGAGGCGGGCTTTCCGCTCTACGACGATCGGGAGAGCGGCCGGAAGATCTGGCGCCTTTTGGACGGCCACTCCCACAAGACCCAGGCCACCTTCACCATGGCCGAGATGGCTGCGCTGTACTTCGGCCGCCATTTGATGAGCGTGCTCTCCGGCGCGCCGTTTGCCGCCGATCTCGACTCGGCTTTCGTGAAGATCCGCGGCGCTCTGCCCGAGAAGAGTTCGAAATACCTGGCCCGGATCTCCGATCTTTTCGGCGCGCGGCCCTTTCCTTCCAAGGACTACTCGGCCAAGAAAGGCGTGATCGCAACCCTGGTGGACGCGACCCTTCACGAACGCCGGGTGGACATGTCCTACTACTCCGCCTCTTCGAAGCGGGCGAAGAGGTACGAAGTCGACCCCTACCGCGTGGTCTACTACCAGGGTGGGTTGTATCTGTACGGTCGGGTGGAGGAGTACGGCGAGGTGCGCACCTTCGCGGTGGAACGGATCGAGCGAATCGCCCTGATGGACCAGACCTTCGAGATGCCGACGCCGGAGGAGATCGAAGCCCACACCCGAACCGCCTTTGGCATCGCGGGCGGCAAGGCCCAGGAAGTTGTCCTGCGGTTTGACGCGGTGGTTGGGGAAAGCGTCAGAGATCGGACCTGGCACGAATCCCAGAAGATCACCGACCTGGAGGGCGGCTCGTTCGATCTCTCGATGAATGTGGCGCTCTCGCGCGACCTCAAAGCCTGGATCCGCAGTTTTGTGCCGCGCGTCGTTGTGATCAAACCCCAATCTCTCAAAGACGACATCGAACGCGACCTGAAGGAGGCGCTCACCCGTTGGAAAAACTCATAAAGCGACTGGAGACGTTTCCAAACCCCAACCCGAAGCGGGACTACCTGATCGAACACACCTGCCCCGAGTTCACCGCACTGTGTCCCAAGACCGGTCAGCCCGATTTCGCCACCCTCATCCTTCGCTACGTGCCGGACCGGCTCTGCGTCGAGTTGAAGAGCCTCAAGATGTACCTGGGAGGCTATCGGAACGAGGGCATCTACTACGAGGCGGTCACCAACCGGATCCTCGACGATCTGGTGGCGGTCACGAAGCCCCGCAGCATGATGCTCGAGGGTCGATTCGGGGTGCGGGGCGGCATTTCCAGCGTGGTGACCGCGAGCTTCGAGAAGAAGCGCCATTCCCGCGGCTAGACGCGGCCCGACCGCGAGTCTCCGCCCTCCGTCACGAACCGTCCGGAGTGCTACGATTCTCGCTGTCGAGAATCCCGAATGACCGAACGCGAGTTCCTCAAGAGCGTCCCCCTCTTCTCCCGGCTGGGAGAAGCGTCTCTTGACGCCATCCTGCGCCTCACCCGAAGGCGGCGTTTCCGCAAGGACGAGATCATCTTCCACGAGAAGGAAGAAGGCGATTCCCTTTTCGTCATTCTCCACGGCCGGGTCAAAGTGGCGATTTTCGGAGACGACGGAAAAGAAGTGACGCTCTCCGTCCTTTCCGAGGGCGACTTCTTCGGAGAGATGTCCCTGCTCGATCTCGAACCACGCTCCGCGACCATCGTGGCCGAGGAAGAGTGCGAACTCCTGTCCTTGCAGCGAGACGACTTCGTGCGCGCCCTCGCTCAGGACCCGGGCATGAGTTCGTCGCTCATCCAGGTTCTGGCCGACCGGCTGCGCAAGGCGAATCATCAGATCTCCACCCTGGCCCTCCTCGACGTCTACGGCCGGGTGGCGAGGGTGATTCAGGAACTCGCGGAAGAAGAGGGCAAGCGGCTCAAGGACGGTCGGGTGGTGGTTCGCCGGCCCACTCACATGGACATCGCCCATCGCATCGGCTCCTCGCGCGAGACCGTAACCCGGATGATGCGGGAGCTCGAGGAGAGCGGCCAGATCGAGACCCAGGGCCGAGAGATCTTCCTGCGCCCGGACTTCCAGAAGCTGTTCTAGGATCAGGCCCGCAGGGTCGCGGCTCGGCGCGCGACCTCGAACATCACGATCGCGCCCGCCGCGGCCACATTCAGACTTTCGACCTTTCGCACGCTGGGGACCCGGACTCGATGCATGGCCGCGGCTTCGATACGGGGGTCCAGTCCGGAGCCCTCCGAGCCCAGGGCCAGGGCCAGGGGCAGGCTCAGCGGGGCGTCAAAGACCGAGAGGGCGCCCGGACCCGAAACCGCGGCTACCAGTTTGATCCGGGCGGGAACAAGCGCGAGCAACGCATCAGCCGAGAGGTTGGGAACGTGGGGCACGCGGAAGGCCGAACCCGCCGACGCGCGCAGGGCCTTGGGAGACAAGGGATCCGCGCAGCCACGGGTGAGCAGAATGCCGGAAACCCCGGCCGCTTCGGCGGTGCGGAACAGCGTCCCCACGTTGCCCGGATCCTGAAGCCCATCGAGGATGAGCACGAATGCGTTTCTCTCCTCAAGCCAGTCCTTCGTGAAACGGGGACGCGCCATCAGCGCGATTACGCCTTGAGACGTCTCCACCTCCGACAGGCTCTTCATCAGCGCAGCGGAGAAATGAAAGTGTGGAATCCGCGGGTCGGCGATGCCGCCTACCCTTGACTCCGACAGAGCAATCGCCTGAACCGGAAGGCTGGACCGGGTTGCCTCCTCGAGGAGCTTGGGGCCTTCGACGAGGATCAGATCCCGGTTCTTTCTCGCGTGGACGGCGAGGAACCGTTTGAACTCCGGGTTGTCGCGTCCGGAAATCCGCTTCGGTGGTGAAATCGACATGAGCGGCCAGATTTTCGGGAGAGGAGAGCCAAAGGCGAACCGGCTCGCGATGCTAACATCGCCCCTTATTGGAGCCTTGGGGCCATCAAGATGAGCCCCTTGCCGCCGCGCTTGTTTCGCGGAGGCCTCGTCGAAGGCGTCGCCTGAGGGTCCAGTGAGACCAGGCAGGCCAAGCGCCAAGGAAGGCCACCGGTTCCGCGAAGCTCACTCAACCTACGGAAGAGATGTCGAAGTCCATGATCGAAGCGAAGAAGAAACTTGAGGAAGACATTCGAGCGGCGGATCACGAGCTCAAGGTCGAGCTTCCCAAGGAGATCAAGCGGGCGCGGGAATGGGGCGATCTCCGGGAGAACGCCGAGTACAAGGCGGCCAAGGAACGGCAGGCGTTTCTGCAGGCTCGCATCGCCCAATTGCAGGGTCGATTGGCGGGCTTGTCCATGATGAACCTCGACAACATCCCCAAAGACAAGGTGGGGCTCGGGTCCACCGTGCACGTGCGCGATGAGGACACGGGTGAAGAGAACACCTACGACATCGTGACCAGCGAAGAAAGCGATCCTGAGAAAGGACGCATCTCCCCCTCCTCTCCCATCGGTCGCTGCCTGCTCAACAAGAAGATCGGCGAAGTCGCCGAAGTGCGCGTACCCAAGGGCACGCGCTATGTCGAGATCCTCAAGCTCGCAACCATCCACGACGCACGCTAGCCAGGGGCACAGCGGCCTTGGGCATCCTGTAGCCTCCCCTTGGGGGATGGGGGGCTAAGCAGGCGAAGGAAATACATTGCGGCCCCCCACTGGAGAAGGCCATAATCGCGCTGGCATGAAGGACCATCTTCTGGGACACCGTACCGCGGTTGTCTTCGCCGGCAGTGGTGCGTCGGGCGCGTACCACGCGGGCGTGCTGAAGGCGCTCGACGAGGCCGGGGTGCGGATCGACCTGATGGTGGGTTCGGGCGTCGGTGTCCTGGCCGCGGTCTTTGGCGCGGCCGCCTCCGGGTCCGTGCTTTACGGAGAAAAGGGGTTGTGGCGTGAGATCTCGGCCCGGCGGGTCTTCCGGCTTCGTTCCGGTTTTCGTTTTCTTCGTGCGCTGGGCCTGGTGGCTCTTTCGGCTTTTCTCGTTCCCGGCCTGCTTGCCCTGCTGCTCGGCCTTCTCCTTCCCGCGTTTCTGGCCGTGGACCTTGCGCGGCCTGGTTTCATGACCAGTCTCTCGCGGACTCTCGCCGACCTGGCCCCCGGATTTCGGCTCTTCTTCATCTTCGCGCTGGCCGCTCCCACGTTCCTGGCCTTCCTGTTTGTCCTGTTCCGAGCGGCCAGCATCCTGAAGAACTCCGGGCGCCGTTTCGGAGAGAGCCTGGAGAGCGCGTTCGATCTTTCCGGCATTGAGGCTGAACTCGCGCGACGCCTTTGGGAGGTGGCGCGAGGTCCCGCTTTGAATGAACCAGCGCCCGAGACTTCAGAAGTGGGACGACAGTACGCGGCCCTGATCGCCGAAAACGCGGGACAACCTGGGTTCCGGGGGCTGGTTCTGCGGGCCGCCAACCTCGACGCCCGGAAGCCTCTGGTGGTGAAGCTCGTCTCCGACGAACGAAACGGCGCCTCCCGCGGTCCGGGGGGCGATGAACTCCTCGACCTCAAGGACACCGCCACCGCACCCCTGCTCTACGATGTGGTGGCCACCGCGTTCGCGACCACGCCGCTCTCGTCGCCTCGAAGGGTGCGCCTGCCCAAGCAGGGCGCCTTCGGAGGCGAGATCCACCGCATCGCCGAGGCCTCGGCCATCGCCGGTTCGGGACTGAGCGAAGCCATTGCCCTCGGGGCGGATCAGATCGTGCTCGTGACCGCCACCGCCGCGGACCCCGGACCCCTGGCCGAACGACGCGGCCTCAAGGCGCTCGCCGCCGCCTTCCTGGCCCTTCAGGAAAGAACCGCCATTGAGAACGACCTCCGGCAGACCGAGCGACTTAATCGCATCGTCGAGACCGTTGGCCACCAGAGGAGCACGGGTGAGCGGGAGTGGCAGGATCCTCACACCGGTCGACGATTCCGATCGGTCACCATCCACAAGGTTCGCCCGCGTCGATCACTCCTCCGGCCGCTCGACCTCGATGGCGCGGTAGACCCGTCGAACGAGGTGGAGACCACGCTTATGGACTGGCTGGAGGAAGGCTACCGCGACGCCCATCGCTGTTTTCTTGATGCCGCGCTTGGGGAGGACCGGCTTAGGGACAACGGAGCCCCCAAAGTGGCGACCGCAGGGCTTTCCCTGTGACCAGGCCGTCATCGCCAAGGGGTTTCGGCACTCGCGCGGTGGCGCGTCCGGCCTCCCACCGAAAGAGCGGCCCCCTTGCCACCCCGATTGCCCAGACCTCGACCTTCTCGTTCGCCTCCTCGGCCGACCTGAAGCGATACCTTCAGGGCGAAGCCGGAGACGACGGAGAGCTCTTCTTGTACTCCCGCTACGCGAATCCCACGGTTCGCGAGCTGGAGGACACCCTGGCTTCCCTCGAAGGCGCCGAGCGGGCCCTGGCCTTTTCATCCGGCATGGCCGCCCTGTCCACCGCGATGGTCAGCCTCGTGAAGCCGGGTGAAGAAGTTCTGGCGGGCGCCTCGCTGTACGGTGGGACATCGAAGCTCCTTCGGAACATCCTGGGCCCGTTTGGGGTGACGTCTCGATTTCTAAGCCTCGACGACCTGGGTCGACTCGACCAGTTCGTGACGCCTCGGTCGAAGCTTCTGGTTTTCGAATCGCCCACCAATCCTCAGGTCGACGTCATTGACATTGAAGCGGTCTGCGCCCAGGCGCGGAAGCACGGTCTCGTCATTCTCTTCGATAATACCTTCGCCTCGCCGGTGCTCCAGCAGCCCCTGAGCCTGGGCGTCGACATCGTCATGCACTCTCTGACCAAGTCTCTCGCCGGCCATTCGGACGTGGTCGCGGGGGCTCTGGCGGGGCAGGCCGATCTGATCGAGCGCGTCCACCGCACGGCCAAGATCCTGGGCGGGTGTCTCGATCCCCACGCCGCCTTTCTCACCTTGCGCGGCATCAAGAGCGTTCACGTCCGCGTCGAGCGGGCCTGCCGGAATGCTCTCGCTCTGGCGCGGGCTCTCGAGAGCCATCCGAAACTCGAGGAGGTGCGTTACCCGGGTCTCCCTTCCCATCCCGGGCACGAGGTCGCTCGCCGCCAGATGAAAGCGTTCGGTTCGATGATCTGCGTGACCGTGCGAGGGGGTCTCACCGCGGCGGAGCGGGTCTTCGACCGGCTCGGCATTTTCGAGCGCGCGGCGAGCCTCGGAGGAGTTGAGTCGCTCGCGACTCTTCCCGTTCACACCTCGCACTTCGGACTCACCGAAACCCAGCTCGCCGAGGCCAGGGTCGCACCCGGTATGATCCGACTCTCGGTCGGAATTGAAGACGAAGACGACCTGATTTCGGATCTGCAGGCCGCGCTCGATTGACGGGAGCCAGGGATGTCTGATCTACCGGGCCCGAGACGCGCGGGCCAGCCTCCACCCTGCCCCGAGTGCCGATCGGATCACGTCCGTACCTCCCGAAGTTCGTATCCCCACGACAAGGAAAAGACCGCCGGTCGCACCGGAAGTTTCTGGCGGTGCGGTAACTGCGGAGCCCGGTTTCTCGGGCCCCTCGCGCTCGAGAGAACGCGGGAGAGCCACCATCGCGCCGGCGGAAGGAATTCCAAGGATGGGCTCCGGCAAGACATCAGTTTCGCGCGCACCGTGAAACGATGGCTGTTCCCCTTGCTCGCCATCATGTGCACAATTATCGCCGTGCTCCTGGTCCTCTACCAACGCAACTCACCCAGCACCCCGCCCAGCCGGAGCAGATCAGTCCCCTGATTTCTTGCCTTCGGGCTCGAGGGGTTGCATCATCTGCTGCTCCAACATCGACGCGTACCTCCCCCCCAGGCGCACCAGGTCCGCGTAGGTGCCGCGTTCAATCACTTCGCCTTTGTCCATCACGAGGATCTGATGGCAGGATCGGACCGTAGAGAGACGGTGGGCGATGACGAACGTAGTGCGGCCGGGAAGCAGGCGTTCCAGACCGCTCTGAATCAAGGCTTCAGACTCGCTGTCCAGATTCGAAGTCGCTTCGTCGAGCAGAAGGATCCTCGGGTTGGCCAGGAACGCACGGGCAATCGCCACCCTCTGTTTCTGACCGCCCGAAAGCCTGACCCCTCGCTCCCCCACCACGGTGGCGTATCCGAGGGCGAAACGCGAGGCGAATTCGTCGACGTGCGCAGAGAGGCAGGCTTCCTTGAACTCGCTTTCGGTGGCCTCGGGTCGCGCGAAGAGGACGTTCTCGCGCAGGGTCGCATCGAAAAGGAAGGTATCTTGAAAGACCACACCAAGATTCGCCCGGTAGTCCGACAGCGGCAGGGAATAGATGTCGTGGTTGTCCAGGGCGATTCGGCCGCTCTGGGGTCTGTAGAACGCCGCCAGCAGTCCCATGATGGTCGATTTGCCCGCTCCGGAAGGCCCGACGAGTGCGGTAGCGGTGCCGGGAGGTGCGGTGAAGGTCAGACCCTTCAGCACCGGTTCCCCAGGCCGGTATTCAAAGGAAACGTTCTCAAACGCCACGTGACCTTTCACTTCGCCCGCCTTCAGAGGTGAGTTCGCGGAGGCGTCCGCCGAACTGGCGGCCTCCCCCGGCTCGGCGAGAATGGCCTGAAGGCGTTCGATGGAGACCAGAGCGTCGGCGAACTGTCCGGCCAGAGCCACCACCATGTAAACCGGTCCGTTCAGAAAACCAAGCAAGAGGGAGAACGTGGTGAGCCCGCCCAGGGTCAGGCGGCCCTGCTGGATTTCGGAGAGAGCTATGACCATCAGACCGAGGCCGAGCGCCCCCACCAGCGTCGTGCTCCAGAACGAGAACATCCGGTTGTTTCTCGCCATCTCGATGGCGTTGTCGCGAATGGCCATGATCGATGACTCCATGGCCGCGCTTTCGCGTTCCTCCGCGCGATAGGCCTTGATCACCCGGATGCCGGACAACGCCTCGCTGAGCCGGCCGCTGGTCTCGGAGAGGAGTTTCGCCCGCTCCGAGTAGGCGCCCGCCACTCCCCAAAAGGCCCAGATCAGAAGGCCCACGAAAGCAATCAGGGCGGAGAGGGCGACCAGGGTGAGGCGCGGCGAGAGGGTCCACATGTAGACCGCGGAGAGCGCCGCGAAGAAGACGCCGCCCGCGAAGTCGATGAATCCGGAGCCGATGAGAATCCGCAAGGCCTCGATGTCGTGGAGTACGCGGGGCAGGAGCGCGCCGGTCCGATTCTTGTCGAAGAACGGAACGGCCAGCCGGATGAGATGGGCGATCCCGCGGGCACGAAGGTCGGCCACCAACTCAATCGTGCGAACGGTCAGAACCCGGAAAAGAAGATAGGAACAGACGGCCTGCACCAGGGCCGCCGCGAAAACCGCCACGAACACCAGCTGCATCTTTTCGGGCTTCGAACCGCTCACCACGTCATCGATGAACACCCGGGCCATGGCCGGAAGCACCAGGCCCGCCGAGCGGGAGACCAGGATCAACAAAAGGCCAAGAAGGAGCGAGGGAAGGCGCGGTCTCACCAGCGTCCAGGCCAGGGGTAGAACTTCCTTCAGCCGCTCCAGCCTTGGCTTCCGGGGCCGATTGGCCTCCTCCGGCTCTTCACGGCTCCGGTGACGTTGCATCGACTTCCTCATGGGGCAGTCAATGTTAACGGGCGCCGCTCCTTACCTGGGACGCCCCCGGATATCCGCCCATCCGCGCTGCGGTTGCTGAGTGGCGAAGGTGCGTACTTCGCTGGGACACGACCTCGTCCACTGGATCCGATTGTTCCACGGCGTTCTCGACCCACACTGGTATCTTCCCGCCCGGATGCCTTGGCCCACAACCAGCGAACTCGACGACCTCGTGACCTGCTTTTGCGCCCGCACCCTCCCAAAGAATGAATGGACACATGCGGCGCACCTTGCCGTAGCCACGTGGCATGTCCAGCACCACGGCGGTGAGCAAGCCCTGGAGCTCCTTCGCACCAGAATCACGCGGCTCAACGAAGCCCACGGCACGATCAACGACGATGCTTCCGGCTACCACGAGACGATCACTCGAGCCTATTTGCGACTACTCTCCGACTTCGTTCAGGCGCACCCCGGACTCCCCGCCGCCGACTGCGTCCAGGCCCTTCTGGCCGGACCCCTGGCAACGAAGACGATCCTTTTCCGCTACTACTCCGAGAAGCTGCTGATGTCGGTCGCAGCCCGGAAAGGCTGGCTCGAACCAGACATTGCCCCGCTTGACCTGTCGCTCTCGCCATGACGCCAACGTTGGTCAAACCCTGGGTTGAGCTTTGGTGAAGTTCTCGGCCGCGACGGGCTCAGGGAGAGCCACCTGATCGCGAGTTGCCCCGCGTGACTCATCGCATCTGCGAACGGCCGGTGAAGGAGGGGGAGGGTAGGAAGCCTCAGAAGGGGAACCCGATCGAAAACCAGGGCACGGTGCTTCCGTCGCGAGTTAGTCCCTGCCCAACCCCTCCCTGAATGGCCAGCGGAACGCGGTGCCCGACAAAGATATCGGCTCCGAGCCCGAGCGAGGCGCCCACCCGCGCCGAACTCAGATTCAACGTTCCCTTGGAGACCACGGCGGCATCGAGGGACGCGGTCAGGTGAAGATGGCGCAGAAAGAAAGGCAGGGCGTGCACGCCGCGTTGTGGATGGCCGAGGGGGATGCGCCAGTCGAGATTTCCAAACGCGAGGCTCCGGCCGTAACGTGAGACGTCGCCCCCATCCGGACGGTCGTACCCGCGGAGCACCGCGGGTTGATCGCCCACGGGGTCGAGAAAGGCGGGACTGGCGAGACCTCCTACCGCATAGGCCCTGCGAGGTATCCGGGGACCATAGGTCCATCCTCCGCCCACGCGTGAGGCCACCACGGTCTGGCCAAGCCGGACATATGCCCTGGCGTCCGCGATGATCTTGCCAAAATCGAGATCGCTCCCCAGGGCTTCGAGTTCCCGGGTCGCGGCAACTCGCAATCGAACCCCGCCTTCCGGGGAAATGGACATGGGATACGTCTTCGTCGAATCCAGTTGCCATCCGAGAGCGAGCACACCGGTGTCGAGTTTCGAACCCGCTACCCCTTCCCGTCTTCTGCGCAGGGTCACCCCCACGGTTTGTGAGCGAAGGACCGATCGTTCGAGGGGAAAATCCACGGAGACCCGTCCCTCGGCGAGATCCCGGGTTCTCAAGGCCCCCGGCGAAGACTCCATGCGCGCCGAGGCCGTGAACGTGGGAGTGAAACGGTCGTACCGAAGGTAGCCGATCAGGTTCGGCTCCGACACCTTCGTCCCCCACGAACCCGCGACTCCGTAGGTTGTGCGCAGCAGGGGGTCGAACGATGCGGTGAAAAGGCCCACCCGCCATTCGTCCGAGGCCAGTTCGACATAGGGCGACAAGAACCTTGGCCGAAGCGCGGCCAGGGGCCGGTACGACTGCGCTTCCCCTTCGAAGGGAGGAGGTTCGGCTCCGGCGGCCGGGAAGGTGTCGAGGTACGTGCCCACGGCATCGCCTGGGGCAAAGGGAGCCTGGGCCAGGTCGTAGCCCCTCGCCGAATAGCGCGCGTAGAAGACCGTACCGGCCCCAACATCGACCTCGGGCGCGAACGCATTTTCGGGTGAGTGGTCAATGGCGCGCAGACCCGAACCGTCGCGCTCCAGAAGGAACAGGCGGAAGGAATTCGCTTCGCGATCGGATCGGAAGACGAGGGTCTCGTCGTCGACCCACGAGGGCTCGGCATCGACCGCGCGGTCGTGGGTCACCTCGTTGACCACGCCCGTCGCCGGATCGACGAGGACCAGATCCAGTAAACCGGCCTGGAGCCGGGAGGCCGCGACCGCGTCGCCTCGAGGCGAGAAGCGCGGATGCGACCACTCCGTGCCCGGCGGCGACGAAGTCAGGGTGCGGGGGGCTCCGCCTTCGCTCAACAGCGACAGTTCCGATCGATCTTCGAAACGCTGGATGAACACGATGGCCGCACCGGACCCGCCCCGGTCGGGCCCTACATCGGGATCGCTCGCCCTCAGGCCACGGGTCAGTCGCCTCCGCCGCCCGGTGCCGACATCGACTCGATGAAGGTCCGATCGCGACTCGAACTTCTTCACCTGGTTCGTCTCGTCGAAGACAATGGACTTCCCGTCGGGGAACCAGGCCAGCGCTCCGCCGGAGAGACGCGCCGTGAGTCGATGGTCCGCAGAGCCGTCCTTCTTCATGAGACGAATCTGGCCCAGCCGATCGAGGGCGCGGCTGGTGTACGCGATCAGCGAACGATCAGGAGAAAGGCGGGGACCCGTCTGGACCACGCCCCGCGTGGTGAGCCGTCTTGGCGCGAGGTCAGGTGCCGGACCGACGGAGGCCAGGCCCTCGGAGCGTTCCCGGGCGAATTCGCGCCAGAGCGGGGTGAGACCGCGGCCGGTGGTCTTGCGAAAGGTCAGTTCGTCCAGGTAAGGGCGAAGGGATGAGCCGTGTGAGAGTGCTATGTCTCTGGTAATGACCTCTCCGTACTTTCGCTCCAGCCAGGCAAGAAACTCTTCGCCAAAGAGGTACGGGGCATTTCCCAGCGGCCAGGCATCAAGGGCCAGGGTCGCCTGGTCGACCCTCTCGAGCTGGCCGCTTCGGGCCGCTTCGTCCACCAGCATCTTCGTGAAAGTGTGGCGACCGCGACCGAAGGCGGTCCCGCGGGTCTCTTCCCGCACCGCCAGGCCTTCGATGAACCACGTGGGTTGAAGGGCATCGGGAAAAAGAAACGGACCCCGGCCGAAAATCCGGCGACCGAAGCCGTAGATCCCGCCCGCCTGCTCGATGTGCACGATGTGAGTGAGCTCATGAGTGACTACCATCCGCAGCCACGACTCAGTGGGACCGGAGTCGGCGCCGTCGGGCGAGGCGGTCCGGATCTCCACGTACGGATACGGGAAAGAGGCGGCCAGGCCGTTCGGAGAGTCGCTGGCATCGTGCACCACGATGTCGAGGCTGGGGATTCTCAGCCGATAGCGCTCTTCCAGACGGGGCAGGATCTCGAGGACGAGAGCCATGGTTCTTCGCGCGGGCCTCTCCACTTCGGCGTGGAAATGAACCCTGACCCGGCCGGCCTGCAGGGTCCGGAACCGGAACCGCGGAGGCATCGAGGCCGCGAAGACTGAAGCCGCCCAGATCCACAGCAAGACCGCCCCTCCCGTGATCCGCTTCGCCCGACAACCCCATCCTCGAGCCACGCGCGATTCTCTCACCCGAGCTGCATAGCGGATTCGGGGTAGATTAGACGAGGGCGGGATCGATCCTCGGGAGCGTCCAGAGTCACCTGCGGGGCCGGCCCATGCCGCGTGACAAGATCATCCGGGTGCTTCAGCACCCTCGCCATTCACAGGGAGTCATCGTGTCTGCTCAAAAATCCAGAAAGAAGATCCGCATCATTGGCGCCCCCCTCGATCTGGGCGCGGGCCATCGCGGCGTCGACATGGGCCCCTCCGCCTTCCGGGTGGCCGGGATCCATCAGGCCGTTCGCGATCTTGGGATCGCGGTCGAGGACTTCGGCGATATCGACTCGCACGTGGTCGAGACCCGCGAGCCGGGTAACCCCAGACTGAAGTATCTGAAGGAGATCCGCGCGACCTGCATCACCCTCAGAAACATCGTTACCAGGACCATGGATGAGGCGGTCATCCCGGTGGTCCTCGGCGGCGACCACTCGATCGCCATGGGCACCATCGCCGGGGTGGCCAGGCACTTCCGCAAGAAGAAAGAGAAGCCGGGCCTGGTCTGGCTCGACGCTCACGCCGACGCCAACACCGAGCACACCTCGCCCACCGGCAATATCCACGGCATGCCCATGGCGGTCTGCCTCGGCCTCGGGGCCAAAGACCTGCTTTCCATTTACGACGCCAAGGGTCCGATGATCGACGGCGAACGAGCGGCCATCATCGGCCTGCGCGCGGTGGACATAAAGGAACGGGCCAACGTGGCCCGGGTCGGCATTGGCGCCTTCACCATGCGGCACATCGACGAGCGCGGCATGAGAGCGGTCATGGAGAAAGCCATCCTGCGGGCCATGAACGGCACCACGGGCATTCACGTCAGCATCGATCTCGACGCGGTGGATCCCGAAGAGGCTCCGGGGGTGGGCACGCCCAGTCCGGGCGGGATCAGCTACCGCGAGATGCATCTGGCCATGGAGATGCTCGCGGATACCGACCGCGTGTGCTCGATCGAGCTGGTCGAAGTGAATCCCATTCTCGATCGCGCCAATCAGACGGCCAGGCTCAGCGTCGAACTCCTCTGCTCGCTCCTGGGCAAGAAGATCCTGTGAACGGCTTCCGCTTCTCCCGCGAAGTGGAGGCGGTGTTCGGCGATCTCGACGCCATGGGCCACGTCAACAACGTGGTCTATCTGAAATGGATTGAAACCGCGCGGATCGCCTACTGGATCCACCTCACCGGCCAGAAGACCCACCCGGGGATGCCCGATAAGGGAGGAGGGTCGCACCCGCCCGGACCCGGTGTGATGTCGGGCGCGCTCATCGACATGATCCTGGCCCGCACCGAAATCGACTACCGGTCGCCGGTGAACTACGGGGAAACGCTCGACGTTTTCGTGCGGACCGCCCTCATCAAGCGGTCGTCCATCGTGTTCGAGTACGCGGTTCGGGCCCGGTCGGATGAAAGGGTCGTGGCGGAGGCGAGGACGGTTGTGGTCTGCTACGACTACGACCTCGCGCGGTCCAGGCCCGTGTCCATGGAGATGAAGGCGGCGATTCTCGCCCTGGACCAGGAAGCGCGCGTCGAGATTTAGCAGGAAACCGGAAAGCCTGTCGAGGGAGATTTAAGACATGACGAATCCCACCGTTCTCGCCCTCGATCAGGGCACCACGTCTTCGCGCGCGATTGTGTTCGGGCGCGAGGGCCTGCCCCTGTCGACTTCGCAGATGGAGTTCGAGCAGATCTATCCGCGCCCCGGCGACGTGGAACACGACCCCGAAGCCATCTGGAGCACTCAACTTCAGACCGCGCGCGAGGCCGTCGCCCGGGCCAACGTTCCGAAGATCTCGGCCATCGGCATCACCAATCAGCGTGAGACCACCATCTTGTGGGATCGCCTCACGGGAAAACCGGTGGCCAACGCCATCGTGTGGCAGAGCCGGGTGAGCGCTCCCATCTGCGACCGGCTTAAGGCGGAGGGTCACGAGCCGCTGTTTCGACGCAAGACGGGTCTGGTCATGGACGCGTATTTTTCGGGAACCAAGATCGCTCACCTTCTCGCTTCGGTGGACGGTCTGCGCGCGCGGGCCGAAAAAGGCGACATCCTTTTCGGCACCGTCGATTCCTTTCTGATCTGGCGTCTCACCGGGGGCCGGGTCCATGTCACCGATGTCTCGAACGCCTCGCGCACTCTGCTCATGGATCTCGAGACGCTTCAATGGGACGACGAATTGCTGAAGATCCTCGGCGTGCCGAAAGCGATGTTGCCGAAGATCGTGGACTCTAGCGGCATCGTGGGCGAGACCGACGAAGCGCTCTTCGGCTCGCGTATCCCCATCGCGGGAATCGCGGGCGACCAGCAGGCGGCCACCTTCGGGCAATGTTGCTTCAAACCCGGGGAGACAAAGAATACCTACGGCACCGGCTGTTTCATGTTGATGAACACCGGGTCCACGCCCAAGGTCTCGACGGTGCCCGTCCCCGCCGCGAGTAGTCCCACCGCGAGTGCGAGTGCCGTCGATTTCCCCGCACCGGATGACCCGACCACGCCGACCACTTCTCCCGACGCGACCCCGAACGTCACGTCATTCACGACCGGCGTGGTGTCGTAGCCGAATGAAACGTGCTCGTAGCGCAGCATCACGTTCGCGATCTCCTGGCGACGCGGTTCGTTGGCTCAGCCGACGATCAGTCCCAGCTTGCGACCGATCGACTCGATCTTGTCGTAGTTTGAAGCCTTGGTCGGGATGAAGCTCGTCGCCGAGAAGAGA
>JANLSZ010000213.1:0-14843 GCA_031362685.1 Vicinamibacteria bacterium | reverse complement strand
GTTGGGGCATCGTCGGCCGCCGGGTCCACTCGTCCAGCGTTTTCAAATCCCTGGCCGAAACGCGGATCTTGTTTGTCAGATAAGGCATGAGCGCTCCCTCAGCGCTCATGTTACGCGGACTTGTGAGGCAGGACACTAGCTGCTAGGAACCACAGGGTTCGGCTCAACGCACTGAAGACGAGCCGGGGCGGCAGGAATTGAACGGGCGACCAGGAGGTGCTCCCGGAGACGCGGCCTACGTGCCGAGCAGCGCGCTCAGTTGCGCGAGACGTTCGTTGGCGCCGAGCAGCGACAACACGTCTCCGGCTTCGATCACCTCATCGGCGAGCGGCGCGATGTTGGTGACCTCGCCGCCGCCGTTGTCGGGCTTTCGCTTCACCGCAATCAAGGTCAGGCCGTAGCGTGGACGCAGTTCGAGTTGCTTGAGCGACTGGCCCACGAACTCCTTCGGCGCGGGGATCTCCACGATCGAAAAGTCGCGCGACAATTCAATGTAGTCGAGAGAGTTGGGGACAACGAGGCTGTGCGCGACCCGAATGGCCATGTCCCGCTCGGGATAGATCACCCGCTTCACCCCGAGTTTCTGCAGGATCCGCCCGTGCAGCGGCGTCACCGCCTTGGCGATAATCTCGTTCACGCCGAGTTCCATCACCTGCATCACCACCAGCAGGCTCGCCTCGATGTTCTCGCCGATCGAGACCACCGCCACGTCCACGTCGTGGACGCCCACTTCCTTGAGCGCCCGCAGGTCGGTGGCATCGATCTGGGCCGCCTGCGACACCACCTCGGCGAGCTCTCGCACGCGGTCTTCGTCGGAGTCGACTCCGATCACATCCTGACCGAGTTCCACCAGGGTGTTGGCCATGGCGCTGCCGAAGCGTCCGAGCCCGATAACGGCAAAGGAGCGATGAGTCATAGCTGGATCATCCGATGAAAACGCGTCCCTCGGGGTAGCGCACGTGCGAAATGCGCTGCCGTCCCGCGAGGGCCACGGCCACAGTGAGCGGGCCGACGCGCCCAAGGAACATCATACCGATCAACAGCATCTTGCCGAGTCCGGAAAAGTGCCCCGCCAGCGACACCACGCTGTCGGGAGACCCCATGGACAAGCCGACCGTGCCAAAAGCCGAGGTGGTCTCGAACAGGGTATGCACCAGGTCGTGCCCCTCCGTCAGCAGCAGCACCGAGGCGATCACATTCAGGGCCAGTAACGCGGTGAACGAGATGAAGAACGCCCGGGCCACGGTCTCGTTGAGGATGCGCCTCTTGAACGCGACGGTCTCACTGGCGCCCCGAACGGTGGAGATCAGCGCGAACACCAGGATTCCGAAGGTCGTCGTCTTGACCCCGCCGCCCGTGCTGCCAGGCGACGCGCCGATGAACATCAGCATCATGGTCAGGAACAGCGCAGGCACGGTCATGGCGCCGATGTCGATGGTGTTGAACCCCGCGGTCCGGGGCGACACCGACTGGAACCAGCTGGCCAGGAGTTTTTCGCCCAGCGGCAAGGGCCCGAGGGTGCGGGGATTGCTCCACTCGAAGGCCAGAATGAGGATCGTCCCGGCCACGAGGAGGACGCTGGTGATGACCACCGCCAGCTTGGTATGCAGCGACCACCGGCTGAACTGCTTGCGCTCGCTCAGTTCACGGAGAACGAAGAATCCCAGCCCTCCGCAAATGATCAGGCCGGTAATCACCAGATTGACCACGACGTCGCCCCGATAGCGGGTGAGGTTGTCCGACCAGAGCGAAAAGCCGGCGTTGTTGAACGCCGAGACCGCGTGGAAGAGCCCCAGGTAGGCCGCGCGGCCGAGGCCGAACTCCGACCAGAACCGCAGGGTGAGGAGGAGCGCGCCGCCCAGTTGCATGGCGAGGGCGACCCGGAACACCGTGGCCGCGAACCGCGCGATTCCTTCCCGGGTGTCGACGTTGAGCGCTTCCTGGAGGGTCGAGCGCTCCTGCAACGACAGCTTCCGCCCGAGTGCGGCCACCAGGACGGTGGACAGGGTCATGTAGCCGAGGCCGCCCGCGAAGATCAGTAGCATGAGCGTCACCTCGCCCAACGTCGAGTAGGCATTCGGGATGTCGACGACAATCAGGCCGGTGACGCAGACCGCCGAGGTCGCGGTGAAGAGAGCGTCGAGGAACGAGATGGTCTGCCCCGGTTCGGCCGCGGCGGGCAGCCAGAGCAGGAATCCGCCGAGCAGGATGAGCCCGGCAAACGACAGGACGAGGAACTGAGATGGCGACAGCGCGCGGGGCATCGTGAAGCGGAGCGGATTGTAGCGCGCGAACCGCCGCGGCCGTCAGATCGGTGCAGGCCGACCCCGCACCGGATCGGGCCATGACGCGTTTGTCCTGCCTGAGTTATTGTGGCTTCGGTTCGGCGCGCCTGGGAGTGCCTGCCCCCAAGCCACCGATTGAACGACCTGCCCCCGCCCTCTCCGCTCATGCCCACCCATTGCTACCCGCTGCTGTCGATCACCATGGCGACCCTGCTCGTCGCCCCGGAGTCCGGCCGTGCCCTCCAGGGCAAGGAACCGGCGGACCTCATTCTCCATCACGGGAACATCGTTACCCTCGACGATGAAAACCACCGCGCGAGGGCGGTGGTCATCCGTGGCGGAAACATCGTTGCCGTGGGAGACGAGTCCCTGGTGGAGCGCTACTCGGCAACGCGCATCATTGATCTCGGCGGACGCCTGCTCCTGCCGGGGTTCAACGATGCGCACACCCATATCTCCGGCGATCCCCAGCGGTATATCGACCTCGCCGGCACCACCTCCATCCGCGAGTTGCAGGACAAGGTGCGCGCCAAGGCCGCGCAACTCGGCCCCCGTGAATGGATCACCGGGTACGGTTGGGCCGAGGACAATTTCGCCGAGCAACGATTGCCCCAGCGCGCCGATCTCGATGCCGCGGCGCCCAACAACCCGGTCATCCTCGCGCGCGCCGGCGGCCACAGTTCCGTCGCGAATTCGCTCGCGCTGAGCCTGGCCGGCATCACGAGCACCACCCCCCAGCCCTCGGCGGGCATGATCGAGCACGACGCGAAAGGCGAGCCCACCGGGGTCATCCGCGAGCGCGCGGATCTCGTCGACAAGCTGGTGCCCATCACCACCGCGGAGGAACTCCGGCCGAGTTTCGTTCGCTCGCTCACCAACCAGCTGTCCCTCGGCATCACCAGCCTCGTGATGGCCGACGAAACCGCGGACAATTTTCCGGAATGGGAGCGGGTCTACCGGGAACACCGAGGCTACCTGCCGCGCGCCGCCGTCCAGATCCGGTGGGAGAGTGAAGAGAAACTCCGGGCCTTCAAGAAGCGGTCCGGCGAAGGCGACGAGTGGCTGCGGGTGGGTGCCTTGAAGGTCTACGTGGATGGCGGTTTCACCGGGCCGAGCGCTTACACCCTGGAACCCTACAAAGGAATGCCCGGCTTCCGCGGAACCCTGAATCGCCCGCCTGAACAGCTGTATCAGATCGCCAGGACCGCGCACGGGATGGGGTGGCAGATGGGCTTTCACACCATCGGGGACGGGGCCATCGCCCTGGCGGTGGAGGTCTTTGACCGCGTGCTGCACGAGTCACCGAAGGCCGATCACCGCAACTACCTCAATCACTTCTCCATGCTGCCGCCCGACGCCACCCTCGCCACCATGGTGCGCGACTCCATCCTGGTGACCCAGCAGCCGAACTTCACCTACACCCTCGAGCAGCGGTATGGACAGACCCTGGATGGCGAGCGCCTTGCCCACAACAATCCCGTGGCTACGCCGATGGACCGCGGGATCTTCATGGCGTTCTCGAGCGACATCCTCCCCATCGGCCCCCTGGTGGGGCTCTATGCCGCGGTGACTCGAAAGGGAAAGAGTGGCGCGGTGTATGGCGCCGGCGAGCGCGTCCCCATGCTACGGGCCCTGCGCGCCTACACGCGCGGCGGCGCCTTCGTGACCCGAGAGGAAGGGCGCAAGGGAACGATCGAACCAGGCAAGCTGGCCGATCTCATCGTGCTCTCCGCCGATCTGCTCACCCTTCCGCCCGAGCAGATTCTCAAGACCCGGGTGGATCTGACCGTGTTGGGCGGTCGCGTGGTGTACGAGCGGGCGCCCTGACCGCATCGCACCGCCCGTCTCTTCGCTACGGACAGGATCGAATCGTTCGAAGCCGCAAATCCGCGTTCTGGGGCGCGCTCGTCAAGCATCGTAGTGATAGCGGCATTGAAGAATGACCAGTTGAGCGGCCTCGATGCGATAGACGAGGCGATGTTCCTGATCGATCCGTCGTGACCAGCAGCCGCTGAGTTGATTCCGCAGCGGCTCGGGTTTGCCGACTCCGGTGAATGGCTCACGCGCCGCCGCCTCAATGAGGCGGTTGATCCGGATCAGCATCTTTCGGTCGGTATCGGCCCAAACCACGTAGTCGTCCCATGCGTGAGCGGTGAAGCGAATCTCTCGCTTCACCGGATCAGAGCCCGCTTCCGGCTGCGCCCCTGGTTGGCCTGAGTCATCGATTCGGCAAGGCGCGCGGCGTTTCGCGGACTCCGCAGGAGGTGCATGGTCTCGGTTAGAGAGTTGTAGTCCTCGAGGGACATCAGGACCGCGGAACGGCCGCGCTGGCGTGTAATCACGATCGGGGTCCGGTCGTCGTTGACCCGGTCCATGGTCCGGGCGAGGTCGGCGCGAACATTCGTGTAGCTCAAGGTGTCCATGCCAACATTGTACAGAAATACGTACCTGGTGCCTACTCGCGGGCGCCCTGAGGGCGTCGAAACCCGTTCCTCAGCGGCGCACCGCGCCGAGGATCCGTTCCACCGCGACTGGGCGGGAGAGTTCGGGCCGGTCCGGGAGAATGTTCCATCCGGTGAACACGACGATCAGATCGAGGTCCGGAAAAATGATCGGCCGCTGTCCCCCAAAACCCGAGCCCGACCACGCGAGCCGCGCGTCACCCTTGGCGTAGGGAAGCAGCCACCACTTGTATCCGTACTTCACGCCGTCGGCCGACACGGTGACGCTCGGGGCGACCGACGCTTTCACCCACTCGGGCTGAACCACCGGCTTCCCCTCCCAGACCCCATCCTTCAAGAAGAGATACGAGATCTTCGCCAGATCGAGGCTGCTCAGGTAGAGGCCTCCCTCGGTGTCGGTGAGACCCGAGGGACTGCGCTTCCAGAAGTACCGCTCGATGCCGAGCGGGGCGAACAGATGCCGCTGGGCGTACTCTTCGATGTCCTGGCCCGTCGCCACCTTGAAGATATGCGAAAGCAACTGGGTGGCGCCGCTGTTGTACTTGAACTCGGTTCCGGGCTCGATGGCCATCGGCCGATTGATGGCATAGTTCACCCAGTCGAAGGTGGCCTCCATGACGCTGCACGTGTTGTTCGGATCGGCGTAGGGCAGATCCTCGTTCCAGTCAAAGCCCGCGGTCATGGTGAGCAGGTGGCGAATGGTGAGGCGCCGCTTGCGGTCGTCGACATTGGCCACCGAGGACGGGTCGAAGAACTTCAGCACCGGGGTGTCGAGCGAAGGAAACTCCTTCCGCGCGGTGGCGACCCCGATCACCACCGAGGTCACGGTCTTGGACACCGATTGCAACGAATGAAGATCGCCGCGCCGATAGAAGGGATGCCACCACGGATTGAAGTAGTTGTAGGGTCCGGTGGAATCGTGCGCGTTGAGGGCGCCCGGCTTCCTGGCCTCCTCGGAGTAGATGCGGTCGTAGTCGTGGGGGTAGGAACGATCGAAGACGACCTTGCCATGCCGGATGATCAGCATGCTGTCGACGTAGCCATACGTACCGGAGGCAATCTCGGCATCGAACTTCCCGATGGCCACGGGATTCAGCCCGACGGCGTCCGGCGTCGAAACCGGCCACTGTTTGGTGGGCCAATCCGTCTGGGCCGAAGCGCCCTGGGCCAGGAGGCAGGCCAGGATGGAAGCGCACAGGTTGTTCGTGTTTCTCATGGTGTCCTGCTTTCTGGCGAGGCGAGCCGGCCGCACCGGCCGCGTGAATCCAGTTTCGCACGCTCTCGTGACCTTGGGTTGGCCCGTCCGGGCGAGAGTAATATCCCGGCGTGGCGCGAGACTCGAACGATCTGAGCCGCTAGGCCTGATGGCGCCGCTCACCCGCTCCCTGATCCCCCTCGTGGCCCTCGCGCTGGCTTCCTGCCGCGAAGCACCGCCGCCCACCGCCCGACACCTGGTGCTCGTGACCATCGACACGCTTCGCGCCGACCGCCTCGGCTCCTACGGAAACCGCTCGGTGGGAACACCTCATCTCGACGCCCTGGCGCGCGATGGAGCCCGCGCCCTCGATGCCAGCGTGCAGGTTCCTCTCACCCGTCCCTCTCACGTCTCACTTCTGTCAGGTTTGTATCCGGCCGAGCACGGGATACGAGACAACGTTTCTCCGGCCCTGAGGGGGGACGTTCCCACGCTCGCCGAAAGGTTGAAGGCCGAAGGGTTCGCCACCGCCGGCTTCGTCTCCTCGATCGTGCTCTCGAGGCAGTCGGGACTCGCCCGGGGTTTCGACACCTTCTCGGATCACTTCGAGGTCGGCGCCGACGACGCCCGCTTTCTGAACACCATTCAGCGACGCGGAGACATCCCGACCGCGGAGGCGGTGGCCTGGCTCGAGGCCCAGCGGGGTTCGCGGCTCTTCCTCTGGCTCCATCTCTACGATCCCCACGAGCCGTACGAACCGCCCGAGCCCTACGCGTCACGCTACGCGGATCGGCCGTACGACGGAGAAGTGTCCTGGTCCGACGAGTTGGTGGGCCGCCTCGACGCCGCCCTGGCCCGCCTGGGGATCCGCGGTGAAACCCTTCTGGTCGTGACCTCCGACCACGGTGAGGGACTCGGCGAACACGGGGAGGCGGTGCACGGCTACTTCGTCTACGAGTCAACGCTCGCGGTCCCGCTGCTCCTTCGTGGTCCGGGGATTGCGCCCGGCCAACAGCTGCGCGCCACCGCGCGGAGCGTCGATCTGGTGCCCACGGTTCTGGACCTTCTGGGCGTGCGACTGCCGGCCGCCGCCCATCTCACCGGGCGCAGCCTCGCGCCCACATTGCGCGGCGGTCCGGAACCCCCCGCGGAGGCAACCTACGCCGAGTCCCTGACCCCTCTGCTGCACTTCGGCTGGAGTGATCTGCGCGCGCTTCGCGACGGGCGCTTCAAGTACATCCTGGCCCCGCGCCCGGAACTCTTCGATTTGCGGGAAGACCCGGGCGAGATCCGGAACCTCGCCGCCTCCTCCCCAACCCAGGCCGCGGCCTTGCGCGGCGCCCTGACCGCGCGACTGGCGGCGGAGAAGGCGTCTTCTCGATCCGCCCCGACCGCCGCCGCGGTTCCTCCCGAGATGCTCGAGCAACTCGGGGCCCTCGGCTACATCGGCGCCGGAGGGACCGGCCTGACCGTGAAGACCGGGGCCGATCCGAAGGACAAGCTCGAGGACTACCGAGCGGTCAACACCCTCATGCGCGAGGGGCTGACTCGCCTCCGGGAAAAAGATCCGGCGGGCGCCGCCGCACGTTTTCAGAAACTCCTCGCGCGCGGAATCGAGAGCTTCGAGGTGCACTACTACCTGGCCCGGGCCTTGTATGACCAGAAGCGGCCACGGGATGCGGCTCCCCATTTCGACGCCGCCCTCATTCGCCTGCCCGCCTACGGAGCGGCCTACGTCGGTCTCGCCGACTGCTACGCCGCCCTCGGTGAAACCCGGCGGGCCCTGGCCACCCTGAAGAAAGGTCAGACCGCGAACCCAAAGGATGCGCAGATCTTCGAGGCCGAAGGCGCCCTTCTGCGGCGTCTAGAGAAGCCACGGGAGGCGATCGCCGCCTACGAAGCCGCCTTGCCCCTTGCTCCGAAGGACGCCCTTCTTCGCGTGAAGGTCGGTGAAATGTATCGCGACGCCCGCGACACGGAGAAGGCGATTCGTTTCCTGAAAGAGGCGGTGGCCATCGACCCGGAACCAGCCGACTATTGGAATTCTCTCGGCATGGTCCTCGGAGCGAACGATCGCCTGGCCGACGCCGAGACCGCCTTCCGTGAGGCCGTGAAGCGCGACCCCCGCGAGGCTCAGTACGCCTACAATCTGGGGCTGGTGTTGTTGCGTCTTGAAAGAAAGGGCGAGGGTCTGCCCTTCTTCCGCAAGGCTCTGGAGCTCGACCCTGCCTTTGCGCCCGCGCGGTCCCGGTTGCGCGAACTCGGCCAGAAGCCATGAAGCCCTCAAGGAACTCCATCCGCTTGCGTCGCGCCACCGCCGTGGGCCTGATCGCCGCAGCTCTTGCGGGCGCGGGGCTGCTGCTCGCGCGGTCGGAGCGGAGTCGAACCTGGTTCGCCGCGAAAGCCCCGAAGAACCTGCTCCTGGTCTCGATCGACACCCTGCGCGCCGATCATCTGGGTTGCTACGGTTACGCGGGGGCGCAGACCCCGCGCCTTGATGCCCTGGCGCGCTCCGGCCTGCGCTTCGCCCGGGCCACCACGGTGATGCCCCTGACCTTGCCCGCGCATTCCTCCTTGATGACCGGCACGTTTCCCGCCTGGCACGGCGTGCGCGACAACGGCGGCTTCTATCTGGGTGAAGACCAGGCCACCCTGGCCGAGACGTTGCGCGACCGGGGTTTCAGGACCGGCGGCTTCGTCTCGTCGTTCGTGCTCGATCACCGCTGGGGCATCGCCCAGGGTTTCGAGAAGTTCTTCGACAACTTCGATCTCGAGAAGTTCGGCGACGCGATCGGAATGGACGTGATCCAGCGCCCCGGCTCCGAGACCGTGGACCAGGCGCTGTCGTGGCTTTCGGCCGAGCGCGAACGGCCCTTCTTCGCCTGGGTCCACCTCTACGATCCGCACGCTCCCTACGAAGCCCCGGAGCCGTTTCGCTCGCGTTTCCCGGCGACCATGATCGGCGGCTACGACGCCGAGATCGCCACCGCGGACGCACAGCTCGGCCGACTGCTCGATGCGCTGGAAGCCGAGGGGCGGCTCAAAGACACCCTGGTGATGGTCACGGGCGACCACGGCGAGATGCTGGGTGAGCACGGCGAGCCGACCCACGGCTTCTTCATCTATGACGCGGCCACGCATATCCCGGTGATCGTCGCGGGCCCCGGCGTCCCCGTCCGCGAAGTGCCCGAGCAGATCCGGATCGTGGACCTGATGCCCACCGCTCTCGAGTTGTTAGGGGTGGCCGCACCAAGACAGGTCCAGGGCGTGAGCCTGATGCCCCTGGCCCGGGGCGAGCCGTTATCCCTCCTCGCGCAGTCCGAGAGCTGGTACCCGCGTTATCACTACGGCTGGAGCGAACTGATCTCGCTCCAGGACAATCGCGTCAAGTACATCCGCGCGCCGCGCCCCGAGCTCTATGACCTCGAGCTCGATCCCCGCGAGCTCACCGACAAATCGAAGGAAGACCCGACCAGGGTCGCCACCATCGAGCGCGCGCTTACCCGCGAACTTGCCGGCCACGCGAGCACGACCGCGGCCAAGGGACCACAGACCGTCGACGCCGAGACCGAGGAAAGGCTCGCCGCCCTCGGCTACATCGGCGGCAGCGTGAGCGCCCGCCATCTCGAGGATCGCCCCCGCGGCGATCCGAAGGACAAGATCGGTCTCTACAACCTGCTCAAGCAGGCGGGCGGTGCGTCGGCCGAAGGCCGCCTCGACCAGGCAATCACCATAGTTCAGGAGGCGATCGCGGCTGACCCGGAGATCGTCGAGGCTCACATGCTGCTCGGCAACTTCGAGAAGAAGGCCAAGCGGCCGGCCCAGGCCATTGCCTCCTACAAGAAAGCATTGAAGCTGGATGCCGACCATCAGGGCGCACTGTTCAGCCTGGCCATCGCCTACAAGGACATGGGCCGGCTGGAAGAAGCGCGCGTCGGCTTCGAACGCGCGCGGCAGCTCGACCCGCGCAACGGCAAGGTGCTCTGGCAGCTGGCCGATCTGCTGATGCGTCAGGGCCATCCCGAACAGGCCCAGGTCGTGATCCACGACGCCCTCGCGCGCAAGGTCGACGAGCATCGCTTCTGGCTGAAGCTCGGCGAGAGCCAGATCGAGGCGAAGCAGTTCGACGAGGCCCTGAAGTCGCTGCGCCTGGCCCTGGCGAAAAAGCCCGGGCTCGACACCGCGAACTTCAATCTCGGTCTGGTCTACGAGGGGCGCGGGGAGACCGGCCTGGCCATCGCCGCCTACGAGACGGAGCTCGCCACCAATGCCAAGGCGCATCGGGCCGCGTTCAACCTGGCGAAGCTGCTCGAAGGGCAGGGCCGTCTTCCCGAAGCCGTAGCTCGCTTTCGCCAGGCCGTCGAACTGCAACCCGATTTCGGCACCGGGCAGCTCTACCTCGCGAAGGCACTGCTCAACTCGGGCGACCTCGCGGGCGCCGAGGAATGGGCGCGCAAGGGGCTCGGGTCAAGACCGGATCCTAAGATCGCGCCCCTCGGCCATTTCGTGCTGGCCGATGTCTTCAACCGCCAGGGGCGCACGGCGGAAGCACAGCGCGAGGTGGCGGCGGCCCAACAGCTCCAGCGCGGCGGCAAGTAAGGTGAGCGCAGCGTCGGGCGCGCGGCTCCGCAAAGAAAAGCCCCGAGGGCGAGCGCTCCCGGGGCGTTCACTTCTCCGACCCGTCGATTAGAACCTGAGCTTGGCTGCCAGCATCAGGCGCCGGGGCGCGATGAACACGGTGGGCAGGCCGAAGCTGGACGAGTCGGCGCGACGGCTGCCGATCCCCTCGTTGGCGCCATCGTTCAGCATGTTCAGCGCGTCGACCAGAACCGCGATGTTGGCCCGGCCGCTCAGCTTGAATTCCTTCTGCCCTCGAAGGTCGAGGATGGTCTGGTCTTCGACGCGGCGGTGTCCATCCAGTGGTTCGGCCAGGATGGTCGTGGTGAACCCGGTGACCGCCGAGACCCGGACCTGACGGGCCCAGGGCCGACCGCTTTGGTGCCTCAGGTTGACGCCAATCAGGAAGCCCTTCGGGAGCTGGTACACGAGATTCGTCTTCAAGACCAAGGGATGATCCTCGATGAGCAGATCATCGGTGTTGATGAAGTCGTTGGGGTTCTGGCCGAAGTCCCGCGCGTAGCCTTCCTGTCGCTGGCTGGGCGAGCGCAGGCTGGAGCCGATGCGGCCGGTGGCCTTGGAGAGCACGACCGACGTGACCATCTGCCAGTTGTTGGACATCCGCTTGGTGAGCTGGACGGTGAGTCCATTGAAGCGGGAGAACATTCGCTGCGGGTCGGTGTCGGGGTTGGTCAGAAGGAACACGCGGTCCGTCTTGGAGTTGGTCAGGCGGAGCACGGTGATGTCCTTCCCGCTCGGCTCGGCTCCGGTGGTGTCTTTGTAGATCGCCGGCGCGTACTTTCCGCCGATGTCGGTCCAGCCGCCGGGGTGCTCCCCCTTCTTGTAGACGTAGTTGACCTCGAGGCCCACGTTCTTAAGGAGCTCGCGGTCGAAGCCAAACGAATACTGGTCGGTGTAGGGGGCCTGGAAGCCGTGGTCGATGCGCAGGTTGGAGTTATCCGAGACCACGGAGGTTTCCCTGGGCCTGCCCAAAGCGTCATAGGTTCCGGAGAAGATGAAGCGCGGGGTGAGGGCGGGCGAAGCGTCATCGAACTCCTGGGTGATGATGCCGCGGTAGTAACGCCCCACGTGCGCTTTCAGGACGGTCTTGCCATCCTCGGTCAGCTTGTAGTTGAAGCCGAGGCGCGGCGAAACCACGTTCCAGGTGAAGAGGTCGTTGTTCGCCGCCGTGCTCTGGCCCGTGGGAGCGCCGTTCTTGTCGAGGATCGGATAGGCTTCGTACTGGCCCTTGCTGTTGTCGAAGCGCAGGCCGGCGTTCACGGTGAGGCGGGAGCCGATGCGAATGGTGTCATCAAGGTACGTCCCGATCGTCTTCTCCTTGCCGCCCTTGTGGAAGGGAAGCTGGGTGTAACCGTAGCCCGGCACACCGCTGTAGGTGTAAATGTAGTCGTTCAGACCGTAAAGGTAGTCGTGGCCGCCTTCGTTGTATTGCACGCCGAACTTGAAGTCGTGGCTGGCCCCCGCGAAGTTGTCGGCGAAGTGGGAGAGCTTGACGGCAACCCCGGTCTTCCAGCTGTCGCCGTCGTACCACGAGTAGATCCCGCCCGTGATCTGGCCGCTGTCCAGGTCGTTGAACCGCCGGCTGACCCGGGGCTGGTTCGGCTGGAGCGGGTCGCCGTGGTCCTTGCCATAGAAGCCCGAGACGCGGGCCTCTACGTAGGTCTTGTCGGAGATGACCCCGGTATACGTGAGGTTCGGCGCCGGGTTGTGCCCGCTCTCGACCGCGACGGTGCTGGGAGCGGTGAGGGTGGTGGCCGTGCCCGGGATTCGATAGAAGTCGTCGTGGTAGGCGAACATCAGCTTGTTCTTCTGGCTGAGCTGCCAGTTGGCCTTGAAGAAGATCCGGTCGGCCTCGAACTTGGCCGGGAAGAGTTTGTTCGTTCCGGGCTGCGACTGATAGTCCCGCTGGTACTGGTAGGACCCGAAGAACCAGAGCTTGTCCTTGATCACCGGACCGGAGAGCTGGACGGTCGAGTCCTTGTAGGTGTCGCGATTGTAGGGTTTGCCGCCGTCTTCCTTGTCGGTGGTGTTCCGCGAGGTAAGACCCTGGTCCTGGAAGTAGAAGTTGGCGTCGCCGTGGAAAGTATTGGAGCCCTGACGCGTGACCACGTTGAAGACCGCTCCCTGGAGGCCGCCGTACTCGGCCGGGGCTCCGAGCGACAGGACCTCGATCTCCTCGACCGCGTCGGTGTTGGGCCAGGGCCACGCCGACCCGGTGTAGGGCGCGGTGAAGTCCGTGCCGTCGAGCATGTAAGAGTTGTCTCCGGTCGAGGAGCCGAGCGAGGTCGAGCGCGAGCTGCCCTGGGCGGTGGCGTTCACTCCGGGGGCGGAGTTCAAGAAGTCGAAGAAAGTGAATCGCGGGATGGGGGCGTTGCGCACCCAATCCTTGTCGTAGTGGGTGCCGACCTCGTTGGACGTCGTGTCGACCACCGGCGCCTCACCGATCACCGTGACTTCCTCGGCGATCTGGCTCACCTTGAGCGAAGCGTTCTCCGAGAGGGTTTCCCCGAGGGAGACCTTGACGCCCACCCGATTCTGCGTGGCGAAACCGGACATGGTGTAGGTGAGGGTGTAGACACCCGGCGGCAGCGAAGCGAACCGGTAGAAGCCTTCGCCGTTGGCGACGCTGGTGAGCACGCCGACGATGGCTTCACCCTTGATGGCAACGGTGGCCCCGGGCAGGGAGGCTCCGGATGAGTCCTTGACCGTGCCGATGATCGCGCCGGTGGTGCGCTGGGCAAGGACCGGATCGACCGCGGAAAAGGCTGCGACCAGAGAGAACGAGACGGCCAGGCGAAGACGCATAGGGCTTCCTCCGATGTGGGGCTGCTTTTTTGGGGGCTTCTTGTTTACGCTTGCTCGCAGGCTAGCACGACCTGTTCCGGGCGAAGGGGTCGGGGGAATTTTTTTAGCGAAATTCTTCCGGGACTGAATCCAGGGGCCTATTACGCTCTCAAGTCCCCACCATAGTCGCGAGTCGTGGACCGGCCAAGGTGAGTGACGCCTTGGAGGAACGCTCATCCGTCATCGCGATTTTTCGTACACCACTTTGCCGTCGAAGATCGTGGTGTCCACCACGATGTCGGTCGCCGTCTTTGGAGGCCGGGACATGATGTCGCTCGACAGCACGACGATGTCCGCGAGCATGCCGGCGGCCAGAGTGCCCTTGCGCTTGTCTTCGAACGACGCATAGGCGGGCCAGCTCGTATAGGCGCGAATCGCATCGCGCATCGACAACTTCTGATCGGCGGCATTCGGCGGGCCGATTCGGGTCGAGGCCAGCCAGAGGCCCTGACCCACGGAGAGCGGGGCCACCGGCCAATCGCTGCCGAAGGTGAGCCGGCCGCCCGCATCACGAATGCTTTTCCAGGCCCACGCGCGCGAGGCGCGATCGGGCCCGATGTTGTCGGGCCACGGGCCCTTTGGATGGACGGAGTTCATATCGCCGAGGGCCACGTGCATGGGCTGTTGCGACGCGATGACCCCGAGACGCGCGAAGCGCGGGATGTCCGCCGCATCGATGGTCTCGATGTGCTCAATCCGATGACGCCGTCCTCGCGCCGGCGCGGGATTCGCCGCCGCCGCATGCTCGAACGCATCGAGGGTCAGGCGAATAGCCCGATCGCCAATGGCGTGAATCAGGACCTGCCATCCGCGTTTGTCGATCATGGTCACGATCTGGTTCAGATCGTCGGAGGAGAGGTTCGTGGCGCCTTTGGCCTCGCTTTTCTCGTAGGGCGCCAACATCGCCGCGGTGCGGCTCTCGATGACGCCGTCGGCATACATCTTCACTGCTCCGGTCTTGAGGGTGGGGTCATCCCCGAACTGTTTCCAGACCGCGTCCATGCGGTCGAGGTCGGCCTCGGTGGTGGCCGAAGACGCCGAGAAGGCCGCATACATCCTGACCTGCAGCTCGCCCTTCCGCTTCGCCTCTTCGTACCGCGCCATCTCGTCAAGATCGATGCCGGCGTCCTGCACGCTGGTCACGCCGAGGGCGTGCGCGTGCGCCACCGCGGCGCGCAGGAAGGCGCGTCGGTCGGCGTCGGTGGGCTGGGGCATCGCCCCGTTGATGAGGCCGGACGCCGATTCCTTGAGATGACCGGTGGGCTCGCCGGTCTTCGCGTCTTTCACGACCTCGCCGTTCCTGGGATTCGGCGTGTCCTTCGTGATGCCGGCCAGGGCCAGGGCCTTCGAGTTCACCCAGATGCTGTGGCCGTCGTAGCAGGTCATCACCGCGGGTCGATCGGCGATGACGGCATCGAG
>JANLSZ010000180.1:0-3070 GCA_031362685.1 Vicinamibacteria bacterium | reverse complement strand
CGCATCGGCGACCCGGCGGCCCCGGTCGAAACGACGCTCGACGTCAACGCCCTCGCGGAAGGCCGGGCTTTCATGTCCCTCGGCGCCTACGCCATGAGCGACGACGGCCAGCTGCTCGCTTACTCGACCGACGACACCGGTTTCCGGCAGTACCGGCTTCAGGTCAAGAACCTCGGGTCGGGGACGCTTTGGAGTCGCGTCTTCGAGAAAACGATTTCGGTGGTCTGGGCGGCCGACTCGAAGACCATCTTCTTTACCGAGGAGGATCACGCCAAACGCGCCGCGCGTCTGTATCGGGTGACTGCCTTCAGCGACGCCGAGCCGGTTCTGGTTTTCGAAGAAACCGACGAGCGGTTCAATCTCGAGATCTTCCGCTCGCGCAGCGGCGCCTTCCTGTTTCTGGTGACCGCGTCTCACACCACCGCGGAGTTCCACACCCTCGATGCCCGGACGCCGGAAGCGGACTTCCGTCTCGTAGCCCCAAGACGTCAGAACCACGAGTACGAACTCGACCATCAGGGCGACCATTTCCTGATTCGCACCAACGACCGGGGACGGAACTTCCGGTTGGTCGAAGCCCCGGTGAGTGCGCCCGCGGAAGCAAACTGGCGCGAGATTGTCCCGCACCGGGACGACGTCATGCTCGAAGCGGCTCTAGCCTTCGAGGACCACGCGGTTTTGTTCGAAAGGTCAGGTGGCCTGCCCCGATTTCGGGCCCTCCACAAAGACGGATCACCTGGTGTCGAAGCCGTCTTCGCGGAGCCCACCTACACCGCATTCCCCCAGGACAACCGCGAATACGCGACCTCGACGTTCCGGTATTCGTATCAGTCGCTGGTGACCCCGCCGTCGGTGTTCGATCTCGACCTGGCCACGAGCAAAAGCACGCTGATCAAGCAGACCAGGGTTCTCGGTTCGTTCGACCAAAGCCAGTACGTGTCGGAGTGGACGTCCGCGGCGGCCTTGGACGGGACGAAGATACCAATCTCGCTGGTACGACGACGCCATACCGCCCTTGACGGGACGGCGCCTATGTTTCTTCTCGGCTACGGCTCGTACGGGTATCCCTATCCCGTCTCGTTTCTCTCCCCCCGACTCTCTCTACTGGACCGTGGTTTCGTGATCGCCCTCGCCCACATCCGGGGTGGCGGCGAGATGGGCAAGCCCTGGCACGACGCCGGACGCATGGCCACGAAGATGAATACGTTCACGGATTTCATCGCCTGCGCCTCGAGCCTGATCGAACGCGGCTACACGTCGTCTCCCAAACTCGTGATCGAAGGCGGCTCGGCGGGCGGCCTGCTGGTGGGCGCGGTGACCAATCTTCGACCGGATCTCATGAAGGCGGTGATCGCCAAGGTGCCGTTCGTCGATGTGATCCATTCGATGCTCGACGAGGATCTGCCCCTCACGGTGGCCGAGTTCGAAGAGTGGGGCAACCCGAAGAATCCTGAAGACTATCGGGTCATGCGCGCCTACTGCCCGTGTAGCAACCTCGAAGCGAAAGCCTACCCGGCGATCCTGCTGCGGAACTCATTCAATGATTCGCAGGTGATGTACTGGGAGGCGGCGAAGTACGCGGCGAAGCTGCGCACCCTCAAAACCAGCGACACCCCGCTGCTGCTCCGGACCCTGATGGACGCGGGCCATGGCGGAGCGTCCGGCCGATACGACGCCTTGCGCGAAACCGCGTCCGACTACGCCTTCATCCTCTGGCAGGTTGGGCGGAGCGAAAGTTAGGGGTGGGCCTTGTGGCCACCCGCTCCGCTCCGGCTAGAGTCTCGGAAGGCACTCGTAGGAGAGAACAATGTTTCTGACTATCGCCACCGTCCTCACTCTGGCCGTGCCCGACTTCACGGCCAAAGACCTGCACTCGCTCAAGCGACTGGCCGGTCCTCAGATCTCGCCGGATGGAAAGTGGGTTCTGTATCAGCAGACATCGATCGAGCTGGGCAAGAGCCGGAACACCGATCTGTTCATCGTGCCCGCCCTCGGCGGCGCCTCCCGCGCCATCACCTCGCACCCCAAGTCGGATTCGCAGGGCCGATTCTCCGCGGATGGGAAGCAGATCGCGTTTCTTTCGGCCCGAGAGGGCGCACCCCAGGTCTACGTCCTGGATCTTGGCGGCGGCGAGGCGCGCCGGGTGACCAATCTTTCGCAGGGTGTGGCCAACTACCGCTGGGGCACGGCCGACAAGCTGTTGGTGATTTCGGATGTGCACCCCACCTGCACCGGCTCCGACTTCGACGCCTGCACGAAGAAGAAAGTCGAAGAAAAGGGTGAAAGCGTGCGGGTGTACGACAAGCTCTTCGTGCGCCATTGGGACACTTGGGAAGATGGTTTGCGTTCGCACGTCTTGTGGGTGGACCTCAAGACCGGACAGGCGACAGACCTCACTCCGGGCGACGCCGACGTTCCGCCCTACGCCGGGCCGGACGACTTCGACGTGGCCCCCGATGGGTCCGAGGTGGCGTTCGGCCGAAACGACGACAAAGACGAGTCGGCCTCCACGAACGCCGATCTGTTCGTGGTGGCCACGACGGGCGGCGGAGCGAAGAAGTTTGGCGCGGCTCCCGGCTTCGACGGCCTTCCCCGTTACAGCCCGGATGGATCGATGATCGCGTATCACGCCCAGATGCGTGCGGGCTTCGAAGCGGATCGCTGGCGTCTGATGGCCTACGACCGCAAGACCGGCGCCACCCGCAACCTGACCGAGTCCTTCGATCGCAGCGTCGATGAGATCGCCTGGGCGCCCGATTCGAAGACGATCTATTTCACGGCGGGCGACGGGCCTCAGAATCCACTCTTCGCCATTCCGGCTGCGGGAGGGACGCCGCGCAAGGTAGCGGACGGCCACCTCACCCAATTGTCCATTTCGAAAGACGGCCTCAAGGCAGTGATGGCCCAGGATTCCCTTCTGAAGCCGGCCGATGTGGTGACCGTCGACCTGGCGAGCGGCCGGATCTCGCGCATCACGGAGACGAATGACGCGGCTCTTTCGACCTTCGCCCTCCTTCCCTCGGAATCCGTGACCTACACCGGCGCTCTGGGCAAGAAGGTGCAGGCCTGG
>JANLSZ010000099.1:0-4041 GCA_031362685.1 Vicinamibacteria bacterium | reverse complement strand
GGTTTGGCGGGTGACCGCGCAGTAGATGCCCTTGAGCACTTCCATCGAGAACACCGGCCAGTCGCTGCCGAAGGCCTGAACCGCTCCCGAGTCGTCGATCGCCTTGAACGGCATGGCCCGCGCTGCTCGTTCCGGCCCGAGCGCTTCGGCATATGCCCCGAGCGCGTTCTCATCTGGGTTCGCGAAGAGGGCCTGAGTAGACGCGATCACACCGAGTGGCTTGAACCGCGCGATCTCGGCGAGTTGAGGAACCTCGATGTGCTCCACCCGGTGGCGTCGCCCGGAGGTCCCGTTGACGCGGGCCGCGTTTTCGAAGGCATCGAGGGTGGTCCTTATGGCGCGGTCGCCGATGGCATGGATGAAGATCTGAAAGCCCCCGCGGTCGAAGGTGGCGACCCCGCGCTTCAACTCCTCCGCGGTGTAGTTCGGAATGCCGGTTCCGCCGCCCCCCGCGTAGGGCTCGAGCATCCAGGCGGTCTTCGACTCGACCACGCCGTCCTCCAGCGCCTTGATGGCGCCGAATCGGAACAGGGGGCCGGCGTACTTCGTCCGCAGATCCTTGTACCGGGTGAGCGTCGCTTCGTCGGGATCGGCGCGGAAGGGGAGGGCGTTATAGAAGCGGACCTTCAGTCCGCCCTCGGCCATGACCCGTTCGTAGATCGGCAAATCCGCCACGTCGAACCCGGCGTTGTGGGCGAAGGTGAGGCCATAGGAGGCGGCGAGAGCGAGGCCGGCCTTCAGCGCACGGTACTTGTCATCGTCGGTGGGCTTCGGCACGAGTCGACGGACCAGCCCTTGGGCGGCTTCCTTGAGCGCGCCGGTGGCATCGCCCGTCGCGTCGCGCACGATCACGCCATTCGCGGGATCCTTCGTCTCGCGGGTGATGCCCGCGAGTTCGAGTGCTTTCGTGTTGGCCCAGCCGGTGTGACCGTCGTACCCCTGCATGAACGCGGGACGATCGGGCACGATCTCATCCAGCCACTTCCGATCCGGGAGATTCCCAGGGAATACACCGTAGTTCCAACCCCGCCCCGTGACCCAGGTGGCTTCCGGGTTCGCCTTGGCGTAGGCGGCGATCCGGGACTGAACTTCCTTGAGGTCGGTGAGGCCGTCGAGGGTGACCGCATTGAGGGTGAGGCTTCCGCCCATGAAGTGGAGGTGGCTGTCGCCGAAGCCGGGCGAGACGAAGGCGCCCTGCAGATCGACAATCCGGGTGTCCGGCCCCGCGGTCTTCAGCAGGTCGGCCGACCCGCCCACCGCGACGATGCGCCCATCCTTCACCGCAAACGCCTCGGCCGCGGGATGGGCTGGATCCGCGGTGAACACCCGGGCGTGGTGAACGATCATCTCCGGCGCGGCGGTCTGAGCGGGAGGGACGAGAAGAGCGGCGGCGAGCAGAAGAGCGTTCAAGGGAGGCCTCGTTTCCTGGAAAGGCCGAGTATAGGAAGTCCCGGCCCAACCACCGGAGGCCGGTCCCTTTCCCGTGAACTCCGGCCAAGTTGTACTAGAGTTAAGACAATCTGACCCTCCACCGTCGCGGTTGCGTCGCGCGCGAAGGCCAGAGGCAAGGAGTCTTTCCTGTGAAAGTGCGGAGCATCGCGGAGCGAGGCGGGTCACCCTTCAAGCCCGAGGCGAATGCGGTGGGAGGCCGGTTCTCGGCGGGTGAAGGCGCGCCGTTAGACGTTCGCTATCCGGCGACTGGCGAGACCCTGGTGACGCTGCGCGAAGCTTCGGAGGCTGAGTGCGATCACGCCTTGACCGTGGCCCGCCAGACTTTCGATCGCGGCGACTGGAGGTTGCGCAAGGGTTGGGAACGGGCGGCCGTGCTGGACAAGGCTGCCCACATCGCCCTTTCGCGGATGGAAGACCTGGCGCGCATGATCGTCTTCGACAACGGCAAGACCCTGCCCGAGGCGAGGATCGACGTTCTCGCCACTGCCGGAAATCTCAAGACCTTCGCGAGATATGCGGCCGGCGAAATGACGCCCTCGCCTGCCCCGGATGGCTCATTGCTGAAGCTGATCGTGCGCGACCCGGTGGGTGTGGTGGTCGGGCTCACCCCCTACAACGCTCCCTTGCCCTTCGCCTCGCTCAAGGTCTCGCCGGCCCTGGCCGCCGGGAACTCGGTGGTGTTCAAGCCTTCGGAACGGTCGCCCCTGCTCGCCACCGAATTCGCGCGGATCCTTTACGAAGCTGGCCTGCCCGAAGGCGCGCTCAGCGTGCTTCACGGCGGGGCGGGAGTGGCGGCCCGATTGGCCGGTGACGATCGCGTGAACATGATCACCATGACCGGAGGCACCGCCGCGGGCTCTGCCGTCATGCGGCTCGCCGCCCCCACCATCAAGAACCTGCTCCTTGAACTTGGCGGGAAGTCCGCCCACATCATTCTCGAGGACGCGGATCTCGACCTCGCGGTGCGCGCGGCGGCGGCAGGCATGTTCCGAAACTCCGGCCAGCGTTGCTTCTCCGGATCGCGGCTGGTAGTCCAGACCTCGGTCGCCGATCGAGTGGAGGAGGCGCTGTGCGGCCTCGCCGATTCTCTGGTGATGGGCGATCCGTTCGAGGAGAGCACGGAGATTGGCGCGATGATCGACGATCGCGCGGCGGATGCCGCGGTCGACTTCGTGACTCGCGCCAGAGCGGAGGGTCTCAGGGTCGGCGCGGGAGGAGTGCGCGTCGACGAGCTTCGTCCCGGCTCATTCTTCCGGCCCACGGTTCTTCTCGGGGGCACGGCGTCGTGCGGTCCGGCCCAGGAGGAATTGTTCGGGCCGGTGACCACGGTGATCCGGGTGCGTGACGCGGAGGAAGCGATCGCGGTCGCGAACGACTCGAAGTATGGACTGGGGGGCGGGGTCTGGTCGCGCGATCTCTCGAAGGCTCTGAACGTGGCTCTGCGGGTTCGCACCGGAACCATGTGGGTCAATACCTACGGGGCCATTTCCGGCGACATGCCCTTCGGCGGCTATGGCCAATCTGGCCTCGGACGCGAAGGCGGAACCGGCGGCTACGAGGCCTACACCGAACTCAAATCGATCGTGATCGAGACCAACCCCGGCGCCTCGACGCCTCTCTTCGTTAGGCGGGGGGCCGCAAAGTGAACACACCGCCTGCTCAGCCCCCCGTCCCCCAAGGGGAGGCTTCGCGCCACCCCCGCTCGCTCCGGCCGAAGGGACAAACGAGCAAAGCGACTTTGCTCTGGAGGGGGTCCGCGGAGCGGAGCCCCTCAGGAATTCGGCCTGCGCTCGGTTCCCTCTTTGTCCGTTCAAAGTCCCACCCCCTGAAAGGTCCTCCATGCGCATCAAGGCCCTGCTCACCATCGCCGCACTCGTTCTTTCGACTTCCGCGTTCGCGGCTCAGAAGAAGAAGGCGGCGGTTCCGCCGCCTCCGCCCACCCTTGACCTCTCCAAGCCCGAGGACGTGGTTACGGCGAACCGCAAGGTTCAGTCGTCGACCATCGACGGCAAGCCGATGATCTTCGACTTCTGGGGAAAGACCTACTCTCGCGTGCCCGGCGAACGCGATCGTCTTCTCTTCACCTGGCACGCCATGAACATCCGCGCCACCAAGACCGTGACCGACGACAAGGGCCAGAAGGGCTACAAGATGGTGTCTCGCGAAGTGGTCTTCTACGAGGATCCCGCGACCGGCGAGATTCTGCGCAAGTGGAAGAACCCGTGGACGGGCAAGGAAGTCGATGTCCTGCATGTGGCCAATGACCCGGTGAATCAGGGCGCCACCTTTCCCACGGGGCCTCGCGGCCCGGCGAAGTGGACCGGTGTCTCGAAGGACGGCCTGGGCGTGATGACGATCGAGGTGCCGCTCTTCTACAAGAACCCGCTCGCCGGCGACTACCAGGACAACGTCGGCGGCTACTACCACGCGACCGAGATGTTCCTCTTCTACTATCGCGACGCGGAACTGCTCGATCCCACCAAGGACACCCTGATGAACGTTCAGGTCGGCTGGACGCGCCTCTCCTCGTGGCTGCCCTGGATGGAGATGAGCGGCCGCGCGGGCGAGCTGTATTTCCACGGCGCGGGT
>JANLSZ010000277.1:0-3755 GCA_031362685.1 Vicinamibacteria bacterium | reverse complement strand
CGGAGCCCAGAAGGACGACACCATCCTGGTGGGCGTGGACGCGGAAGATCCCATCTCCATGGCCATGGGAATCCTGCGCATCGAAATGGGCAAGGAACTCAAACTCCTCATCGAGAATGAAAAGGCATTCAAGTTCGTCTGAATCGTCGACTTCCCTCTCTTCCAGTGGGAAGCGGGTGAGAAACGCTTCTACAGCGTCAACCACCCGTTCACCGCGCCCTTGCCTGCGGATGCGGCGATGCTCGACACTGAGCCCGGCAAGGCTCGCGCCAAGGCCTATGACATCGTCTTGAACGGCATGGAAGTGGGCGGCGGGAGTTATCGAATCCACGACTCGGCCACCCAGGCCAAGGTCTTCTCGATCCTCGGCCTCACCCACGAGGAGACCCGCGAACGTTTCGGGTTCTTCATCGACGCCTTGTCTTACGGCACCCCACCGCACGGCGGCATCGCCCTCGGCCTCGATCGCCTGGCCATGCTCTTGTCCGGCGCGACCTCGTTGCGTGATGTCATCGCCTTCCCGAAGACCGCCTCCGCCACCGACCTCATGTGCAACGCACCCTCCAAGGTCCGCGACGATCAGATGCGCGACCTCGGCATCCTGTTGTCCAAGCGATGACCCGCGTTTCCTTGACGGGGCGGACGGACGAACTCTTCGGGGTAAAGGACGAGAACCTTCGCGCCATCGAAGAGATACTCAAGGTTCGGATAAAGAACGATGGCGCGGACCTGGTCATCGAAGGACCGGAGGCGGGTCAGCGTCAAGCCCAGTCGGTGTTCATCCAGCTGACCGCTTTGATGGTCTCAGGCTACGGCCTGGCCGGGGGCGATGTGCGTCTGGCCGCCACCCTCATCTCCGAGAACGAGACCGCCGACCTGAAGGACTTCCTCCTCAAGGCCGTCGTGCGCAGCGGCAAGAAGACCATCGTTCCGCGCAGCTTCAACCAGCGCCGATACCTCGAGCAGATTCTTGCCAACGACATGGTCTTCGGCATTGGCCCGGCCGGCACGGGTAAGACGTACCTGGCCGTGGCTCAGGCGGTTTCGCATCTCCTCGCGAAATCGGTGGCCCGGATCATCCTGGCCCGGCCGGCGGTCGAGGCCGGAGAGAAGCTCGGATTTCTCCCCGGAGACCTGCAGCAGAAGGTGGACCCCTACCTGCGTCCTCTGTATGACGCTCTCTACGACATGCTGGAGTTCGAGAAGGTCGAACGACTGATCGCGCGTCACGTGATCGAAGTAGCCCCCATCGCTTTCATGCGCGGGCGGACCCTGTCCGACGCTTTTGTCATCATCGACGAAGCCCAGAACACCACCCCCGAGCAGATGATGATGGTGCTCACCCGCATCGGCTTCGGCTCCAAGGTGGTGGTGACCGGCGACATCACCCAGGTCGACCTGCCCCAGGGCCGCACGTCGGGCCTGGTGGACGCGATCAACGTCCTAACCGGCGTCGACGGCATTGGCTTCAGCTATTTCGACCAGCGCGATGTGGTGCGCCACAAACTGGTGCAGAGCGTGATCAAGGCCTACGAAAACCGCGGGCCCCAGAATGGTTCGTCCCCTGGCTCCGGGAACGGCGGTGTGTCGTGACTAGAGCGACCTCCAGGAAGATTGCTTCCGACCGGATTGTTTCAGGCCAGATTGCTTCGGGCCCGGCCGAACGACGCGGCCCTGCTGAGAAACCCGTGCGAGTTCGCCACATTTCAGGCCATTTCCGTCATCGCGAGGAGGCCATCGAAAAGCTGCCGACGAAGCGATCTCTCGAGAGATTGCTTCAGTCCGAGACGAAACTTCGGGTCCATCGCAATGACGATGGGGTTTCTCCCAATAGTCACGGAGCGCGCCAGCCTGGCCTTGGGCCACGAAGTCCGTGCACGGCTCGCAATGACGGGGCTGGTGCCTTCTCGGTGCTCATCTTGAATCGTCAGAGGCGACATTCGGTGCGCACGGAAGGAATTCGGGACCTTCTCCACCGGGCCGCCGCCGCCATGGAGGTGACCGGAGAACTCGCGGTGGTGTTCGCGGGTGACGCGCTCTTGCGCCAGCTCAATCGCGATTACCGTTTCAAGGACCAGCCCACCGACGTCCTCTCCTTCGAGAGCCAGGGCAAAGACATGGGTCTGGGCGACATCATCATCAGCGTCGAGACCGCCCGCGCGAACGCCGTGCGTTTCTCCCGAACCCTCGACCGCGAACTGGAAATCCTGGCTCTGCATGGTTTCCTCCACGTCCTTGGCTACGATCATGAGACCGACCAGGGCGAGATGGAGGCGCTGGAGAAGGGGCTCCGCGCTCGACTTCTGGCCCGAGGGTCGTCGAACCGCCGAGCGCGCAAGTCGGGCCGGACCGCCGGAAGGATGGCCGCATGACCTTCCTGGCCTTCCTCGCCATCTTCTTCGCCATCATCGTCTCCATCACCCTGGCCACCATTGAAGCCTCGTTCTATCTGGTGAAGCGCCGGAACCTGCTCAAGATCGCAGATGAGGATTCGCCGGAGATGGAGAAGCTCAGCCGGTACTTCGAAGACCCGCCTTCGATGCTGATGCCCATTCACATCGGCACCTATACCGCCCACGTGGCCATGACCGTGCTGCTGACCGTGCTGCTCCTCGATCTCCTCAGCCATTGGGCCATGCTGGTGGCCCTGGCGACCATGGTCGTCTACCTGTTGATCTTCCGCCTGACCCTTCCTTACGCGATCGCGCGGCGCGGGCCCGAACGCGTCTTGCTCACCCTGATCCGGCCGTTTCACCGGTACGCCATCCTGCTCTCGCCCCTCATCACGGTCTTGCGCCGGCGCGCCGCCGGCTCCGACAACGGCGAGGAGGATTCGCATGGTCACAAAGCGACGATGCGCATCCCGTCGTCGCCTGCGGAAACTCAGCCGCCCCCGCTCCTGGCCGAGAACGAGTCGCGCATCGTCGATTCCCTGGCCCGCTTCTCCAAGACCCAGGCCCGCGAAGTGATGACTCCCCGCCTCGACATGACTGCCCTGCCCACCTCGAGCACCGTGGCGGCCGCGCGGCAGCTCTTCCGCGAATCGCAGTACTCGAGACTGGTGGCCTACGCGGAAACCCTGGACGATATCGCCGGAGTGCTCCACGTCCGCGATCTGGTCAGCCATGACGGCGCGGAAACCGACACCATCCAGTCACTGGTCCGGCCGGCTCTGATCGTCCCCGATGGCAAGAAAGTGGTCGACCTGCTCCGCGAGATGCAGGCGAAGCGGCTATCGATCGCCATCCTCGTCGATGAGTACGGCGTCACCGCCGGCCTGGTCTCCATCGAAGACATCCTCGAAGAACTGGTGGGCGAGATCAAGGACGAATACGATAACGAGGCGGAGCCGCTGGTGGTTTCGAAGGCCGGGGTCATCACCGCCTCGGCGCGGGTCAGCCTGGATGCGTTGAAGGATGCGCTGAGCCCCGGCTTCGAGATGCCGGACGATGTCGACACGGTGGGCGGCCTGACCATGAATCTTTTCGGTCACGTGCCCAAAGCGGGCGAGAAGATCGATCACGAGGGTTACACCATCGAAGTTCTTGAAGCCACATCGAAGCGCGTCGGCCGGGTGAGCTTCGGCCGCGCGTCGGTTGCGGTGGGCTCATGAGCGAGGAAAACCCACCCCCTCCCGAGACCACGGAAGCGCCCGCGGCCACCCCGGCCGGTTTCAAATCGGGCTTCGTCACCATCGTGGGCCGGCCTTCAGCGGGCAAGTCCACCCTGCTGAATCGCCTGGTGGGCGAGAAGGT
>JANLSZ010000082.1:0-2700 GCA_031362685.1 Vicinamibacteria bacterium | reverse complement strand
GGCATCTTGTGGACGGGCGAGAAGAAGTGCATGCCCAGGACGAGATCCTTGCGCTTCGCATTCGCCGCGATATCCGTGATGGGAAGCGACGAGGTGTTCGACGCGAACACGCACGTATCGGATGTCGCTTCCTCGGTCTCCTTGAGAACCTGACGCTTCACGTTCAGGTCCTCGAAAACCGCTTCGATCACGAGCTCCGCCTGTTTGAAGCCGCTGTAGTCGGTGGTGACCGACACCCGGTCCATCTTCTGTTCGACCTCGCGGGCGGTGAGACTCCCCCGCTTCCGCCGCTCGGCCCAGATGCCGCGGACGTAGCCGAGGCCGCGGCTCGTGCTCGCATCGTCGCGGTCCTTCATGCGGGCGCGCATGCCGGAGTCCGCGGCGATGCCGGCGATTCCTGCGCCCATGAGACCGGCGCCGAGGATGCAGATCTTCGAGATCTCGGGCGGCGGCTCGGGAAGCGGGACGGCTTTCTTGATGTCCTGGGTGGCGAAGAAGACGTTGACGAGGGCGCGCGACACGTCGCCCACCAGCAGTTCGCCAAACGCCTCGGCCTCGAGTTGAAGGCCGGCCGAGAGCGATGTGGCGGTGCCGTCCCTGATGACTTCGATGGCCCGCAGCGGCGCTGGATAGTGGCCACCCGTCTTCGCCATCACGGACGAGCGGGCCTTCGAGAAGATGATCGGTCGCGCGAGCCTCTCCACCAGCTTGATGCCGGGACGGGCGGGCTTTTTTCCGGACGCGATGGCCAGGGCAAGAGCGGCCGCGCGATCTTCGAGGATCGATCGGGGGACGACTTCGTCCACCAGTCCCGCCCGCAGGGCTTTGGTCGCCTTCAGATTCCGCGCGGTCAGGATCATGTCGAGGCTCAGGGCGAGACCGACCAGCCGGGGCAGGCGCTGGGTGCCGCCCATGCCCGGCACCAGACCGAGCTGAACTTCGGGCAAACCGATCGCGGTCTTGGGATCATCGCTCGCCACTCGTCCGGCGCAGGCGAGGGAAAGCTCGGTGCCTCCGCCAAGGCAGATGCCGTTGATCGCGGCCACGAATGGAATCTTCGATCCTTCGATCCGGTTCAGCAGGGCATGACCCTTGCCGGCGAGGGCCGCCGCTTCCTGGGCCGTGGTCGTGACCACAAACTGTTTGATGTCGGCGCCCGCGATGAAGCCTTCGGCTTTCCCGCTCACGATGACCACGCCGCGAAGCCTGGCGTCCTTCTCAATCTGCTTAAACAAAGCCTCGAACTCGTCGAGGAGGCCAAGGGACAAGACGTTGAGTTTCTCTCCGGGAACGTCGAGAGAAACCACAAGAACGCCATCATCCCGACGGCGGGTGGTAAGCATCCCGGTCATTGAATCACTCCTGTGTCGCGCAGTTTGCGGATGCGCGCCTGCGAATAACCTAGCGAGAGAAGGGCGTCGCGAGTGTGCTCACCGTGCCGGGGCGCCCGCCTTCGGTGGCGGCGGCGGGTGATCTGGGGCAGAAACGTGGGCGAAAGGAAAGTGCCCCTCTCCGTCCTCTGCGGAAGGAACGCCTCGCGCGCGCGGATCTGCGGGTCGGCCATGACCTCGGCCATGGTCTGCACCGGCGTGATGCAGGCGTCCTTGGGCTCGAGAATCACCATCCACTCCGCGAGAGACTTCGTCTTGAAAGCCCGCTCGAGGTCCGCGGACATTTCGGGTTGCTTCTTTCGCGACCACTGAGAGCGAACGTGCTGCGGGAATCCCAGACTCTGGCACAGGGCCTCCCAGAACTGTGGCTCGAGGCCGCCCACCGCAATTCGGCGGCCATCCGCGCAGTCGTAGGTCCGGTAACAGGCGTGTGTCCCCCACAGCTCGTCATGTTCCCGGTCGGGCGCGGAGAGAGACCGAACCAGGGGCGCGGCGATCAAAGCCAGAGCCCCGTCGAGAATCGAGAGGTCGATCCGGCCGCCCTTGAACCGAGGCCGGCCGAGGTCTTTGATCCGGGCGAGTATGGCCACCAGAGTCAGCAGTCCCGCGGCGGTATCGGCGACCAGGCCCGGAGACATCGAGGCCCCTCCACTGAGCAGGCCGACCTCGCCCGCGACGTTGACATCGTGAGTGGCGCGGCGCGACCGCGGACCGGTGGCGCCGTAGCCCGACAGGCTCACGTAAAGAAGTTTCGGGGCCAGGCGGCGCAGGCGGGGGTAGTCGAGACCGAGGCGGCGCATGACTCCGGGCCGGAAGCTTTCAACCAGAACGTCGCTCTTGGCGGCCATCGACTTCACGATGGCCACCCCTTCGGTCGACTTGAGGTCCAGGGCCACGCTCTTCTTGCCCCGGTTCAGCCAGGCGTGAAGGGCGCTGTCGGAACCATCGGCTACCACCGGCGCCATCGCACGAGTGGGGTCGCCGAAGTCGCGCTCTTCGATCTTGATCACGGTCGCCCCGAGATCGGCAAGAGCGGCGGTCACGTAGGGGCCGGGAAGATGACGGGAAAGATCGAGAACACGAACGCCCGAAAGAGGAAGGGATGACATCAGCGCGAGGCGGCTTCTCCACCCACGACGAACGCGGCAGGCCTGAGCTTCACCTGGTGTCCTGCCTCGCAAGTACGCGTCACATGGGAGGACCGATGCATCCCGGATCGCTGCGTTGCTCGTGGCCCAAGGCCAGGCTTTCGCTTCCCCAAGGGGAAGCTTCGCGCTCGTTGCCTATGCTGGATATGCGGCCTCCTCGG
>JANLSZ010000063.1:0-10477 GCA_031362685.1 Vicinamibacteria bacterium | reverse complement strand
TGCAGGACCTCATGGAGCAGCGTCCGCAGGAAGGTCTTGAACGCCACCACTTTGCCCAGAGCCGCCGTCCGCATCCACACTTTGATCTGTGGTTTTCGGCCGGGGGCCGCAGTGTACAGACCGTGGAGTTCGCTGCCTCTCCGCCTTGGGCGTTCGGCCAGAACCACCAACGTAACCTCGGGCACCCGCATCAGTCTGGTGAGGCCGAGAACCAGTGCGTCGGCCGCGGCGGAGACCGCGCGGTGATCGTCCTTCACCAGGGCCTCTTTGAGAATGGGCAGAAGCGGGTGGAGCATCTCCGCGTTCGGAAGCGCCACATCGTGGATGGCGTCGCTCGCGAGATAGATCCGCTTCGCGGTGATGGAGAGGCGGTTGAAATAGGCGAAAGGCATCCCTACTTGGTGCCGAACAGCCGGTCACCCGCGTCGCCCAGACCGGGCAGGATGTAGCCGTGGTCGTTGAGCCGCTCGTCCACCGCCGCGGTGATGATCCGAACATCGGGGTGGGCGGCGGCGAGTTTGGCGATGCCCTCGGGACAGGCAAGCAGGCAGACCAGGCGCAGCGAGCCCGGCTTGCTCAGCTTCAAGCGATCCAGCGCGGCGATGGCCGAGTTTCCAGTGGCGAGCATCGGATCGCACACGATGACGTCGCGGTCTTCAAGCTGCTGGGGCACCTTGTAGTAGTACTCGACCGCCTTCAGGGTCTTGGGATCGCGGTACAGCCCCACGTGGCCCACGCGCGCCGAGGGCACGAGTTGGAGCATCCCGTCGACCAGACCCTGGCCCGCACGCATGATGGTGATCAACACCAGCTTCTTGCCCTCGAGTTTCTGCGCCTTCATCGGCATAAGGGGCGTCTCGATCGTCTCCTCGGTGAGCTTGAGGTCCCGCATCGCCTCGTAACCGAGGAGAAGGGCGATCTCGGAGAGAAGCGCCCGGAACTGCGCGGTGCTCGTCTCCTTGCGGCGCATCAAGGTGAGCTTGTGCTTGATGAGCGGGTGGTCGACCACGGTGAGGTTGGGATGCATGGGCCAATTCTCTCCTTAACTCGCGACGTCGAGATGGGCGATTGTTCCTGGAATCGACTCTACGGCGCCAGACAGAGTCCGACCCGGTGGCCGAAGCCGACCCCTTCGGCCACGAAACCGTGGGTGGTTCTCGACACACGTGACGCCGGCGCGGGCATGGCCTCCCAGCCCATCCGCCGGGCGAGGCGGCGGTGGGCCTCGTCGTAGGTGAGAGCGATGGTGATGGAGGCAACCTTCGCTCTCAGAATCCACTGGCCGTCCACCATCGCCACGTCCATCGCTTCCGGCTTCGCGCCGAACACCACCGCAAGGTCCGCGGTCGGCCAGTCGCGCCGCCACACCCGACCGCTCCCCTTCGGATGCCGGGGGCACGCGGTTACGCGCCGGTCGCTTCCGCCCCAGACGAAGTGAGGCGAAACCGGGTCGCCCCCGCAATCGGCGGTCCATAGATCCGGCCCTTCGGGCTGATCTCGCGCCGCCGCGACCGCCCGCGCCCACTCGGCGTCCGAGAGATCCGCGGCCATCTCTTTCTCAATCACCGCGGAGTCCGGCCTGATCCAGCGGGGCACCGGACCCTCTCCGACAAACCAGGCGCAGTGCGTGGTGTCGCAGACATCGGCCTGAGGGTGACGCGACCCGTGGCTCAGGTAGCGCAGAACCGCCGCGGTCAGGGGGGCGCGAAGGGTGGCGGATGACCGGCCAAGCTCCGCCTTCAGGATTCCGTTCGCGTACTCACGCGCCGTCATGGTCGCGATGAACCGGAGGGGGCCTTCCGCCTTCACGACTTCAATCGCGGCATGAACGCGGCGTTCGAACACGGGCTTCGACGCCTGAATCTCCCACCGCCCTTCAGCGAAACGATCCCCAGAACCCGCGGTCACCACCGCGCCGGGCCCGACGAAGCCCTGCGAAGAATCAACCGGGCCGGGACCAAGATTCTTGAGCCGCACCTCGGTGATGCGAAGTTCGTCCAGCATCTCCACCCGCACGGGGCCTTCGAGGCCGCGCTTCCGGGCCGATGGCCGCGAGGTCGGCTTCGACTCGATGGAAGGACGGGCCGAAGCAGGTCGGGTCATCAGTCCGGGCCGAAGCTTCCCAATCTCGGCGCCTGCGCGAATCGCCGCCTCGCGCCCCGTGCCTTTTCGCAGCAGTCCCAGAAACGCGAAGCCCGCCTCATCGAGGACCATGGCCAGGCCAGAGGTCTTGAGCGGCGCGCCGTCGAGTGCGGGGACGGTGCCCGTCTTGGCCATGAAACCCCACAGCCGCAGACCCGAAGCAGTTCCGTCCTGGGCCGAGTCCTTGAGTCCTGAAATCAACTCCTTCCGAACATCGTCGCGCTCGGGCCATGGTGTGCGAGAGAGATCGACGTAGCTCGCGAGGAGTTGCTCGGGCGCGATCTTCGCTTCCGCCGGCCCGGAGAGACCGATGGCCTCGCCGTCGGTCATCTCTCCTTTCCACTCAAAACCCGCATCGCGGAACGAAGCCTGCAAGGCCTCCGCCGATGTTTCGTTCGCCAGGAGTTTGAAAAACGTGTTGCACGACTCGCGAATGGCTCCACGCAGATCGAGGGTGCCGTGACCGGAAGGACGCCAGCACCCGGAGGTGCGCGTGCACGTGAAGGTCGGGGTCGGGACCCTCGCATGTGAGCGCGCCCACGCGCGCACTAGAAACGGCTTCTGAAGCGAGCCCACGGGTAGACGCGCTTCCGACGGATGTCCGAGGGTCTGGATCCGACCGCGACTCAGAACCCAGGCATCGAAGTCATCGGCATTCACCGACGCGGCGGCCGCGGCGGCACCCAGAAGAAGGGCAGAAACGACCGTCCATCGTCTCCGCATGGGGAGCGCCGCCTACTTGGCCGCGGGAGGAGCGGGCGGGACTGGCGGCCGGGCCAGGCCAAAGACGACGCGCTCTGTGAACCCCGAACCCGTGACCCGGCGTTCGACTTCGAGAGCGCGCACCGAGGGCATCCAGCCCAGAAGCCCCAGAACCCGATCGGACAGTGGTCGCACCCGGTCCGATGAACGCGGGCCTTCGATGCGCGCCCATCGCTTCCCCTCGTCACGCGCGGCGGTGAGATCGAGTTTTGAGAAGCGAGCGACCTCCTTGCTCCACGAGACCGCGGGCGCCATCCGAAGATCGGACGCGGATGGCGAGATCCAGATGAAATCGCCCATGCGCCGGAAAGCGAGAACGGGCAGGCTCGGACCCATAAGGTACTGACGAGAATCGCCGCTCAAAGATGCGGGAGCCAGGCGCGCGCCTCGACGGGTCAAAGTCGCGTCGAGAAGCGAAGTCAACTCCGCATCCCGTTCCTTCGGCCAGGGCATGACCAGGAGCCTGGCTCTCGACTTCGTGACCACGTAGCCGAAACCGACGCCGGGCTGGGCGGCGAGGAGCGCATTCCACGTCTCGATCTCCGCCGCTTCGGTGGGCGATGCGCCGCTGGCCAGCGACGGCACTTCGATGTTCGTGGCATACCGTTCCTCGGCACTCGCCGCTCTGGCTGCAGGCAGGGCGGCGACCGATCGCTGAGGGGTCAGGCCTGGTTCAGGAAGCGGTTCGAGGACGCCGCGGCGAAGCTCGAGAAGGAGTTTTGAGGCATCGCCGATCCAGCCACTCGCCACCGCCTCGGCGGCCTCGAACACCGCACCCCGCTCCGAGGCGACCGCGAGGGGGCCTTCGCGAACCTCCACCAGACGGCCCGACTCGAGCCTCAGTGCGGCGTGGATCTTCCCGCGGGACTCGGCCGCGTTGGGCAGCGAGCCGAAGAGGAAGTCGCGCTTGAAGTAGAGATCTTGCTGAAGTGCATCGAGGTCGAGTTCAAGGCTCGCGAGGCCGTGGAGCTTCGGAACGAAGCGTTCGCCCGCGACCACCGCGCCCAGAGCCAGCTTCATCGCGCGCTCCGAGGTGGTGATGATCAGCAGGCCGGCGTCGCGCGACCAGGCGAGGCCCATGCGCGTCTCGCCACCTTCACCTTCATCCCCAGCACCCGTGCGGACCAGGTGATACGTCCGGCCGCGCTCGATGCGCGACGCGCCTTCCTCGAAGAGATCTGGGAGCGTGGCCAGGGGTGTTTGCAGAACGAGGACCATTTCCATGTGCCCGATGTTCAAGACGGCGAGAGCCAGGGATGACGTCTGCATCTCCACAATGGTCTGGAAGGAGAGTGCAGTCTCGCCCCGGAAGCGGGACCATTGATCGTGCAGCTTGGCCCCCACCTGACTCTGGCCGAAACCGAGCGCCACGCCGTCACCCTCGGGCAACGTGCCGTAGAGCGCCTTCTTGAAACCACCACCTAGAGCGCTCTCGAAGGCGCGCACGTCCGGTATGGAGAGACGAATCATGGCCGCGGGCAGGGGCAGGCCGGGGAAAGCGCTTGGCGTCGCGGCGGTTTGAGCCCACGCCGGCGTAGCCAACAAGAAGGCCCCGAGGAGGGTGACGGAGAGGCGGTGGAAACGAATGAGGATCATCATCGGGGCCCCTGCGGTTGAGGCGGCGGAGGATTCTGCGCGCGCCGGGAGAGATCGGCCTCGACGATCTGCGAGACAAGAGCGAAGGTCAGGTCGCGCGGTCGCAGGAGGAGCGAGCGGCCGCCCACCACACGGTGCGAGACCACCGGCGGATCGACGAGGGCCGCGGCAAGCTCAGTGCGCAAGGCTCGAGCGCCCGCCCACTTCCGATCGGCGAGAAGATCAAGCGCGCTGCGCAGGGGGTTGGCATCGCCATTTGCAGAAGCAAGCCGCGCCAGGTCGGCCACCGCCGCATTGACGTCGGCGGTCTTGAATCGACGGCGGGTGAGATCGACGGCCACCGATTCCGGGGAGAGGAAACCGCCGATCGTCCTGGCCGCACGAGGGCGAGCGAGTAGAGACCGGGCCGCGCGCAGGCGCAGCAGGGATTGATCGCCGGCTACGTCCAGGTAATACAGGTCCTCGACGTCGCGCAGGGCGCGGGTAGCAAGGAAGGCAAGCTGGGGCGAGACCGCCGTCGGCCGGCGCAGTGCGGCGCGGCCGGAGAGAACATCGAAGGAGTGATCCTGGAGCCGGGCCCGAAGGGGATTCACGATGGTTTCCGGGTCCTCGCGCCAGAAGCGCAGAGCTTGTTGCCACGCCTCCGGACCGCGGCCGCCCGCGTCGATATTCCTTCGCCAGAAGTCGAAGGCCTGAATCTCTTCGACCCTTTGCAACAGCGACTTCCCTCTGGCCTCGGCCATGTAGAGGGCGGCCTCGCGGGTCAGACCCGCGGTGTGAAGCCAGCCCGCGTGCTTCTCGACCGCGGAGAAGGAAGACCAGATCGACTGCGCCCGCTGAACCCAGGGAGCGGCCAGCTCCTTCGCGTCGCGCACCAGCAGAGCCACGATCTCGCGGTGGCGATTCGTGGCGATGTCACCCCGCCTATACGCGCGCGTGAGTCTCTCGACTACCTCCGCGCGCTCGGCGGCGGCGGCAACTTCGAGGCGCAGGCCCCAGTAGTCGAGAACCTCCGGTTGGTTCTCGATCTGCTCATCGAGCCAGGCCACGGCCAACGACTGGATGAGGCTGCCCTTCTTTGCGGCGAGAAAGGGGGCGCGAAGGGCTTTGAGCGTGCCCACGCCGGGAGTCGCTTCGGCTGAATTCTCTTCGTCGCCTTCAACGTACCCTTCGGGGACATCCGCGACCTCGGCCTCTCCTTCGCTTGATGGCGCATCGCTGGTGAAGGCGGCGATAGGCCGCAGAGTGAGCGACTCTGAATCCTGGATCGAGCCAAGCGCTGCCTTGAACAGCGAAACCGCAAGATCGTCTTCGCCACGCGCGAGACGGACACGAATCATCAGGACGCGGCGGGCGCCAGCGTCTCCCACCGTCTCGGGGAAGGCTTCGAGCCGTGAGGTCGCGGGAAGGGCGTCGATGGCGGCGATGGCCCGAAGGCGATCGTTCGCGGGAATCGTCTCCGCCCAGGACGCGGCCACGGGCCAGAAATCACCGAGCCGATGCAAACCGGCCAGGGGAAGCGAGGCCGACTCGGTCGCCCACAACTCGGTGAGCCATAGGCGAAGCTCGGGCGCCTTCAAGGCCGCGGCGCGTTCGCTCCACCGTGCGGTGAGAGCGGCCCGGAAGCCGACCGGATCGTCGGTCTTGAACTCTCGGCCGACCTCCGCGCCCTCGTTGTCGTAGATCGACGCGAGCAAGGCGGGAAGAACCGGAACCGCGGCGTCCATAAGCGAAAGAGGGGTGGGGAGGTCGAGATCCTCGGCCATGGCGGTAAACGTGCGGAGCCCGTCCTCGCTCAGCAGCTTCTGATCGGTGGCGAGGCGACGCTTGAGCGCCGTGGTCGCGTCGGGTTTCCTTCCCGCATCGAGCAGAAGCCGCAGGCGGAAGCGAAGCAGCTCGGGTTCGGTGGTGCGAAGACCAAGACGCTCGACCCGCGAGAGAGCCGCGGCTGGGCCCTGGAGGGCGAGGGCAAGGCGGACGGTGAGAAGAGCTCTCTCGGTTTCGTTTCCCGACTCGGGCCATTCCGCGGGCACGTCGATGGCGGAGGGATCCTGGGCGCGATAGCGCGCGTAGGTCTGAAGCGCGTACCACCCGAGGCCGGGACGCTCACCCCACAAGGCGCCGGGGAAACGAAGGCGATCGACACCGCGACCGACGATGCGGTCGTCACCGGTTTCAGTCAGGTCGCCGGCGGAATTGGTGCGCGGCTGGAACATCGTCCAGGTGAACTTCGGATCCATGCCGAGGGTGTCGCTCAACCTCGCAGGTCCGAGAAGTCTCTGCGCGAAATCAGCCCGGTTCGCCGAGGTCGCGGGCTGCGGGTCGCTGAGAAGAAGGCTCAGCCCCAGCGATGTGTCGGCGATGGTGGTGCGGCGTCGGGCGAGAATCGGATCTTCGAGGGCGGGCGCGATCGCGGCCGGACGTTCCCGGAATGAGAGCCAGGCCACCCGCGATTCCGGACGCAACTCCTTGAGCAGAGGGCCGGTTTCCCATCCGCGGGCGGCCATGGCAAAGAAACGATCCCAGAGTCGGCGGTCTTCAAACACTCCGGAAAGACTCGCCACCAGATCGGGCTGGGTGGGCAAGCCGCGAGAGAACGCTTCGATGCCGGGCGCCGAGTCGAGCCAAAGGGTCCAGGGCACCCGTTTGCTATCGGCGGTGATGACGGTTCGTCCACGCACCGTCTCGATCAGCGACGCGAAGCGCGGGGCCAGGAACTTCGCCAGGTCGTCGCCCTCATCGAACCGAACCAGATGCCCGACCCACAACGCGTCGAAATCGGGAGCGCGGACTCGATACTCAGGGCCGCCCTGGTTGGCCTTGGGCACGTTCGTTATCACGGCGTCGGAGGCATCGTTCAACAGATCGACCGGCGTTTCCGAAGACCAGGGTCCGCTGATCTGCCCGGCAAAGCGCTGAGCGATCCGGAACCGAAGGGGCGACTCGAGCCGAGCCCTTTCGATGAAGGACCACCACTTGTTCAGGAAGGCATCGTCGACCCGCGCGGAGGGGAAGAGTTTCTCCAAGAGCCAATAGAGAACCTGCTCGCGTTGGTCGATGCGTCCGTACTGCCCAAGCACATCCGCGGCGTAGCCCACGCGGTCCGCGTCCTCGAGGGTGGCGCTCAGAAGCGGCATGAACGAGTTGTTGAGCAGCGCCAGTTGGAACTGCTCCTGCGCCGAAAGACCCGAGGCCACAATCTCATCTGGAGTTCCCTCGGGCGCCAGGAAGCGCCAGGCCAGTTGGGGCTGGCCCTGGCGCCAGAGCCTTCGGGCCGCATCCGCGGTGCGACTGGCCAGGTCTTCCGCGGCGGGCGCGGTCTTCTCGTAGGCGGCGAGGGCCGCGCCTTCGACCGCCACTGCCTTCTTCAGATCTCCGGCGCGGAGGTAAAGCTCGCTACGTTTGCCCGCGACCAGGGGGTCGGCCAGGCGCTGAACGTTCCAGCCTTCCAGAAAATCCGCGGCTTCAAGAAAGCGCTGGTCTCGCTCCATCAATTCGACCGCTTCGTCCCAAAGCTGCTGGCGCTCGGGACGAACCGACGCGGCGGTACGCGCCATCTCGATACCGCCCGGAAGATTGTCGGCGGCCACCCTTAGTTCACGGGCGGCCACCGCAAAGCGCACATCGCGGGGCGAACGCTGCTGCTGCTTTTCAAAGAACGACACCAGGACTTCGGGCTTCCCGGTCTGGCGCGCCGAACGGGAAGCCTCCTTGAGCCAGTTGCGCTCGGTGGTTCGATTGAGAGCCTCGATCCACACCAACACCGCGGTCGCGTGCGCCTTCTCCGTCGCGGCGGCCCGGGCCACTTCGGCAAACACTTGAGCGCGCAATTCCGGTTTGAATCTGGGCGCTTCCCCGGTGGCGAAGCCGACGGCGTCGAACGAAGCATCCTGTTGAAAGCGCAATCTCGCCTGAAGCGACACCGCGCCGAGGCGTTGCTCGTCGGTGAGGGTTGAAGCCTGCAGCAGGCGATCGAGTGCTTTCGAGGCTCGGGGGAGATCCTTCTCGCCAAGCGATTCCGAAACCAGACGAGTGAGCAAAGGAACGAGATGACCCTCGGCGGCGCGAGCGGTGGCGTCTTCCAGGGCTTGCCTGGCTTCGTCGGCGCGGCCATTCCGGCGCAGGAAGCCGATCCGATCTTCGATGATCCCGAGGCTCCACGGGTACTTCGCGATGAGGCCCTCCCATGAAGCGAGCGCTTTCTCGAAGCCGCCGTTGCGTTCGACGAACTCGGCGCGCGACACCAGAGCCTTGATCTTCGAGGCGCTCTCCGGCAGACCCTCGATCCGCGTGGCCAGCGACGTCCACAGCGCATCGGCCTCGGGAACGCGACCGGCGCTGGCCAGACGCTGGGCGAGGTCGATCTCGAGGCGCAGGCGCTCTTCGATGGTGGGGGCCAGTTCGGCCTGACGGGCCACGATGCGGGTGAAGAAACGATCGCGGGCTTCGGTCGCCGTCCAGGCTGAGTCGGTGAACCCCGCCGCCGAACTCTCGAGGGCGCTCAGGAATTTGCCGCTGGTGGCGGCAGGGGTCAGGGCGGTGGCGCGCGCGACCAGCGCCTGCGCCACTCTTGCGATTCCCGCGTGTTCGCTGCCGCGGGTGAGGAGACGCTTCGCTTCCCGCTCCTCCCGGCCGGCCGGATCGTTCGGCTGATCCAGTCCGTCGATCCAGTCATCGACATCGCTTTCGAGTCCAGGAGTGGGAGTGGAAATTCCACCGAGCGGCCACAGCGCCATCAGAGTCTTCTCGTCGGTCTCGTTGCCCGGCTTCAGCTCGTTGATCGTAAGGAGGACGCGCTTCAGGACTCGGTCGCGGCCCATCCATTGCGCGAGTCGCCGCAGCGAACGCTGGTCATTCTCGAAACCCGAGCAGTAACAGGCATCCGCGTCGGCATCGGGGCGAACCGCGTCGAGATATTCACGAATGGCCCCATCGACGTCCTTCACTTCCTCGCGCAGGACGCCCGCCTCAAAGGCCAGCATCCGGGGCCGGTGGACTCGCTCACGTCCGGCCTCGATGGTGGCCAGCGCTTCTCTCATGTGCCCGTAGTCCCATAGCAGCGCCGCGGTCTCCTTGATCCGCTCTTCCTGCCCCGGATCCCGGTCGAGCAGAGCCTTCCAGACGTTGAGGGCGATTTCGGGCCGGCCCGTCTCTTCGTAAAGCTCGCCGAGTTCGGTAATAAAAGGATTCGGGTCGACGAGCGCCCGCACCGCACGGTCGACCACCAGCTTCGCGGGGCCTTCGTGAGAGAGATCGAGGCCGGCGAGCGAGCGGTGAATCTGCAGCGCTTGCCGCGCCACCTTCTCGTCGCCGGGATACGAGGCCGACAGACGCGACGCGGCGGCGGCGGCGTTCTCAAACAGCGACAGACGCGCGTAGCCCTCGACCAGGACCAGGTCGTCGACCGGGGTTCGCGAGGCGGCGCGGTCCAATGCGGTGAGCTTCGCTTCGAGAGCGTCGTCGATCATCAGGCCGGCGAAGTACGACAGGCGAACGCCCGGATCGACGGCAAAGATCGCCCATCGCCGCTCGGCCAGAAGCGTGTCCTCGACCACCGCGGACTGCTTGGGGTCGGTGGTACGCGCGCTGATCCGCTGCCACTGCGAAGCGCGAATCAAGCGGCCCTCGGCGGCGCGCAGAACCACGGGAGAGTGCGGAAAACGCTCCAGCGCCCTGAGCACCACCCAGTCGCCCCAGGGCACGAGGCGCGCGCGCAACCCCGCCTTGGGCTGCTCCGCGATCTCGATCCGGGTGTTTGGGTTGGAAGCGCGCTCGAACATGGCGGAACCGCGGAAGGTGGCCGCGATCTTCTCGGCCAGAGCCTGAATCTCGGACTGCCGCTTCTGGCGAGTGAGGTAACGCGCCATCCGGTTCCACCACGACGCGTCGGCAAACCGCGACAAGGCGGCCTCATAGCGCGGGCCCAGTTCGTCGTCGAGGTTCCACTGATCCAGGCGGGACGCGAGGTCGAGCCACA
>JANLSZ010000025.1:0-10180 GCA_031362685.1 Vicinamibacteria bacterium | reverse complement strand
GACCGGCTCGCCTTTGACGTTGAGCGAGGTGTTGAGCACCACCGGCACGCCGGTCCGCGTTCCAAACGCGGCGATGGTCTTCGCGTACGAGGGATGGGTCGAGGCGTTCACGGTCTGCGGCCGCGTCGAGCCGTCGACATGGATGACCGCGGGTATCTCCCTGCGCCCGCGGTCGTTGGCCTCGGCGGCCACGGTCATGAAGCGCGTCTCAAGCGAGGGCTCGAGATAGTCGGCGGCCGCGCTGTCGAGCATCGAGGGGCAGAACGGCCGCCAGGCATCGCGGAACTTCACGTCGCGATTGACCCGGTCGTTCATGCCGGGCATGGCCGGGTGCGCGAGGATCGAGCGTCCGCCCAGAGCGCGCGGGCCCACTTCCATGCGCCCCTTGAACCACGCCACCACCTTGCCCTTCGCCAGCGCCTCTGCGGTCTTCTCCTCGATGGAACCGGGCCGGTCGAAAGGCATGCCCGCGGTCCGCGCCGCCTTCTCCACCTCGGAGGACGAATAGCCTGGGCCCCATTGCGCATGCTCCATCCGGAAGCGCGGATCCTCGCCCGAACGCGCCGACACCCACATCGCGGCGCCGAGCGCGGTGCCCGAGTCATGTGCGGCGGGCTGGACGAAGAGTCCGTCCGCCAGGCCGGAGGCACCGATGACGCCGTTCATCTTGCAGTTCATGGCGACTCCGCCGGCCAAGCACAGCTTTTTCGATCCGGTCTCGTCCACCAGTCGCTTGACCAACCGGAGGACCGCCTGCTCCAGACGCAGTTGAGCCGCAGCGGCAATGTCCTTGTGAATTTGCGTCAGCGGATCCTTGGGCAGGCGCGGCGGGCCGAGGAGACTCGTCAATTCGTCGGCAAAGTGTTCATTGGTCGAGTGCTTGCCGAGCAGCGTGTACCGCGGATCGACCCGGTACAAACCGTTGGCCTCAAAGCGAACCAGCCGCTCCATCTTCTCATTCCACTCCGCCGAAGGGTTCCCGTAAGGCGCAAGCCCCATGGTGAACCCTTCCTCCTCATAGGCGCGGAAGCCGAGAAAGGAAGTGATGGCCGCGTAGAACCAGCCAAGCGAATCCGGCAGTTCGACACTGCCCCGGTCCTTGAGATCGAGACCTTTCCCCGCGTAGAAGCTCGTCGAACGATCTTCCCCGCTGCCGTCGATGACCAGGACCGACGCGTCTTCGAAGCCGGAAGCGAAGTAGGCGCTGGCAGCGTGGGCCAGGTGGTGATCGACGAAAACGAACTCGGGCACCCGCCCCTTGAGGCCTTCCTCGCGCAGGGCGAGGACGGTACGGCGGATGATCGCTCCGGGCTTCTGATCCGCGATCTCGGCAAGAATCCGCATGCTCGACCCATCGCCCGTGACCCCGATGTTCCTGAAGAACTGCCGCGCGAAGAACACCGGCATATGAAGCCGGTACTTCTCCGCGTTCCAGCCCACCGCGAAGCGGTCGACGTCGTCCAGGCTGGCCCGAGCCTCACTCAGGCAATAGCCGACCGCCTTGCCGGGAAAGCGGAGGTTGGCGCCCTTGATGCGCACAAAGCGCTCTTCTTCGGCGAAAGCGATGAGCTTGCCGTCGCGAATGATGCAGGCGCCCGGGTTCTGACCGAAGGCCGATAGACCGACGATCAACATCGAGGGAGTTTCTGGTCAAGAGCCTGGGCGGCCGAGGTCATGGTCGCGAAGCGGTATCCCGATTCACGCAGCAAGGCGAGGGTGGCTCGCAACATTGCGAATCCTTCCCTCTGGTTCCGCGAATAGGCGACCTTGAGGAATGCCGGCAGTTGATCGTAGGCGGGCAGAACGAACAGATCGTGCAGATGCATGTCGAAGATGAGCGGATTCGGCACCCGGCCCTTTCGAATCAGACGCCGATACAGGGAAAAGCCCAGCAGCTTGATGAAGGACAAGGTCACCAGCAACCGGGCCCGCCCCGCGGTGGCAATGGGAATCTCGATCAGGTTGCTCGGCTGCGCGCGGTAGGCGCCGCGCGGATACCGAAGGTAGCGAGGATGCGGCCAGGCCGAGGGAGAGACACTCGAATCGAAAAGGAAGTCTCGTTCCGCGAGCCTGCTCAAACCCCCCTCGGAGATTCTTCCCTCGGGAGCACGGTAGCCGAGGGGACGCCGGCCAAGCAACTTCTCAAAAACGCGCATTCCGGTGTCGATCTCCTGCGCACTGTCGGGCTCGGCGAGGTTGTGGGAGTACGAATGAAGATGAAACTCCACTCCTCGTCCGCGAAGTTGACCAATCCCATCGGGCTGCTGCTCAAGCGACCGGCCGACCACAAACGCCGAAAGGGGCGCCTCGAACTCGCCGAGCACATCCATCAGGGCGTTGAGACGGTCCGGACGCCACGCTTCATACGCGAAGGTCGCGCGGCCTGCGTGATCGGGCTCGAGGTCGATGGTGAGGCAGGCAGAGAGAGACAAGAGGTGACTTCAGAGAAACGTAGACCATAACAGAGGAGATCCGAACCAGCTCGCCTACAAAGTTAGACTCCACCTCTATGGAAGGCCTGTCGGAACAGACCGCGTTTCGGGGTCTTCACGGGGCGTGGTTTGGCATTTCAGCTCTATCCGCCGCCCTCCTGTACGTCCGCCCGAAGCCGCGCTTGGCCCTTGGAGTGTTGATCCTCATGCACGGCGTCGCCTTCCTCGGCTACTACGGGGGCTTGCCCCGCACCTATGCCGTGGGTCTGAGCAACGACCGATCTCTCGGGGTTGGGATGGCCATGGCGGTAGCCGCAGGCGGTTCGCCCTTTGACCACGTCCAGGTCGAGTTCGGCAATCTCGAACCGCTCTGGACATTCCTGGTCGCCGCCCTCTCCGGCTTCTCGATCACTCGGGTTCCCTTCGTTTACGATCGAATGGCTCTTCTGGTTCTGACCCTGACCGCGCTTGGTTTCTACTGGGCGTGGAGCGTTGCGAATCCTGGGGAGGATCCCGATGTCGCTCATTGGAGGGGCGTTCTTGTTGCTGCCGCCGTCCTCGGTCTCTCGTCGTTCGCTCTAGCCCCCGACCCGCCGATTCAACCCTTCTGGCCGGCCAACTTCGTCTTCAAGCCAAACCACGCGCTTGCCTTCGGCCTGGTGGGGCTTCTTTCGCGCCTTTCATCGCGTGGCTCGTGGCTTCAACTCGGAGTCCTTCAGGGTCTGTTGATCTGGGTGTTCATACTCGACTGGGCGTACCTTCTTCCCGGCATGTTCCTGGCTGCGCTGCTCGGACGCAACCGACTCGAAGACCTGAAGCGGGCAACTCTCGGCACCGCCCTGGGCGTGGTTCTGGGGCTTCCCTACCTGATTCACTTGCTTCGCGACTACAACCCAGTAGGACCCGGAGAGATGCCACAGATCTGGCGCGATCAGATGGAACAGCGACTGGCAAGCCCTTACTTGTGGTCTTTCGATTTCGGACCCCTCTTGGTCCTCTTTGTGGTGGGACTCGTGTTCGCCCTCCGAAGGTCGGCCACGGAGAGCGGAGCGCTGGGGTTCCTCCTCACCGGGCCGCTGGTGGCCAGCTGTTATGTGATCGGTGTGCACGTTGGGTTCGCGCCCGAACCCGATGAGGGCTTCTACTACGTCAGAATGGTGGCGGGTGCGGGGGCGGGCTACGCCGTGTGGTCTCTGGCGTCGCGTTCGAAAGACGATTCGAACCGGCGGAAGGCCCTGGCCTTTGGAATCCTCATGGCGGCTTCCTTTCCGGCCTACTTCAATCCCTTCCGCGACGATCGGTACTTTCCGTTGAGCAGGGAACCGTTGTCCCGTGGCGTTCTCGCCACTGCGGACTGGATTCGGGGCAACGTCGGGCCGGGATCGGTCTTGATCAGTTCAGAAGGAATCGTGCTTTCAGGCCTTACCGGCCGGAGGTTCCTGATGGTTCGACCTGACCAGACTGCGGACCGTGCCGACAGAGAGAGAGCCGAACGCGACATCCTCACCTCACTCGACCAAGGCACGGTGCTCCGCGCCGCTACTCGGTACCGCATCACGCACATCATTCTGGACGACCGTCTGCGTGAAAAGTACGGAGATGCAGCCCGCGGCCTGGGAAACAGACCCTGGTTCGAACCAGCTTTCTTGAACTCCTTTGCTCGCATCCTGATCGTCAGGAACAGGGGCTAGCTAGAGGGCGTCCTTTCCCGGGACCAAAGGTCTGAGCCTGGGGAAATTTCGGCTCTCAACAATATCCAGGGCAATGGCCTGCACCAGAAGCTGAGTGCCCACGATGACCGGGATGGCCGCAACCATGACTGTTCCCGGCAGAGAACTGGTCCCAAGTTCCTCGCCCAGCCGCCAGTGATAGAGACCAAAGGCGGTCCCAAACAGAACGCCCAGCGCGCCCAGGACGCCGAATAGTGTTCCCGGACGCATATCGAGAACAAAGTACTCCAGCATGATGCGCCGGACCAGAGACCCGACCAGCCGGAGCGCGAACTCAACCGATGCGCTGAAGACTGACAGCGAACTGGCCTCGCCCTGGTAACGAGCCTCCATCAGAACGTCCTGCACGGCCACGCGTCGCAGGTGCAGTTCGACCAGGAGGCTGGTCTCGAAGTAGTAGCGGTTCTCAATCGCGTTGAAGTCGAGCCGCCGGAGGACGTCAGCTCGAATCGCAGTGAAGCCGTTGGTCGGGTCGAAGACACTCCAGTAACCCGACGCCGCCTTGGTCGCGAGAGAAAGGAAGAGGTTGCCAAAGAGCCTTTCGCGCGGCATCCCGCGAGCCGATGTCCAAGACCAAAGCCTGTTTCCCTTCACGTAGCCCGCTTCCCCGGTCATCGTGGGATTCAGAAGGTCGCCGATATAGCGGGGGTCCATCTGGCCGTCGGCATCCATCTTGACCACAACGTCGGCGCCATCCGCGAGCGCGGCCGCGTACGCCGTCTTCATCGCTCCGCCCACGCCTCGGTTACGGTCATGCCTGATCAGCCTGACCCGTGGGTTGTCAAGCGCTCGAACCTCTTCCGCGGTGCCATCGGCGCTCGCATCGTCCACCACGATGATCCGATCCACCAACGAAGGGATGTCCGCAATCACGGACGCGATCGACCTGACCGCCTGGTAGGCGGGAACCGTCACAACGATGCGAATGCCTTCGTAGCTCATGCCGACCAGACTCTCATGTCATCGAAGCCATGCGCAAGGACTCCGGCCTTTCGCTCGAATCGATTCGGGTGGATGGCGGGGCGACCCGCAACCGCGCCCTCTTCCAGTTCCAGGCCGATATCCTTCAAAGCGCGGGTGTTGCGGCCCGTCTAGCCAAGCTAGAGTTCTTCGAGACGAGGCAGGCCGTCGAGGCCGCCAACGGCTCGGGTGGAGCGAGCGCCCACGGTATTGCCAAGTCTCAAGGCGCTACGGGCCGGGAGGCCGCTCAGGAGACCGGCCAGGAACCCTGCGTTGAACGCGTCGCCTGCTCCGGTGGTGTCAAGAGCGCGCACCTTCGGGGCGGGCTCCTCCACCGTCCTGTTGGGCGAAATCCAGCGGCTCCCCGAGGGGCCCAGCTTGATGACCGTATTCCGGGCGTGCTGCTTCCAGAATGATTCCGCGAGAGCGAGCGACCTCCTTCGGGAGTAGAGCTTCGCCTCGTCCTCGTTGATCAAGAGAAAGTCGGCCTCGGCGATCAGCCGGGGAAGATCGGGGTCTCGAGCCAGATTGAGGTCATAGCCGAAGTCGAGGGAGACGAGAGTTCCCCGGTTACGAACCGCACGCAGCGCCTGGGCGAGGGGAACGATGTCTCGCGGGCAAAGAGCCAGATGGATGATCCGGGCCCGAGCCTTGCCCAGGGAGGCGAGGAAACGGGGGCCAAGAACCGCGTTGACCCCGTCGAAGGTCACGAACGCGCGATCTTTCGGGGTGGAGAGAGCGGCGGTGATGGCGTGCAGTTCATCGCGCCTTCTCAGATTCGTGACCTGAACGCCCTCCGCGCGGAGTCTGGAACATGCGCCCTCCGAGAGAGCGCTCACGATCCGGGTGGCCATACCCAGGCGCGCCGCCGCCACCGCGGTAATGGTGGCGCCCCCTCCGAAGGTGCGCACAAAAGAGGTTGTCCTCAGTTCCTCGCCCAGCCTGGGCAGCCGTTCGAGGCCGGCGAAGATGAGATCTTCAAACGACTCCCCCACGCAAACGAGATCGGCCGTGCTCATGCGTTCAAGCCTACTCGCCTCACTCCCCTCATTCTCGAATACAATTTTCCCCGAGGGAGCTGACCCCTCAAGGCCCGCGCTACTTTGTGCGCGACTTTTTGAAGGAGACCAACGTCCCATGGCTGTACGGGTAGGCATCAACGGCTTCGGCCGAATCGGTCGGAACATCCTGCGCGCGGCGCTCGCGGACAAGGAACTCGACATCGTGGCCGTCAACGACATCACCGACGCGCCCACCCTCGGGCATCTCCTCAAGTACGACTCCATCCTGGGAAATCTGACCCACGAAGTGCGGGTCGAGGGCGACACCATCCTGGTGGCCGGCCGCAAGGTCAAGGTTCTCTCCGCCAAGGATCCGTCGGCTCTTCCCTGGAAGGATCTGGGGGTCGAGTACGTCGTCGAATCGACGGGTCTTTTCACTGATGCCGAGAAGGCGAAAGTGCACCTGGCCGCGGGGGCGAAAAAAGTCATCATTTCGGCTCCGGGCAAGAATGAAGATCTGACCGTCGTGATGGGTGTGAACAACGACAAGTACGATCCGACCCGCCATCACATCGTCTCCAACGCGTCGTGCACCACCAACTGCCTGGCCCCGGTGGTCAAGGTCCTTCACGATTCCTTCGGGATTGTCCGTGGCCAGATGACCACCATCCACTCGTACACCAACGATCAGAAGATCCTCGATCTGCCCCACAAGGATCTGCGTCGGGCGCGCGCCGCCGCCTTGTCGATGATCCCGACCTCCACCGGCGCGGCCAAGGCCATCTATCTGGTTATTCCCGAACTCAAGGGCCGGCTCGACGGCGTGGCCATGCGGGTTCCCACCCCCAACGTTTCGGTGGTCGACCTCACGGTGGAGCTCAAGGCCGAGACCACCGCCGAAGCCGTCAACGCGGCCTTTACCAAGGCAGCGGCGGGTTCACTCAAGGGCATCCTCGAAGTGAACACCGAAGAACTGGTGTCCATCGACTTCCGCGGCAACCCCGCCTCCTCCATCGTGGATGCGCCGCTCACCCGGGTTCTTCAGGGCAGCATGGCCAAGGTGTTCGCCTGGTACGACAACGAATGGGGCTTCTCGTGCCGCATGATCGACCTCATCCATTTCATGGCCAGCAAGGATCGCGCCTGAGGCCCACTTTCCTCGGTAGCCCCGAGATCTGACGTTGAAGCGAAGGAAAATCATGGCAGCCAAGCAGACGATTCGGCACCTCCAGGCGGTCAAGGGGACGCGTGTTTTCGTGCGCGTGGACTTCAACGTGCCGATGGAAGGAACGACGATCACCGAGGACACCCGAATCCGGGCGGCCCTTCCCACTCTGAACTTCCTCCACGAAGCCGGAGCGGAGCTCGTTCTCGCATCGCATCTCGGCCGTCCGAAGAAAGGCCCGACCCCGGCCCTTTCCCTGGCCCCCATCGCCAAGCGGTTGGCCGAATTGATGAAGTGCGACGTCGGCCTCGCCACCGACAGCGTCGGGAACGATGTCCGCGAGCGCACCAAGGCCATGAAGCCGGGGGGCGTGCTCCTGCTCGAGAACGTCCGCTTTCACTCCGAGGAAGAGGCGAACGATCCGGGATTCGCGAAGGCGTTGATCGACGACTCCGGCGCCACCATCTTCGTGAACGACGCCTTCGGCACCGCCCATCGCGCCCACGCCTCCACCGCGGGCGTGGCGCACTTCGTGAAGCAACGGGTCGCGGGCTTCCTCATGGAGAAGGAGATCCATTACCTCGGTCTCGCCCTCGCCTCGCCACCTCAGCCGTACGTCGCCATCATCGGCGGCGCGAAGGTGTCCGACAAGATCACGGTGATCGAGAACCTCCTGCCGAAGGTGGACACCCTGCTCATCGGCGGCGGCATGGCCTACACCTTCTTCAAGGCCTTCAGCTACAACACCGGCAAGAGCCTGGTCGAAGAAGACAAGGTGGCCCTCGCCGGAAAGCTGTTGGACGCCGGAAAGGGCAAGATCCTGCTGCCCTTCGATCACGTCGTGGCCAGCGCTTTCAAGGCCGACGCCGAAACAAAGACCCTGCCCGTGACCGAAACCCCCGAGGGATGGATGGGCCTCGACATCGGGCCGCAGACCGTGGCTGCCTTCGGCCATGAGATCAGGAAAGCGGCTCTCGTTCTTTGGAACGGACCCATGGGCGTCTTCGAGATGAAGCCCTTCTCCATTGGGACCTTTGAGGTAGCCAAAGCCCTCGCCGATTCGAAAGCCACGACGATCGTGGGAGGCGGCGATTCCGTGGCCGCCCTCGCCGAATCAGGCCTGATGGACCGGATAACCCACGTCTCCACCGGCGGCGGCGCGTCGCTCGAGTTCCTCGGCGGCGACGCCCTGCCCGGGGTCGAGTGCCTCGACGACGATCCCGCTCCGGCCTCGGCCGGAGGTTAGGGTTTCCTCCATGCCTCGCCCCTTCGTCGTCGGCAACTGGAAGATGCACAAGAATCTCGACGAATCGCGGGCGCTGGCGCACTCGGTGCGCGAGGGTGTGCGTGACTTTGCCGACATCGATGTCGCTCTCGCCCCGCCTTTCACCGCACTCGCTGCGGTGGCCGAGGTCCTCAAGGGCTCCTCGGTGGGCCTGGCCGGCCAGACCATGCATGAAGCGGCCAAGGGCGCTTTCACCGGCGAGATTTCGCCGGCCATGCTCAAGGATGTCGGCTGCACTCACGTCATCCTGGGCCACTCGGAACGGCGGCACCTTTTCGGCGAAACCGACCAGGGCGTCATGAAGAAAGCCCGGGCCGCCTTCGATCATTCTCTGATCCCGATCCTGTGCGTGGGCGAAACCCTCGAGGAGCGGGAGACTTCGAGAACGTTCGACGTGGTGGAACGAGAAACCGAACAGGCCCTGCGGCATGTGACCCCGGCCGAAGCAGCCCGGGCGGTCCTTGCTTATGAACCCCTCTGGGCCATCGGCACGGGCAAGACCGCGTCCCCGGAGCAAGCCCAGGAGGTCCACGTCTTCATCCGAAAACTGGTCGCCCGATCCCATGGCGACTCGGTGGCCCGGGCCATCCGTATCCTCTACGGCGGGAGCGTGAAGCCCGACAATGCGGGGTTGCTCATCGCGGAGCCGGATGTGGATGGGGCCCTGGTGGGCGGGGCCTGCCTGGAAGCGCCTTCCTTCCTGGCCATCGTGGCCGCGTCGCGGATGTAGCCGCGAGTTCGATATACTCTTTCTCTTTCGGCCACTCCGCGGACCCTTCCCGAGGGTTCCCCTCGGAAGACCAGGCCGTTTCGAACGACTGCACCGAAGGCTCGAGGCAACAAAGCGATGACCGTTCTCTACTACCTTGTTCTGATTCTGCACCTGACCGCGTGCTTCTTCCTGATCGCCGTGGTTCTGCTCCAGCAGGGCAAGGGCCAGGATCTGGCCAGCGCTTTCGGCGGCGGCGGCACCCAGGCCGCATTCGGCCCCCGAGGTTCGGCCACGTTGCTCTCTCGCGTCACCACCGGTCTGGCCGCGGTTTTCATGATCACCAGCATTTCTCTGGCCGTGCTCAAGCAGAAACAGGCTTCGGTCCTCGAAGGCATCCCGGCCGCCGCGTCTCCCACACCCGCCGCCGCGCCCACCAACGTTCTGGGTCTTCCCCTGACGCCGGCGACCTCCCCGTCTCCCTTGGCTCCCGGTGCCGTGGTGGCAACGCCATCACCCGCAGTAGCGGCGACGGTTGCCCCGCTGGTGTCGCCCACACCCAAGAAGTAAGCCGCGGCCTGTCGCCGCAGCGAACAGGCCAACCCACTATCGGCTGATTCGCCCTACGTCATTGCGAGGAGCCACTCCGTCTGGACTGCGACGAAGCAACCCCGTCCCGCCACTACCATCCCCATCTGCAACCGCCGTCATCCGGCGCGGCCCGGGGCGGGTCGTGCGAGTTAATAGTGGTTGGACGGGGTTGCTTCGTCGCAGTCCAGACGGAGTGGCTCCTGCTGAGAAACCCGTGCGAGTTCGCCCCATTTCAGCCCCTTTCCGTCATTGCGAATGAGCCGAAGTTCCGGGATCGAGTGAAGCAATCTCTCGGGAGATTGCTTCA
>JANLSZ010000023.1:0-1820 GCA_031362685.1 Vicinamibacteria bacterium | reverse complement strand
GTTGCGGCCGCGAGTGACGAGGTTGGGTGAGCCCACGGCTTCCACCACCTCGCTCGTGGACATGCCCGCCTTGATCGACCGCTGAATTGCGCCCAGGGTCAGATCGCTCGTGGCCGGGCGGTCCGCCGCCGAGGCCTCGTGCGCTGCGATCAAAAGGACGCTGATTAAGGTCGCCTGAAGAAGGTTTCTCATGATGTCCGCCTTTCTGCAATCGGAGCCGATGTGGGCTTCGATGAGCGGATCCTAGAGAAGGACTCTCGGGCCGCAGCCTGGCCATGTGACGCTATTCAGGCCGTCACATTGATGCGCCCCAGGCATCCGAAGGCCAGGAGCTGGCCTATGACGAACCGGTCGGTTAGAAGCGAGAACTCGCTGTCCCAGGAATAAGGAAGTTCGGGGACTTCTCCCCGTTCGCGTGGCTCATTGGGGTGTCCAACATCTCTCACTTTCGCTCGCATTCGACTTTCACCACGGGCTGCTAGAGGAAGCGGTGGAGCGCCACTTCGACGCGCCGCTGCTGTCGTTCCGCCGTGCGCCACTGCACCAGGATCGGGCTCTGGTAGCGCCCCCGGATCAGCGACGGCTGGCCGGAGGCGTCGGAGACGCCGAAGCTGACGCCTCGCTTCATGCGCAGGAAGCGATCCGCGGGCAGGGCGATCAGCCGGGAGAGCAGCCGCTCCACCACCGACTCGTTGACGTGGAGCGCTTCCATCAGTTGGTTGAAGAGCAACACCAGGTCGTACTTGGCGTAGTCGAGGGTCTTGCCGGGGATCGCGCCCGGGTCGCCCAGCATGTGGGCCCCCTTGATCGCGGCGAAGCGCAGCGGGTTCGCCAGCACCTCGGCGAGGTCGTGGCGCATCAGCATGGTCTCGTATTCGTTGACCGTGAGCCCCGCGTTCCGCTCGCCGGGCTCGAGTGCTATGTCGACCCGGCCGCGCTCGATGCCGTGCTTCTTCAGGAGCTCTTTGACCTGCTCGCTGAACTCCCCCCGGGGGTCGGAGAGGTTGATGGAGTCGACGGGGTGGCGTGACACGGGAACTGGAATGGTCAGCCGCTCGACGGGCTCCACCCGGTCGTAGGCGAGCACGGTGGTGGTGCGGCTTCGGCGCTGGCCCTCATGCGTGCCGTCGAGGTCGATGAAGTAGACGGGGACCGACGCGCCTGTTCGGTAGGTCACGCAGTTGCGCATGCCCGCGCCGATGAAGGTCAGGTGGGAGTCGGCGTTTCTCGGCTCCACCGCCTTCTGCTCGTCACTCAACTCGGCCCGAAGGTGGAGCTGATCGTGGCGGTACTCGGCCCCTTCGGGGAACACGGTGCGGAAGGGCCGGAAGAAACTCCCCAGATGTCCGTTGCGGCGCAGCAATCGGCTGGCCAGGCTCTCCTCGAGGTACCCCGCGGTGGTGTGAAGCGAGCAGTAGAGGGCGCGAGAGTGCCGGGAGAGGACGTCGCCGAATCGAGCCGCGATGCGACTGGTGACCTCGATGGTGTCGTAGCGCGCTTCGGGTGTGATGGAAAGGGAGAGTTCGTTGGTGGCCATGGTCAACCGGGTCGGGCGCCCAGCCATACGATTTTATGCGCAGGCTCGCTGCGGAGTGAAGCGCCGGACGTGCGGCCTCGGTTCAGCGTCTTGTTCGCCACGCCGCCATTGCGAAACACTCCGGGTTGGTAGTGGTGGAGGCGGGTTGCTTCGTCGCAGTCCAGACGGAGTGGCTCCTGCTGAGAAACCCGTGCGAGTTCGCCCCATTTCAGCCCCTTTCCGTCATTGCGAATGAGCCGAAGTTCCGGGATCGAGTGAAGCAATCTCTCGGGAGATTGCTTCA
>JANLSZ010000022.1:0-8849 GCA_031362685.1 Vicinamibacteria bacterium | reverse complement strand
CTCGGCGCCACCCTTTACAGTCTGCTGACCGGCAAGTCGCCGTTCACGGGCGCTGTGGGCGAGGTCCTGCGCAAGGTGGAGGCCGGCGATTTCCCGCCGCCGCGCCAACTCGATCCGTCGATCGAACCGGCCCTCGAAGCGGTCTGTCTCAAAGCCATGTCGACCAGGCCGGAGAACCGATACCCGACCTGCCGGGCCCTGGCCGACGACGTCGAGCGCTTCATGGCCGACGAACCAGTGAGCGCGTGGCCAGAGCCTTTCATGGCGCGAGCCCGACGTTGGGCGCGGCGGCACCGGACGCCCGTGGCCGCGGCGGCGGCGGCGGTGCTCGTCGGCGTCATCGCCCTCGGGGAGAGAAACCGTCAGGTCGAGAAGGCGCGCCAGCGAGCGGAAGACGGTTTCCGTCAGGCGCGCGAGGCCGTCGACACCTACTTCACCAAAGTCAGCGAGAGCCGGTTGCTTAACGTGCCGGGGCTCCAGCCGCTGCGCAGGGAGCTGCTCGACGCGGCCCTCGTCTACTATCGCGGTTTCGTCGATGAGCGAGGCCATGATCCTGATCTCGCCCTTCAGACCGCGCGCGCCCAGTACAAGGTGGGCCTGATCGTCGAACAGATCGGCGCCGACACCGAGGCGGTGCAGGATCTCACCCGTGCCCGCGACTCCTTCCAGGCCCTCTTCGAGAAGGCGCCCGGCGATCCCGAGATGATCCGCGACCTGGCGTCCGCTGAAAACGCCATCGGTACGGTGAGGGAGAGGCGATTCGAAAACCGGCCAGCCGAAGAGTCGTTCGCCCGCGCCGTAGCGCTCCGCGAACGGTTGGTGGCCGGGCCCAAGCCCGCGGCGATCGACCGCGCCCAGCTCGCCCTCACCCTCGCCAACCTCGGCGGCAGCAAGGCCAGGAACGGCCGTCAGGATGAGGGTCTCAAAGACATTCGCCGCGCTATCACACTGCTCGAAGGGGCGGGGCGCGATGAGCCCAAAGACCTCGACCACCGGCGCGATCTCGCCCACTGTCACAGCATGCTGGTCCGGATCCTGACCAGTCGCGGGGACATGAGTGAGGCTCTCGCGGCCAGCGTGCGCGCCCGGGAAATCTACGAAGCGCTCCATCGCGAGCGGCCCGACCTCCTGGACTACGCGACCAGGCTGGCGATCAGTCTGGACCTGGAGACCTACCAGTTGCGCGTCAACGGCCGGCCGGCCGAAGCCCTCGCGGCCACCGAGCGATCGCAGGCTCTCATGCGCCCGATCGTCGAGGCCAACCCGCAGGTCGTCGACTACAAGGAGCAACTCGCGGTCGCCTACAACATGGCCGGCGACCTGGCCCGCCAGCTCGGACGCATCGACGCGGTCGGCGACTTCGCGGTGAAGGCGAGGGGTCTCATGGAGGCGCTCCAACGCGCGGACCCAAAGTCGACAAGACCCACGGAAGCCCTTTCGAAGGCCTTCAACAACCTCGGCCGGTACTATGCCGCGAAGGGCCAAAGGGCCGAGGCTCTGGCCGCGTACCGCCGTTCGATCGAGGTCAAGCTGAAGAAGCCGTCCGACGATCCCGAAGGTGAGTACAACCTCGCCTGCTACCGGGCCCTCGCCCTCTCCATGGCGGGCGACATCCCCGAAAGCGAGCGCGAGGCGCTGGCCACCGGGGCCATGGCCGGCCTGCGCCGAGCCGCGGCAGGCGGACTAACCGCCCTGGACCTCTACCGCACCGACTCCGATCTCGACTCACTTCGGAGCCGGGACGACTTTCGACAGTTCATGAAGGGCCTGGCCACCCGGCCTCACGAATAGCGGCTAGAGCTTGCGGGCGATAGAGAAGTGGAAGCCGTCCGGATCGTCGAAGGAGAGACTGCGCATTCCCCAGGCGGGGTGGTCTTCGGGTTCCTCGGTCAATGGATGGCCGGCCGCCTTCAGACGGGCCGCGATGGCATCGATGTCCTGGGCGGTGTCGCACCAGATGCGGACTCCCGCCCCTTTCTTGCGATCCCGGCCCAACTTCCAGTCGTCCTGGGAAATGGCCAGCTCGCAGGCGCCGGCCTTCAGCATGGCTCCGAGAACAACGTCGCCGTCCTTCCACTGTTCGCCCACGACGAAGCCCAGAGCCCCGGTGTAGAAGGCGAGGCTTCGGGCGAGGTTATTGACGGTGAGCGACGGTCTGAAGGATGTGAGTCGCAGCGTCTCGGGCATGCGTCGCGCCTTCAACCCGTGCGCCTTCGCCACCACCTTCACCAAGGGAGCGCTCTTCTTCTTGCTCTTCGATACGGCTTTCGCCCGAGCCTTCTTCGCCTTCTTCACGGTGGCCATGAGAAACACCCTTCCTGCCGGCGGTTGGCCGGCCCATCGATTTGGGAGTGACCATAGCATTTGCGTCCACGATGCTTAAGCAATCCCGGGCGAATACCAAGTAGTCTCCGTCCATGGCGCTGAAACGCGAGCTGGGCCTGTTCGACTCCACCATGGTCGTGGTCGGCGGCATCATCGGCACCGGCATCTTCGTCAACCCCTACATCGTAGCGCGCGCGCTCGATTCGACGCCCCTTGTACTGGGAGCGTGGTTCGCGGGCGGGGTGATCGCGATCATCGGCGCTCTCGCGTACGCGGAACTGGGCCAGCAGCAGCCGCAGTCCGGCGGCCCCTACGTCTACCTGCGCGACGCCTGGCACCCGATGGCGGGGTTCATGTACGGCTGGGCGCAACTGCTCATGATCGAGGCGGGCGGAATGGCGGCGGTGGCCCTCAACTGCGCGCGCTATTCCATGAAACTCGTCGGACGCGCCGAAACCGGACCCATGCTCATCGCCGTCGCGGCCGGGGCCATCCTGTTGCTCACCGCGATCAACTATGTGGGCGTGCGGCCGGGCAGCCGCGTGGTGAACGTGTCCGTGGTCCTGAAACTGGCGGCCCTCGTGGTGCTCATCGCGTTCGCGTTCTGGGGCGGCGAAGCCGCTCCGGGCTGGATGTCACAGACCCGCACCGATGACACGCCCTCAGGCCTGCTCGCCTTCGGCGCGGCTCTGATCCCCATTCTTTTCACCTATGGCGGATGGCAGAAGGCGAACACGATCGCCGAGGAGATGCGCGATCCGCAGCGCGACATGCCGCGCAGTCTGATCATCGGCACCCTGATCGTGATCGCGATCTATCTGCTGGCAAACATCGCCTACCTGCGCACCCTCGGTCTCTCCGGTCTCGCGGGCACGGAGACGCCCGCGGCGAGCGTGGCCGGACTGTGGTTGGGCGCCTCCGGCGAGCGTTTCATCTCGGCCACCATCGCTATCTCCACCTTCGGATTCTTGAACCTCGGGATCATGGCCTCGCCCCGGATCTACTTCGCGATGGCGCGCGACGGCGTCTTCGTTCCGGCGCTGGCGAAACTCCATCCCCGGTTCCAGACTCCGGGCCTCGCCATCCTGCTGCAGTCCGCCTGGGCGCTGGCCCTGCTGTTTACGGGCAAGTACGAAGACCTGCTCAACACCGTGGTCTTCGCCGACTGGGTCTTCTTCGGCCTGACCCTGGCCGGGCTCTTCCGGCTCCGACGCCGGTTCGCCGGCCGCGTCGGTTTCAGGATTCCCGGCTACCCCTGGCTGCCCGCCGTGTTCGTGCTGGTCGCGATTGGGGTCGTGCTCAGCGTGATCCGCGCCGCGCCGGAACGCTCGGCCGTAGGCGTGGGCCTTCTGGCCCTCGGAGTACCCGTCTATTACTGGTCCAGGTCGAGGCACGCTGCCGCGCCGTCGCCTGACCCTTCCACTGACTGAGACCCTCGATGCTGACCTCGCCGCTCGCTCCGTATCTTCACTGGGCCAAAACGCGCCCCCTCGCAGCGTTCGATCTCGCCGGCAGCAATCTGCTCGCCTGCACGCTCGACGACCTGTCGGGCGCACGCGAGGCCGTCGATCTGACCGCGCCGGATCAGGGCGGGTATCCGCCTCTGGTCGAGGCCATCGCCTCCCACTACGGTGTCGCGACGGACCGTGTGGTCACCGCGTCAGGCTGTTCGGCCGCGAACTTCCTCGCCATCGGCGCCCTCGTAGGCCCCGGCGACACCGTGCTGATGGAAGGGCCCTGGTACGACCAGATCACCGGCGCGTGCCGGCTCTTGGGCGCCCGGGTGGAGATCTTCGAGCGGCAATTCGAGGAGGGATATCGCATCGACGTCGGCGCGCTGCGGGCGTGCATCACCCCGGGGACGAAGCTCGTCATCATCACCAGTCCGCACAATCCCAGCGGAATGACCACGGACCGCCAGACGATGGTCGCGTTGCAAGCCATGGCGGAACACGCCGGTGTGCATGTGCTGGAGGACGAGGTCTATCTCGATGTCACGAACATGCTCCACGCCCCGCCGCCCCACGAGACGCCGCGGGCGGTTGCGCGGGCGGCCGGGCGATACCTGCCGGCCGCACTCGTCGGCGACCGGCTGCTCTCGATCAGCAGTCTCACAAAGTCTTACGGACTCTCGGGGTTGCGGTGCGGCTGGGTTATTGCGGCGCCAAAGGTCGCGGAGCGCGTGAGGCGCGTACGCGACGTCATCGACAACATCGGCGCGGCGCCCGCCGATCGGCTGAGCGCCCTGGCTTTCGCGCAGATCGATCAACTGGCCGCGCGCGCCTACAAGCTCGTCTCGACCAATCTCGACCTCGCGCGGGCGTTCTTCGCTCGCCACCCCCCACTCGAGCTATGCGGACCGATCGAGGCCACCATCGCCTTTCCGCGCCTCCGCGGAATTTCCGATACGGGTCCGTTCGTCGCGCAACTCTTCGCCGAACACGGCCTGGCCGTGGTGGCCGGCAGTTTCTTCGGAGCCCCGGCCCACATTCGCCTCAGCCTGGCCGGCCGAACCGAGACGCTCGAAGCCGGCCTCGAGCGGATGGCCCGTCTGCTCGATCGCTGAGATCAGCCGCGCGCGCGGCCACGGCGAGCCTCAACGTGGCTTCGTGTCGTAACCCTCGCGATGACGCACGGCCACGTCGGGCCGCGCGATCTCGACCTTGAGCCGGCGATGCTCGATCTTCGTTGAAGGCCCGGGGGCGAAGCCGATCACGTACAGGGCCGCGATATCGTCGACGATCCTCCTGAGCTGCCGGACGACGTCGGGAGAGGTCCCGTCGATAACGAACCCCCCGGAACCTTGCGCGAGAGTTTCGAGCGCGCGCTGCGCATCGCGAACCCGGCCCGGATCGGTCCCGCCTCCGGAGCCAAAGGCGGCCAGACGTGACGCGTACGAGACTCCGTAACACGTGACCTCGGATTCCTGAAGGGCCCGCACCGCATCTACGCCGCTCCGTCGGCTGGTCGAATCCTCGCCGTCGGTGAAAGCGACCATGACCCTCCGACCGCGCTGCTGCGAGACCAACGAGGCGCCGTTGATCACCGCGTCGAAGATCCGCGTTCCCGCGCCGCCTTTCAGTCGAATCATCTGGTCGAGGACCCGCTCGACGCTCTGCGCGTCGAAGCCGCGGTCATAGGCCTCCCGGTCGAAGGCCAGAACGCGGCCTCGGGCGAACGATGGGACCGCTTTGACGAAGTCCACAATCACGTCGCGCGCACGCATGAGGTCTCTGGTCATGCTGGTGCTCGTATCGAGGAGCAGCAAAAGCTCGACCGGAGCGCGGTCGGAGTCGGCGGCGTCCTGGGTGCGGAGAAACGTCTCGATCTTTCGGGACTTTCCGTTCTCACGAACCACGAAGTCTTTCGCATCGAGATCGCTCACCGGCACGCCGGTTTTCGACGTCACGCTCACGACGACCTGAACGAGCTCGACGCCGACCGGAAACACCAGATCCTGGCGAGGGTCTTGGACGAGGGCGAGCAACAACGCGACCTGCAGCGTCACCGCGCCGTCACCTGAGTCTGGGCGTCGGCTGCCTGCCCATCGCGGGGTTCGACGCTTGCGAAGACGCTCGAAGAGGGCTCATTCAGCAATCAGGCCGTATCTTTCATAGAACGCATTCCGAAAGAGCGCCTGCGGATCGTACTTCCGCTTCAATTCGAAGAACCGGGAGGCCTGGGGGTAGGCGGCGGCAAACTGTTCGGCGGTCGCGTGCAAACGATAGGGAAGATAATAGCGGCCGCCCGACCTGCTGGCCGCATCGATGATCTCCCGGGTCATCGCCTCCATTGACGCCTCGCCTTCGTGGGTGCGCGGCTGGGTGAAGTACAGAACCAGGGCCAGCATGTCGCGGTCGGCGTAGCGAAGGAAGGTGTCGTGATCAGTCTCGACATCTCGAATGGTCACGTTCAAAAGGTCGCCGTGGTACTTCAGAACAGCAGCGCGAAGGCCTCCAACAAATCCCTCGAACCCTGCCGGCGGAACGAAGTACTCGTGAAGGACATCCGTGCTCGCATTGGATCGATTCTCGAACACCGTCGCCGGCTGACTCAGAAGCTGGTTCCGGTCGACGGTCTTGGGCGAGATCAAAGGCAGCAGGATCTGTTCGACACGCCATCGGAGGCTCTTTCCGTAGTCACTGTGCTCCTCACCCCGCACGAAGGCCCGGGTCAACGCCGGCGAATCGGGAAAACCGATGGCCGATATCACTCGGTCTGCCTCGGGCACGCGATGAAATACATTCAGAGTAGCTTGGGTGAGAAAGCTCTCCGGGGCGACCGAAAGGCGGCCGTAGGACATGCCGATGTCCGTGGCCTGGTTCACCTCGCGATCGAAAACCGCGGCGTACCCCCCGGGAGGCATCACGAAGCGCTCAGAACAGTAGCGCACGTTCGGGACGACCCGCAGGTCCACCTCAAGGATGACTCCAAACAAGCCATATCCGCCGAGGGCCAGCGAGAAGAGTTCGGTGTTCTCCTGACGAGTGCAACGAACGATCCGGCCGTCGGCCAACAGGATCCGGAACGCCTCGACGCTGGAAGCGATGGGCGGCCTTCGGCACTGCCAGCCGTGACAGTTGACACTGATCGAGCCCCCCACGGAAAAATCATTGTTCGACTGCATGATCGCGACCGACCGACCGCGAGCGTTGAGGAGCTCGAGCACCTCGAACCACCGAGCGCCGGCGCCCACGCGAAGGATCTCGTTCGCCTCGTCGAACCGCATCTGCCGAAAGGGCAGCATGTTGATGACGATCCCGTTCCTGGCGAGCGTGTGCCCTCCCATGCTGTGCCTGGCTCCGGCGATCGACACGGGAAGATTCGTTGCGGCTGCGCGTCGAATCAGGGATTGGAGCTGCTCTTCGGCCACGGCCGGATCGGACGGGATGTCCCAGACTTCGGCGACCGGGGTGGCATCGAGGCGACTGGCATCGTCCATCGAGCCGCGAGCCAACGTTTGACGATTGTCAATGTCGTTCCAGGCGGTGCGGGTCAGATGAACGACCGGCGGCGCGAGGAAAACGGCGAGGCAGACTGCCGCCAGCGCGGCGACGCGTAGTCCACGACGTGGCCGCAGGGGCATCACGCCGGAGACACCTCGGTGGGTGCGGCGGCCACCTGTACACCCGGTTGAAGAACCAGCGGAGGAGTCACCTGGTACTTCGCTTCTTTCGGAGGTTCGACTTGCCGGAACTGTTGAGGGCAACCGCCTCGCGAACGAGTGCTATGAAGGCGGACGCGTCGACTTCTTCGCCTTCGTGGATGTCGATCGCGCGGCGTACGTTTCCGTCGAGGCTCGAGTTGAAGAGACGGGCCGGGTCCTTCACAGACGCGCCCTTGGCGAAGGTGAGCTTGACGACCTTCTTGTAGGTTTCGCCGGTGCAGATGATGCCGTCGTGCGACCAGATCGGAGTGCCCATCCACTTCCACTCCTCGACGACGCCCGGGTCTGCTTCCTTGATAAGCCTGCGCATTCGGTCGAGGCTTTCCCCACGCCAGTCCCCGAGTTCGACGATTCTTTTCGAGATGAGCTCCGATGCCGGCTGGCCTTGGCCCGCGTCGGAGTTCTTCATGGTGTCATCCTAAGCGGAGCCTGAGGTTCAGTCGTAAGATCGCTTGCGATTCTGCCGGTCACGTCCGTTTGGCCCAACCATCTTCACGGAGCGCTCTCCAGATGAGATTCAACTGCCGGCCGGTCGGGCTCGATTTCATCGAAGAGGCGGCCTACCGTTTCGAGAACGTAGTGGAGCTCGAGGCGTCGCCCGAGGCGGTGTTCGACATTCTCGCGGACGGCGAGAGCTGGCCCCGCTGGTTCGACGACATCAAACGCGTGGTCTGGACCAGCCCGGAGCCGAAGCGTGTGGGAACCACCCGCACCGTCACCCTGAACACCATGACCGTGTACGAGCACTTCCTCGCCTGGGATCGCGGCCGGCGTTTCGCATTCCGGTTCGAGGGCTGCACTCTGCCGCTGTGCCGCGCGGGCGTCGAGGACTACCGGCTCGAGGAGCTTCCTGGCGGCCGGACCCGGTTCACCTACGGCGTGTACCTCGAGCCCTCGCTCGTGGTCCGCCTGGCCGGACCGATCGCCCGCGCTCAGTTCTCCTCGATGTTCCGCCGGGCCGCGGAAGGCCTCAAGACCTACGTCGCGGCGGCGGGAATGAAGTAACGCCGAATCGTCTTACTTCTTCTCTGGGGCCCGGACAGCCTTCTTTTGGCCTTGGCCCGCCAGCGCTCCCGATTGGCTTCGATCCGGTGAGGGGGGCACGGGACGGACAGCACGGGGCTTTTAGCTGGGACCGCCGGTTGCGGCCCTGCGAACCCCCGCACTGCGCGTTACCCCTCTTCCAGGCTGCCGCCGTCCCTCCTGTACCCCCTCGCGTCATTGCGAGCCCGGCACGGACTACGTGGCCCAAGGCCAGGCTGCGCGCTCCGTGACTATTGGAAGAAACCCCACACCGTCATTGCGAAGGCCAGATCGGTCTGGTTGGCCTGAAGCAATCTCCCGAGAGATTGCTTCA
>JANLSZ010000395.1:0-31988 GCA_031362685.1 Vicinamibacteria bacterium | reverse complement strand
GTGATGGCGACCAGTCCCACCACGATGGCGGTGGCCGCGCCCACCGCGGTGACCTTGCGGGTCCGGTGGAGGTCGAGCAGCGTCCACACCACCAGAGTCGCCGTAGGGGCGAGCAGAGTGTTGGCAAAGGCGAGGGCGGCGCCGGTGTTGGCGCCGAGAGCACTGCCCGCGTTGAAGCCGAACCAGCCGAACCAGAGCAGGCCCGCGCCCAGGAGGGTGAAGGGCACGTTGTGAGGCAGGATGGCCTGACGCGCATAGTCCTTCCTCGCCCCCATCATCATTGCCGCGACCAGTGCGGCCACCGCGGCGTTGATGTGGACCACCGTCCCTCCCGCGAAGTCGAGCGCGCCCATGCTGCTCAAGAAGCCCCCGCCCCACACCCAGTGCGCGACCGGCGCGTAGACCACCACGCTCCACGCGGTGATGAAAATCAAGTAGGCGGAAAAGCGCATCCGCTCCGCAATGGCGCCGGAGATGAGGGCGGCGGTGATGATGGCGAACGTCCCCTGGTACGCCATGAAGAGGATGTGGGGGATCGAGCCCTGGGCTTCGAGGCCCACTCCACGCAGGGCCACGCGTGAGAGGCTGCCGACGAAACTCGATCCGTCTGAGAACGCCAGCGAATATCCGAGAAGCGCCCAGGCAACGCCGACGAAGCCGAGGGCCGAAACGCTCATCATCATGGTGTTGAGGGCGTTCTTGCCTCGGACCAGGCCTCCGTAGAAGAAACCCAGAGCTGGCGTCATCAGGAGAACGAGGGCGGTGGAAACGAGCATCCAGGCCGTATCGGCACCGTCAATCTGGCTATTCATGTCTATCTCTGTAGATAACAAATACAAATTTAACTCACCTAAGTATTAATTCTAGATCAATAGTATCAAAACGCCACCAATATCTCACCCATGCCCCCGGTGGTGAGGCTCCGTCCGGTGCGAGGTCCCTACTTCCTGGATGGCGATTCGGGGCGAAATTATCCAACCAGACGGATATCGACACCCGGTCTCTTGGATCCGGCTGGTGTCCTCATCCGAGTGTCTTTGACCTAACTATCTGGTACACATGCATAAGTCAGGGCTGGTGGGCCTTCGTAATCCGCTGGCAGAAAACTTGCACCGCCAACGAGCTGACGTGGAGCACTGCCAACCCACTGGCGTAAACCAAAAGCGTTGACGTAAAGACGTGTAAAAAGGTAACATTAATCCACCTACGCACTCTCACGCCGCGCCGTCTGTCAAGTGTGAATCAATTTTTGAAAGGCCAAACTAACAGGACCATGAAACATCTATCCATGAAATTCCGATTGCTGATGGGCTGCCTCGCAGTCCTCACCTCGGTCAACCTTGTTTCCGCCCAGGTCGTCACCACCGGGACGGTCAGCGTGGTTGTGAGCGACTCCAGCGGCGGCCTGCTGCCCGGAGTGAGCGTGACCGCCAGCGCGCCCGACATCGGCCTTTCGAGAACCGCCGTGACCAACGCCAACGGAGAGGCGCAGCTCGTAAACCTGCCTCCCTCCGCCCAGTACATCATCACCGCGGCACTCTCGGGCTTCAACACAATGAAGAACGACAAGGTCCTGGTGCGTTCCGGGCAGACCGTCCGCCTCACCTTCGCCCTGCCTGTCTCCTCGCGGACCGAGGAAGTGACGGTCACCGCCGAGAACCCGCTGGTCGACGTGACGAGCGCCGTGGTCGGCCAGGACATCACCCTCGACCTGACCGAGTCCCTGCCCACCGGCCGCTCCTACCAGAGCTACCTGCAGCTCGTTCCCGGTGTGATGCCTTCGGAAACCGGTAACCCCGCTTCCAAGTCCGGCGTCAACTACTCGGACATCGGCGGCGAGACCGGACAATCCAGCGACAATGTCTACTACCTCGACGGCATCAACGTGACGGATCCGCGAACCGGCACTTTCGGATCCAACCTCAACACCGAGATCATCCAGGAGCAGAAAGTTCTCACCGGCGGCCTCCCTGCCGAATTCGTGGGCGCCCCGGGCCTCGTCTCCAACGTGATCACCAAGACCGGCACCAACGCGTGGCACGGTTCGGCCAACTATTTCTTCCAGAACGACGGTCTGGTCGCGGAGAACAAGAATTCCACCGCTGCGAAGTTCGACACCTTCGACGCGGCCGCCACTCTTGGCGGGCCCATCATGAAGGACAAAGCCTGGTTCTTCGCGAGCTTCCGCCGCCTGGTCCGCAATGACAGCGTGACCACCCTCGATACCGGCGCCCTCATCAGGGATGTCACCAACACCCAGAACCAGGGCTATGCCAAGGCGACCTGGACGCCCACCCGCAACGACACGTTGAGCGCGACCTTCATCAACGACCCCACCGAGATCTCGGGGAGTCGATTGCGCACCGTCACCAATGCCCGCAACTTCAGCACGAAACAGGGCGGCAGCAACTACAGCGCCAACTACACGCGTATCCTCGGCAACGCCGTCGTGGACCTCGGTTACAGCAAGCACAACGGCGAACTGTCCAACCTCACCGTCATCCGCAAGGATCGCAACAACATTGCCTTCCGGGGCACCGACGTCCGCACCTTGGCCGACGAGCAGCTCGGCGGCCAGGGGACGGACGCCATCGACCAGCGCGACAGCAACGGGTTCCGAGCGGCGCTCCAGTGGAACCTGGGCCGGCATACCGTCAAGGCGGGCGGCGAGTATCTAAAGAACTCCAACTTCCGCAACTCGCTCACCATCGGGGACACCAAGTCCATCTACACGTCGCTCGCGAGCCACCTGTCGGGCACGACTGCCGGCGGCATCGAGACCGGCTCGTGGAGCACCCGGACCTTCCGGAGCAGCTCCGCTTCCGACTTCAACGGTCTGATCAATAACATCAATGGTCTGCCGAACCGCGCCGCGTTCTATGCCCTTCTTGACACGAATCGGGACGGCGTGATCAGCGTGGCCGAGTTCAACGCGAATCAGGTTTACAACAGCACGGCCGGCAACCCGGACGGCAAGGTCAACTACGGGCGCGCCTTCCAGTCCATCGACGGCCCGCAGGACACCTATTCGAAAGGACTCAGCTTCTTCGCTCAAGATACGGTCTCGGTGGGTCGTCTTTCCGCCAACCTGGGCGCCCGCCTCGAACGCTTCGACCATTTCAGCACGCTTGGCGCGAAGATCTTCACCTTCGATTGGACGATCGCCCCTCGCTTGAGTCTCGTGTTCGACGTTCTCGGCACCGGGAAGCAGAAGGCCACCGCCTACTTCGGCCGCTACTACGACCCGATCCGGAACAACATGACGAACTTCGCCGGCTCGCACAGCGGTGCCATCCGCTTGGAACAGGCGTTCGTGAACAGCGAGTGGGTCACCTACCGGGTCCGCGGCGGGCCCAACCTCGACGCCGTCTTCGCCCCCAACACCTATACCCCGTACACGGATGACCTGCAGTTCGGCTATCAGATCGACCTGGGGAACAGCCTGGCTTTCGAGGCCCTTTATACCAATCGCAAGACCCGCAACATCCTCGAGGACTACGACCCGACGCTATACGACGAGGACTACCCCGGGCCGAAGAATCACCCCGACTCCCTGGCCCTTCCGCTGAGCACCTTCGGCTTCCCCGGGGGCAAGCTCCCGGGTGTCGCGAACTTCTTCATCGCCACGCTGGTCGGTGGCGAGCGGAACTACCAGGGTTATGAGTTCACGATGCGCCGGCGTCACAAGGACAACTGGCAGGCTCTGGTCTCCTACACGTACAACGATGCCAAGGGCAACTCCAACTCGGATTCCAACGCGGACTTCCAGGGCGACGTCATCTACCTCGACCCTCGGGCTCCGAACCAGTACGGCCCTCAACCGGGTTCGATCCACCACCTGTTCAAGGCGGCGGCCTCCTACGAATTCGGTCGCGGCCTCCAGGTCGGCGCGAACTACCGCTGGAACTCCGGCACGCTCGCCAGCAAGACGCAACTCGCTTCAGGCCGGAACCTTCCCATCGAGGCCACGGTCCCGTTCCTGTTTGCCGGGTTCCTCGAGAAGTGGATCCCACCCGACACCGTGGGTTCGCTTACCAATCCTTCGTACGGGACACTCGACCTTCGTCTCCAGTACACCATGAAGAGAGGGAAGGGTGAGGCCGAGTTGTTCACGGACATCTTCAACGTCCTCAACTCTCAGGGTTCGACCCGTAACCAGGACCTGGTTTCGGGCGCGGGCGGCGTCGCCTTCGGGAACGCCCTGACCTACCTCGATCCGCGCCGTTTCTTCCTCGGGGCTCGCCTTCGTTTCTAGGCCGAACCGCACAACCGTAGATAAGGGGGCCTCTCGGGGCCCCCTTCGTTTTTTGCCGCGGTGCTTCCTTGACGCGCGGGGAAGGCCCCGCGTAGAATCTCCCGCTTCCCGAAAGTGGGCGCTTCCAAAGACTTTGGAAGGCCGCGACCCCGAGAACGCGGAAGAAAATCCAAGATAGAAGAGGCCCCTCCCTTTCCATGTCCGATGTCGAACTAAACCCCTACGCCCAAACCCCGATGGACCCCGAGGAATACGAACGCCTCCTCGACATGTATGACGTGAGCTTCAAGAACCTCGCCGAGGGCGAGGTGGTTCGCGGCATCGTGCTGCGCGTGACGCCCATGATGATCATTGTCGACGTGGGCTACAAGTCGGAGGGAGTGATCGCGGCCGAGGAGTTCAAGGACGAGACCGGACAGGTCACGATCAAGGTTGGCGACCCGGTCGACGTTCTGATCGAGCGCACCGAGGATCGCGACGGCTACATCGTTCTCTCGCGCGACAAAGCCGAGAAGATGAAGGTGTGGGATGACGTGGAGCGCGCCTATCAGGAGCGCCGCATCATCACCGGCAAGGTTCTCGACCGGGTCAAGGGCGGTCTCGCCGTGGACATCGGCGTCCGCGCCTTCCTGCCCGGCTCCCAGATCGACATCCGCCCCGTCCGCAACCTCGATGCCTTGAAGGGTCAGGAAATCCGGATGCGCGTCATCAAGGTCAACAAGAAGCGCGGGAACATCGTGCTTTCGCGCAAGGCGGTCCTCGAGGAAGAGAATGCGGGCAAGAAGCAGCAGACTCTCGAAGTCCTCGAAGAGGGCAAGATCCTTACCGGCGTGGTCAAGAACATCACCGACTACGGCGCGTTCGTGGATCTGGGCGGTCTCGACGGCCTCCTCCACATCACCGACATGTCCTGGGGCCGTATCAACGATCCCAAGGAAGTGGTCAACGTGGGCGACGTGCTTCGCGTGATCGTCTTTATTTTCGACCGGGTGGCCGAGCGCGTTTCGCTGGGCCTCAAGCAGTTGAAGGCCGATCCCTGGACTACGGTCGCCCTGAAGTACCCCGTGGGCGCGCGGGTCAAGGGCAAGGTGGTCAGCCTCACCGACTACGGCGCATTCATCGAGCTGGAGCAGGGGGTCGAAGGCCTCATCCACGTTTCCGAGATGTCCTGGTCCAAGAAGCTCAAGCACCCGAGCAAGCTCCTCACCATCGCTCAGGAAGTCGAGTGCCAGGTGCTGGGCAACGATCAGGAAGCTCACCGCATTTCCCTCGGCCTCAAGCAGACCGAGACGAATCCGTGGGAGCAGTTCAACGGCAAGTATCCGGTGGGCACCAAGGTCACGGGCAAGGTCCGAAACCTTACCGAGTTCGGCGCCTTCGTCGAAGTCGAGGATGGCATCGACGGCCTCATCCATGTCTCCGACATGAGCTGGACCAAGCGGATCAAGCATCCCTCGGAAGTCCTGAAGAAGGGTGACGACGTCACTGCCGTGGTCTTGTCGATCGACGCGGAGAACCAGCGCCTGTCGCTTGGTCTGAAGCAGCTCGAAACCGACGTGTGGGAGCACTTCTTCAACACCCATCGCGCCGGCGATGTCATCGAAGCCAAGGTCACGCGCTCCACGTCGTTCGGCGTCTTCGCCGAGCTCGCGGAAGGCGTCGAAGGTCTGGTGCACGTCTCCGAACTCGACGACAAGCGCGTCGAGAAGCCCGAGGATCAATTCAAGGGCGGCGAGACGGTGAAGGTGAAGATCCTCAAGATGACGGAAGTCGATCGCAAGATCGGCCTCTCCATCAAGGCGGCCAGGAATGAGGATGTGACGCGCGATCTGGCCGCCCTTCGTCAGTCCCAGGTCGTGGACCCCAACGCCACGACGGCCATGGCCGACGCGTTCAAGGCGCTCACGAAGAAGTAACTCTTCGCCCCCGGGAAGGTGCGGGGGCGGGTCGCCAATGACGCGAGCCGAACTGATCGACGAGATGGGGACCCAGGGTTCCCTTTCTCACAAGCAGGCCGACGTGGTCGTCGAGACCATCCTCGACGCCATGAAAGCGGCCATCGCCCAGGGTGACCGCATTGAGATTCGCGGTTTTGGCGTCTTCAGCCTCCGCCTGCGTCGACCGCGCCGCGCCCGCAACCCGCGGACGGGGGAGCCTCTCGTCTCGCCCGAACGGCGCGCGGCCCACTTCAAGCCGGGCAAGGAGTTGAAGGCAGTCCTGGCCGAGATGGATCCGGGCGTGAGCGACGACACCGAGGCCTGAGACGTTTTCAGGAGGTTCCTCAATGAGATTCACCAAGGCGCACGGGATCGGCAACGATTTCATCATCGTGTCCGAGGCGGACGTCCCGTCCGAGTGGCCGGCCTGGGCGGTCCGCCTGTGTGATCGAAACAAGGGCATCGGAGGCGACGGAATTCTGGTCGTCGGGGTGGATGCCCCGAAGAACATCGCACGCATGAAGCTGTTGAATCCCGACGGGACCCACGGCGAGATTTCCGGCAACGGAGTGCGTTGTGTCGCGGCCTACGCCTTTTCCCGTGGCCTTCTCCCCAAAGCCCACACCGTGATCCCGCCGCCCGGGCCGCGGCCGGTGGTGGTCGAGCAGACCGGGCCGCAGCAGTTCGCGGTCGACACGAACCTTGGTGTTCCCGGACTCAGTGCGGCGAGCGTCCCCATCGCCCTGGGCGCTCTCGACCGCGTGGTCGATCACGAACTCAACGTCGATGGTGAGATCGTGCGGATCACCTGCTGCTCCATGGGAAATCCGCATACTGCGGTCTTTGTGCCCGAGGAACAGGCGGAATCTCTCCTGCGCCGGCTTGGACCGAAGATCGAGAACCACCCGCTCTTCCCTAACCGGACCAATGTCGAGTTCATTACGGTGGTGTCCCGTCGGGAGTTGCGGGTCCGTTTCTGGGAGCGCGGGGTCGGGGTGACCCTCGCCTCGGGCACCGGATCGGCGAGCGCGCTGGTCGCTTCGGTACTGAATGAACGCTCGGACCGTGAAGTGACGGTTCATTGCGCCGGGGGGGATCTCTCGGAGTCCTGGGCGGAAGGCGGCCCTCTCCTTCAGCGCGGCGCGGTCGAGATCGTCTTCGACGGCGAGTGGTTTTAGGGCCAGGGCCTCAAAATCCGGCCCAGAAAGGGTGTAGTCTCCAGCCCGTACGTCCCGGTCGCCCTGAAGCCGCCTGGGAGTGGAGGTTACTTTGCAACGTAGCGATCTGCCGCTCGAATTCGTCCGAGTGGTCGAAATGGCCGCCATCGCTTCGGCCCAGACCATGGGCCAGGGTGAGCGAAAGCACTCCGATCACGTCGCGGTCGAAGCCATGCGCCACGAGCTCGAGAGTGTGGACATCGACGGCACGATTGTGATCGGCGAAGGAGAGCGGGACGAAGCTCCCATGCTCTACATAGGCGAGAAGGTGGGCCGGGGAGGGGAGTCGGTCGATATCGCCGTCGACCCGCTCGAAGGGACGAACCTATGCGCCACCGGTTCGCCCAACGCCATCACCGTCCTGGCCGCGGCCGAGAAGGGTGGCCTGCTTCACGCCCCCGACATCTATATGGACAAGCTGGTGGTGGGTCCCGACTCGCGGGGCAAGGTCGACATCAACGCCCCGGTGGCCGAAAACCTGCGCTCGATTGCGCGAACCCTCTCTCGAGACATCAAAGACCTGACCGTCATGACCCTCGATCGCCCGCGGCACGAGAAGCTGATCTCCGACATCCGGGCCACCGGAGCCCGCATCAAGCTCATCTCCGACGGAGACCTTTCCGCCGGGATCTCGGCGGCGGTCCTCGGTTCGGGCGTTCATGCCGTCATGGGAATCGGCGGCGCTCCGGAAGGCGTTCTGACCGCGGCAGCCATGCGGTGTCTCAATGGCGAGATCCAGGCGAAGCTCGTGATGACCAAGCCCTCGGACCGCGAACGCTGCGAGAAAATGGGGATCTCCGACCTGGACCGGGTCTTCTTCACCCGAGACCTGGCCCCGGGGAAAGACATCATCTTCGCCTGCGCGGGTGTCACCGATGGAACCCTGCTGCGGGGCGTCCGGTTCTTCGGAGACGGTATGCGGACGCACTGCATGATCATGACCACCAGACCTCACCAGGTTCGCTTCATCGACGCCATTCACGGGCGCGAGAGCGCAGCGACTCGTTTTAGATTTTGATAACTTTATTGACTTTTATCAAGCACTTAATATCATTGAACTAATATTCTTCTTGACACTGTTATTTCATGGGCCTATCTTCACATACTACTTGAGGTACTGAGTGACAAAGTCTCTATCAAAAATCGATTTTCGACCTTCCGTCCTCGTGGGTCGTTCAACCAGCTCCGCAGATCAAAAGGTCTAGGGGGGAATTCATGGGTTGGTTCGACAAATTCACCGGTAAGAAAAAAAGCCTTGTCGGTCTCGACATAGGTTCTTCGTGTGTGAAGCTTATTGAATTGACGCCGGTCGGAAAGACGGGCGCCGAGTACAAGCTCACCAAGGCCGGCATGGAAGTTTTGCCGCCTGAAGCGATCGTCGACGGCGCCATTATGGACTCGGGCGCGCTCGTTGATGCCATCAACCGACTCTTCGCCAACCTGAAGATCAAGACCAACGATGTCGCGACCAGCGTTTCCGGGAACGCCGTCATTGTCAAGAAGATCTCCCTGCCCCAGATGAGTTCGGACGAGCTGGGCGAGTCGATCCATTGGGAAGCAGAACAGTACATTCCCTTCGACATTCAGGATGTTTCCCTCGACTACGAGATTCTTGACAGCGCGGGCGCGGGCGGCAACATGGACGTCCTCCTGGTTGCGGTCAAGAAAGACAAGATCAACGACTACACCTCGGTCATCACCCAGGCTGGAAAGACGGTGCGGATCGTCGACGTGGACGTCTTTGCCCTCCAGAACTGCTACGAGGTGAACTACGGCGCGGATTCCGGCCGGGTGGTCGCCCTTCTGAACCTGGGCGCCGCCATAACGAACGTCAACATCATCCGGGGATCGAACTCGCTCTTCAATCGCGACATCGCGGTCGGAGGCAACCTCGCGACCGACGCCCTCCAGAAGGATCTGGGCCTTCCCTACGAAACCGCCGAGGCCTTGAAGCGCGGCGAACAGGTCGAGGGCACCCTTCCCGACAACGTGTTCCCGGTGCTGCAGAGTACCGCCGAGAACATCGTTTCAGAAATTCAGAAGACCTTCGACTTCTTCAAGGCCACGACCCAGGAAGAGAAGATCGATCAGGTCTTCCTGGCCGGCGGCTCGGCTCGCCTGCAGGGTTTGCGTGAATTGCTGATGGAGCGTCTTGACACTCAGGTGGAGATTCTCAATCCCTTTCTTGCCCTCACCGTTTCCGCCAAAGATGTGGATGGAGAGATCGTGAATCAGATGGGTCCGGCTGCGGCAGTTGCCGTCGGCCTGGCGGTGCGAAAGGTAGGCGACCGATGATTCGAATAAACCTCCTCGAATCTGAGCGGGCGGCCTCGAGCAAGCCCAAGGGGGCGGCGGCCGGAACCGCGGGCGCTGCCGGTGGCGCAAGCGCCTCCGCGATCGGCGCTTATCTTCCGATGATCGCGCTCGTGGGCCTTTCCCTTGCTGGAATTGGCTATTTCTGGATGACCCTCACTTCCGAGATCGATCGAACGAACGCGCAGATCGTGGTGGCCAAATCAGAGGTCGCCAAGCTCCAGCTTGAGAAAGCCAAGAAAGAGGAGCTCGAAAGAAAGCGCAAGAGCTTCGAGGATCAGGTCAACCTCATAGAGCGACTCAAGGCGGAGCAGGGCGGTCCGGTCCGCATGCTGGATGAAATCTCGAAGGCCCTCCCCGACTTCGTCTGGCTCACCCGCATGGACCAGAATGGCGCCAATCTCAAGATATCGGGCGAGGCATCCAACAACAACGCCGTGGCGGATTTCCTCAGTAACCTGCAGCGCGCCGGTGACGGTTGTGAAACAGGGAGCCCCGAGGGCAAGATCAAGTGCTGGTTCCCTGAGGCGAACCTGGACACCTACAAGGAAACCCAGGTGGGAACCCAGACGGTGGTTCAGTTCGCCTTCACCACCATTTTCCGGAATCCGGAAGTGGCCATGAAGGATGCGGCCGCAGCCGCGCTCGCCCAGCAAAAGAAAGCCGCCGCGCCGGCGGTAAAGAAGTAAGGGGGCCTAGGAGAAAGTCATGGCCGAGAACGCTTACACGAGACTCCCAAAGAGCCAGCAGTATGCCGCGGCGGCGGTTATCGCCGCCCTGCTCGCTGGCGCCTTCTATTATTTCTGGTGGACCGACAACGCCATCAAACGCGACGGCCTCGTAAAGAACCTCAACGACCTGAACGTTCAGATCGCCGAGTTGAACGTGGTCAAGGCGAACCTCCCAGCCCTCGAAAAGGAAGTCGAGCAACTGAGCCTCCGGCTCGATCAGCTCCGCCGCATCCTCCCCCCGGCTAAGGAAACCCCCGACCTCATGAAGCGGATTGCCGCCCTGGCCTCGCAGGCCAACCTCAAGATCAAGAGTTTTACCCCCGGGGTCGCCAATCAAAAGAGCTTCTATCAGGAGTGGCCGATCGAGATCATTGTCGACGGCACCTACCCCAACCTCGCGACCTTCTTCGATCGGGTCGGCCGCCTGCCCCGCATCGTCAACATCGGCAACCTGCGAACCGGGACCTCGCCGAAGCAGAGCTTCAGTCAGACGCTTACCGCTGCCTACACGGCTATGACCTACGTCTACTCCGAACCCGCGGCCAAGCCCGCGGTGAAAAAATAGGAGCGCTCGATGAAGACCCGAAGTCTCCTTACCGCAATCATCCTCGTTCTGGCTGTGAGCGCTTCCGCGCAGTCGAAAGCCGGCCCGAAGCCCGCCCCGGCTGCGGCGCCGCCTCCGGCGGCCTCAGCCCCTGCGCCCGCCACCGGGCCAGCCGGCGGAGATCTCGTTCAATCTATTCTCGAGCAGGAGCTCGATCCTCCGCGGAATGGCTACATTTACAGCCCCGCCGGCCGCCGCGATCCGTTCATCAGCCTCGCGAAGCCGATTGCCACCGATGATGCCGCGGCCCGGATCAAGCGGCCCGGAATAGAGGGCTTCCTTCTTCAAGAGGTCAGCCTCAAAGGAGTGGTCAAGAACATCGACGGCTGGATCGCGGTGCTTGAAGGCCCCGACCGGAAAGGCTACTTCGTCCGCGTTGGCCAACGCATGTACGATGGCGTCATCACTGCCGTCGATGCCGCCGGTTTGACATTTCGACAGGAGATCACGGATCCGCTGTCTCCCGCAAAGAGTCGCGACGTCAGGAGACTTCTGAATTCCGCCCAGGAGGAGAGCAACAAATGAGGGTTGCAATATCAGTTTCAATCGGACTCGCCGTAGTTGTCTTGGCGCTACCAGCGCAAGCTCGACAAACCGCGGTCACCCCACGCACCGTCCTCGCGGACCTGCGCCAGGAGACCGGCGAGTCATCGACCCGGTTGGTGATCGCAGGCTCGGCCAAACCGAGTTTCACTCACCACAGCCCTGATCCGCTGACCTTAGTGGTGGATATTGCCGACGCGGACTCCACGCGGCTTCCTGCTCGTCTTGAGGTAGCCACTCGGGAGATCGAGTCCTTGCGGGTGTCGAGTCTGGCTCGGGGCGACGGTCGAACGACCGCCCGCATCGAGGTTCGCCTGGCCGCCCTCGCGCCCTTCACGGTCGAGGAGTCGGGCAACGACGTCCTCATCACGGTCTCGCGGCCCTCTACCGGCAAGGTGCTTCCCGCGCTTCCAGAGAAGAGCCCCGAGAAGAGCATGGACGCGCCCGCGTCGAAGCCGTCGCGGAATGTCGCACCGGCGAAGGCGGCCGTGGCCCCCTCGAGTGTGTCGGCTCCGCGAGCCACTCGCATCTCCGGCGTGACCCTCATGCCTGGCGACCGGGTCGGCTATCACGTGAACGGTAACGGCACCCTGCGCCCGGAGACGTTCTTCCTTAAGAATCCGAATCGCCTGGTCGTCGACTTCCCCGATGTAGTTGCGGTCCGCGGCGAGAGTCTGCCCGCGGCCGCCGGACCCGTTCGAGGCATCCGGCTCGCGCAGTTCAGCGCGGCTCCGCCCCGGGTCGCGCGCCTGGTCCTCGACCTGGATGGATCGACGCCGTATCACCTGGTCCCAGATGCGACCGGGGTGGCGGTGGTGTTCGGCGAAGGCGCTCCCGCTGCTCCCGCGGCACTGGGTGCGCCCGTACGCGTGGCCGAACCCGTGCTCCTCGCGACCACCCCGGTGGTCCAGCCCGAGCCCGTCACCCTGGAATCGCCAACTTCCGCGCAGATGTCCCCCCCGGCCCCAGCCCTGACCGCTCCGGCGCCAACGATGAAGCCGGCGGTGCATACGGAGCCGATCGCGGCCGCTCCGGCGGCTAAGTCGCTGGGTGCGGCGGAGGCCGCGGGAACGACGGCCAAGTTCTCCGGCCATGCGATCAGTCTCGACTTCAAGGACGGCGATCTGATCGACCTGTTCCGTTTGATGTCGGAGATTTCCGGACTCAACATCATTGTCAATCCCGGCATCTCGGGGAAAGTCAGCCTGACCGTCAAAGAGGTTCCGTGGGACCAGGCCCTGGACCTGATCCTCAAGACTCAAGGACTGGGCTACACGGTCGACGGGAACGTCGTCCGCATCGCCCGCGTGAGCGACCTCAAGAAAGAGGTCGAGGATCTCGCAAACTTCAAGAAGGAGCAGGAACTCAACGGCGCCAGGGAGACCTGGCAGGGACGCCTGTCCTATCTAGAGACCGATCAGGTCAAGGCCGTGGTGGAGAAGACAGTGCTGTCCGACAAGGGCACCTTCACTTCGCTCGGAGCCGGGAACGTCTTCATCGTGAATGACCTTCCGGATCGAGTGGCCGCAGCCCGACGCCTCGTCCAGGAGCTAGATCGTCCAAGCGCTCAGGTCGAGATTGAAGCGCGAATTGTGATCAGCAGTAAGGAGTATGCGAGATCCCTGGGCGTGCAATGGGGCTTCCTGAACCAGCAGACGGCCCAGTACGGGAACACGACAAGCCTCGCCTTTCCGAACTCGGTCATCGTCAACGGGCAGGATTCCCCTGGCTCCGCGGTTGGAGGTACCCAGGCTGGATTGTCGGAAGCCGCCGGAATGGGTTCCGCGTCCCGTGGCTACATGGTCAACCTGCCCGCCGCCGGCGCCACTCAACAACTTGGCATATCGATGGGGAACATCCTCGGGAGTTTCAACCTTGATGCTGCGCTCACGGCGGCCGAGTCCTCGGGCAAGGTGAAGACCATCTCCACTCCAAGGATCACGGTCCAAAACAAGATCTCGGCCGAAATCAGGCAAGGTACTCAGTTGCCTTACCAAACGGTCTCGAACGGCACGGTAACAACCACGTTCAAGGACGCAACCCTGGCGCTGAAGGTGAAGCCGACAATCAGTGACGCAGGGACAGTCCTTCTTGAGGTTCAGGTCGACAAGAATGAGCCGGCCGGCGAGACCTCGGGAGGCGTCGCCATCAGTACGCAATCCATAACCACGAGTGTCCTCGTCCGGGACGGCGCTACTACGGTGCTCGGCGGGATCTACCAGGGGGACGAAAGATTCAGCAAGGGGAGCACGCCGTTCCTATCGCAAATCCCCGTCCTGGGCCTACTCTTCAAGAACAGCTCTGTCAAGAGCGACAATCGAGAACTCCTGATCTTCATCACGCCCAGGATTGTCCACTAGGAAGGGGAAAGAGAAAACCATGAACCTCTCATCTATTCGATCCACCGCCGTTCGGGCCAGCCTGCTGGCCGCCGCCATCGGAGCCTCGGCCTGTGCCCCGAGCTACACCACGGACAACTCGTCTCCTGTGCTTTTCGTCATCGCGCTGGTGAATGGCGGTTCTCCGCTCGCCTCCGACGTCTTGACCAATGGATCAGTGGTCGCTGACCTGGTCGATGTGTCCATCGGCGTGCGGTTCAAGAACCCAAACCTGACCACCGTCCCGTCTATTCCCAACGCGGTGCGCGTCGAACGATACGACGTCAAGTACCGCCGGTCCGACGGTCGAGGGGTTGAGGGACAGGATGTTCCCTTCAGCATCTCCGGAAACGTAACGTCGATATTCGACGTCAAGACCAGCGGCGTTGACCCGCTGAGGATCGAGGTGGTTCGCGCCCAGGCGAAACTCGAGCCGCCGCTCCGCAATCTTCGCGGCGTAGGCACGAACACGCTCGGTGGGGCGTTGGTGGTAACCATGTTTGCCGACATCACCGTTTACGGCAAGACGATCTCAGGGATTCCGGTGTCCAGCACCGGCACCCTTCAGATCGACTTTGCCGACTACGGCTCATAGTGCAGGGAAGGCAACGAGAAATTTCCATGCGGAGCAATGAAATGAAATCAAAAATTCTGGTCGGCCTCCTGGCCTGCGGCCTTTCCCTTCAGGGTTGCGATCTCGATAAGGTCACCGTCCCAGCAAGCCTGGTCGGACCTTCCGAGCTCGGGATCTCGCTGCAGATGATCGCCCTTCCCGACACCGTGGTGGCGGACGGCATCCAGACCTCGGTGATCCAGGCGCTGGTGCGCGATCAGAACGGCAAGCCGGCGGCGGGAAAGCCGATCTTGTTCACCATCGCCGACGAGGTGGGCCGCACCGCGGAGATCGGGACGCTCACCAGCGCGACGGGAGCCCGGGTTTTCGGGGCGACCACCATCGACACCAACGCCAACGGCATCGCCCAGGTCGTCTACACCACCCCCGAACGGCGTGACTTCACCGCCAATTCCAGGATCGTCATTGGCGCAAGGCCGGTGGGGACGGACGCGAACGGGGCGCCGCTTACCTCCCTCAGAATCGAGATTCGGTCCGCCGAGCCTCGTCGATTCCCCCAAGGAGGCGGGACTCCTCCGTCCTGCACTTTCGTATGGGCGCCGAATGGCCCGTTGCCCTACAAGGAGGGGACGGTCCTCCGCTTCAGCTCAACCGCGACCATTTCGGCCCCCGACTACATCGTTCGTTACGAGTGGTACTTCGGTGACGGGACCGGTGGTGAAACCGGAGCGGAAGGACTCATCGACGTGCAGCACCCCTATCCGAATGCCGGAACCTTTACCGTAACCCATATTACGACGAGCAACACCGGCGGCCAGGCGGCATGTACAACGGCGGTGACGATCGTCCCCTAGTCGATCCAGATCCCCCCAAAGAGGGCCCGGCTGTTGTAGGCTTCCTACAGCACCGGGCCTTTGACGTTTGGAACCCGGGCGCTCCCAGACCGCCTCCCCCCCATGGACGACACCCCACGCATCGCTGAGCTTCGTAAGAAGCTGGACAAAGACCCTGCATCCAGGCTCTTTGCCCAGCTCGCGGAGGAGTTGCGCAAGGAGGGGAGGCACGAGGACGCGATCTCGGTTGTCAGGAAGGGCCTGGAGAAGAGTCCCAACTACCCCTCGGCGCGCCTGACTCTGGCCCGTGCGCTTCTTGACGCCGGCCGGCCCGGCGAGGCCCGGCCCGAACTCGAGCAAATCGTCAAGGCTTCTCCCGACAACATTCTGGCCAGCCGGCTCCTTGGCGAGGCTCTCCAGAGTCTGGGCGAATCCGCGCAGGCGATCCAGCAGTTCGAACGAACCCTCCAACTCTCGCCCAGTGACAAGTCGCTTCTGGAGAGGACGGGCGAATTGAAGCGTTCGCTGGCCCCGCCCCGGCCTTCGGCGCCGGATCCTGGACTGGTCCCCACCATCGCCGCGACGGTGGCCCCGCTTCCTTCGGTTCTGCCTGAAGTACCGCTTCCATCGGTTTTTCCCGAGGTGGCGATGCCTGCCTCTCCCGAGGTTTTGGCGTCGTCGCCGGTTCCGCAGGAACTCCCCGCCGTCCTGATGCCGACAGAGGGTGTGGATCCGGGAGGTCAGACCCTCCCTTTGACCAGCATGACCCTCGCGGATCTCTATCTGCAGCAGGGCCTCAAGGCCGAGGCGAGCGCCGTTTTGTCCCAGGTCTTGAAGGACGAGCCGGAGAACGTCCAGGCGAAGTCGAAGTTCGCCGCCGTCGAAGGCGAGCTTGCCCAGAACCTTCCCGGGCTTGTTCCGCCGGTTGCGGTCCAGCCCGAGGCGGAGCCGCGTCCGTCTCCGCGCCCCAAGTCAAAGACCAAAGAGCAATCCATCCTTTCGCTCAAGGCGTTCCTCAACGCGGTCGAACGCGAGGCGGTCCAGCAGAGAGCCACCGAGATAGGAGCCAGGCCATGAGCGTCTTCGACACAGCCCTCGAGCAGGTCGTCACCCGGGTTCCGGAGATTCGTTTCGTGACCCTTACCGACACCAATGGCATTGAAGTGGCCCGGAAGTCGGTCCGTACCGACGAGGATGCCCAAGTCCTCGCGACCGAATACACCACCGTCCTGCGCACGGTGGTCGGGATGGCCAAGGATCACGGCCTGGGCGCTCTTCGTGAGCTTCAGATCGGCACCGAGAGGACCACGGCGCTGCTCGTGGCCATCACGGCAGAGTACTACCTCGTCGCTCTTCTCGAGCCCGATTCCATAACCGGCCGGGCCCGCTTCCACCTCCGGATGGCCGGACTCGAACTTGAACGAGAGTTCGCGTAAGGTCTAGGTCGTTCGGCCGGGGAGGCGCGTGCGTTGCGTCTTCCGGCCCTGAGGAGTGCTGATTCCATTGGAACTTGAAACACTGAAGTCCGTTCTGGCCATGATCGCGGGCACCGATGTGGTCGAGGTCGAACTCGAAGAGGCCGGGAGAAAGGTCCGCGTACGCCGCGGGGAGGCGAGCCAAGCCGTTCCAGTCGCTCACGGTTTCGCTCCCGTCTCCCTTCCACCGGCGCCCCTGGCCAGCCCCGCCGCGCTATCGGCGCCCGTTCCGGCGCCCGAGACGCCCGCGTCCCACCATCAGTTGAAGTCCCCGATCGTCGGCACCTACTACCGCTCTTCGGACCCGACGGCGCCGCCCTTCGTCAAGGTAGGAGACGTGGTCCTCAAGGGGCAGGTCCTCTGCATTGTCGAGGCCATGAAGCTCATGAACGAGATCGAGGCGGATGTCGCCGGCGAGATCATCAAGATTCACCCCGAGAACGGCCATCCGGTCCAGTTTGGCGAGCCGTTGTTCACGATCAAGACGGCCTGAGCAGAGTTCTGGAGCGCCTGGCGGAGCCTTTTTGACCGCGATTCCAAAGCGCGACCCGCGAACCGAAACCCCGCCCGGATGTTCAAAAAAGTACTGATCGCAAACCGCGGGGAAATTGCCCTTCGTGTGATCTGGGCCTGCAAGGAATTGGGCCTGAAGACGGTTGCGGTCTATTCCGAGACCGATCGCAATTCGCTTCATGTGAAGTTCGCCGATCAGGCGATCTGCATCGGCCCGGCGAAGTCGAAAGACTCGTATCTCAGCGTTCCCGCCATCATCAGCGCGGCGGAGATCACGGGGGCCGACGCGATTCATCCCGGCTACGGGTTCCTGGCCGAGTCGTCTTACTTCGCGGAGGTCTGCGAGGCCTGCCGCATCACCTTCATCGGACCCTCTCCGCAAGCCATCCGGCTGATGGGGGACAAGAGCCGGGCCAAGAAGGCGATGATCAAGGCCGGAGTCCCGGTAGTACCGGGGTCGCCAGGGATTCTGGAAAACGAAGAGCAGGCCGCCGGGATCGCCCGCGACATTGGCTACCCGGTGATTGTGAAAGCATCGGCGGGCGGCGGAGGCCGGGGTATGCGCATCGTGCGCGATGCCAAGGATCTCGCCGCCGCGGTTCGCGCCGCCCAGGCCGAAGCGACCGCGGCGTTCGGGGTGCCCGATCTCTACATTGAGAAGTTCATCGACCAGCCTCGGCATATCGAGATTCAGGTCATGGCCGACCAGCGCGGCAACGTGGTTTCGCTTCATGAACGCGAGTGCTCGATCCAGAGGCGGCACCAGAAACTCATCGAAGAAGCGCCGTCGCCCGCCGCGTTGATGAACGAGAAACTGCGCCGTCGCATGGGCAAGACCGCCACCGACGCCGCGGCCGCGGTCAACTATTCCAACGCGGGCACCGTCGAGTTTCTACTCGACGCCGCGGGCAACTACTACTTCATGGAGATGAACACGCGCATTCAGGTGGAGCATGGCGTCACCGAACTCGTGACCGGACGCGACCTCGTGAAAGAGCAGATCCTGGTGGCGGCCGAACAGCCGCTGTCGTTCCGGCAGACGGACATCGCCCTCACCGGGCATTCCATCGAGTGCCGGATCAACGCCGAAGATCCGCGCACCTTCGCGCCCTCGCCCGGCCTCATCAGGCATTTCTGGGCTCCGGGTGGTCCGGGGATACGCGTCGACACCTTCGCGCACGAGGGCTGCGAAGTCCCGCCTTATTACGACAGCCTGGTGGCCAAGCTCATGACTTTCGGCAAGGACCGACCCGAGGCCATCGCCCGCATGCGGCGCGCCCTGGATACGATGGTGGTCGAAGGCATCAAGACCACGATTCCCCTGCAACGACAGATCATGGATGACCCCGACTTCATGACCGGCAAGCTCGACACCGGCTTCATGGAGCGGTTCTTGAAGCGCACCGCGCCGATCTGACCCGGGCGGGCGCGGTGGTGCGCATCTAATAGGTCTGGCCGCGGGATAACATCAAGGACCCCATGACGGCACGCATACTCGACGGGGCCGCCATCGCGCGGCAGATTCGCGAAGAAGTGAAAGCCGAGGCCCTGGTCTTTGTGCAGGGCGGGGGCGCGCGACCGGGCCTCGGCGCTCTCCTGGTGGGCGACGACCCGGCATCTCACATCTACGTGACCAGCAAGACCAAGGCCTGCGAGGAGCTCGGTCTCCACCACGTCACCGAGCGCCTGCCTGCGACCGCGACTACCGAGGATGTCCTTCGCGTGGTCGACCGCTTCAATCGCGACCCGGACATTCACGGCATCCTCGTTCAACTGCCGCTCCCGAAACAGGTCGACGCGCAGCGTGTGCTCGACGGGGTTTCGCCGCGCAAGGACGTGGACGGGTTTCACCCCGAGAACGTGGGTCTTCTCTCCCAGGGCCGCGTTCGCTTCGCCCCCTGCACCCCCGCCGGGGTCATGGAAATGCTGCGACGGGAGGGCATCGACCCCAAGGGAAAACGCGTGGTGGTGGTGGGGCGGAGCGACATCGTGGGGAAGCCAATGGCCCTGCTTCTGCTTCACACCCACGCCACCGTGACCATCGCGCATTCGCGGACCCGGGACCTGGCCGAGGTCACGCGCAGCGCGGACATTCTGATCGCCGCGGTGGGGAAGGTCGGGTTGATCCGCGGGGAGTACGTGGGTGAGGGTGCGGTGGTGATCGACGTCGGGATCCACCGTATCTCGATGGAGAGCGAAGCGCGCGACCTGCTTTCTCCTTCCCGGCTGGCGAAGTTTGATCCCCTGAAGGGCGCGGTGGTGGGAGATGTGCACTGGCCCTCCGTCTCGGAAGTGGCCTCGGCTCTCACTCCGGTTCCCGGCGGCGTGGGCCCGCTGACCATCGCCATGCTGATGTCGAACACGCTCAAAGCCGCGAAACTCTTCGCGAAGTCCTGAGCATGGAGACGGTTCGTCCGCCCTACCGCGTGGGCCTCACCGGTTCCATAGCCTCGGGGAAGTCGACGGTTGCGCGTCGCCTGAAAGACCGGGGAATTCCCGTCATCGACCTCGACAAGGTGGGCCACGAGGTCCTGCGCCGTCGTCACGAGGCCTACGAGCCGGTGGTGGCCGAGTTTGGCGAGGACATCCTCGGGCCGGACCGGGAGATCGATCGGAAGAAGCTGGGGGCCCTGGTCTTCGCCGACCCTTTGGCGCGGGAGCGGCTGAATCAGCTCATGCACCCCCGCATCCGCGACGAAGAGGCTCGTCGCGCCTCGGCCATGGCGGAAGCGGGGGAGGCCGCGGTGGTCACCGAGGCGGCTCTCCTCATCGAGACGGGGCAGAGGAAGCGCTTTGATTTCTTCGTGGTGGTCGGATGTTCGTCGGAGATACAGATCGCCCGCCTGATCAAGCGTGACGGAGGCTCCGCCGAAGACGCAAAGCGAAAGATCGAATCCCAGCTGTCTTTCGCTCAGAAGAAGGCGGAGGCTGACTGGGTGATCGACACCAGCGGAGAAAAGGACCACACTCTGGCCGAGGCGGACCGACTGGCCGAGGAGATAAAGGCCAAGGCCGCTGCGCGCGCCTAATCGCTTCACGCATCGGTCGCGGAGTACCGTCCGGTGGAGCGCGAAGCCTCCCCTTGGGGGACAGGAGTCTGGCTGTCCCCGCAGACTCCTAGTCCTTGATCTCGATGCCCAAGGAGGCGAGGGTCGGCACGAGAGCCTCGCGGGCGCGGAGGATCGATTCGATGAACTCGCGCAGGGCTCCCCGACCGCCCGGTTGACTCAGGATCATGAAGGCGGCCTCTTTGAGAGCCAGGGGCGCATCCTGGGGAACGGCCGAAAGGCCGACCCGCTGGAGCACCGGAAGGTCCGGATAGTCGTCGCCGATGTAGGCCACTTCGTGAGGGGCGAGTGATTTCTCGGCCAGGATCTCATCGAGCGCGCGAGATTTGTCCATGGAGCCTTGCTTCACCACGCTCATGCCTAACGCCTTCGCCCGCGCGGTGACGGTGAGGGACGCGCGACCGGTGATGAGACCGGTTTCGATCCCGGCCGCGTGGGCGAGAAGAATGCCATAGCCGTCGCGTACATTGAAGACCCGCGCCTCCTCGCCATCGGGCATCACGAAGATGGATCCGTCGGTCATCACCCCGTCCACGTCGGTAAGGATCAACTTGAGACGGAGGCAGCGCTCTTTGAGCAATCGGTCTTTCATTGGGCAGATCCTAATGGTTTCGGGGTCAGGGCCCTTGTCAATCGCGCGGGCTTTGGACAGACTTGATCATTGTGACCTCTCAGGTTCCGGCGACCCACAACCAGGAAGCGCTGCCGGGGAAGCGGCTCCTCGTGATCCTGGGCAGCTATCGAAGCAAGCGTCACCTCTACGAACACGCCCGTGAACTCGGAGTCCTTTTGGTGGTGGTCGATGGCCCGCGGCACTGGGTGCGAACCTGCGCGGGGCCGGAAGACCTCATCGAGCGGCATCTCGCCGTGGACCTTGCGCCCTTCTCGACATTTTCCGAACGCGCGGTCAGCGCGGTCCAGGCCACTGGTCTGGCCATCGATGGGATCGGAACCATCGACGAGTTCGCAGGAGGATTTGCCGCGCGTATCGCCGACGCGCTCGGTCTCCCGTTCCACTCCGTTGATTCCGCGGACCTGGCGCGCGACAAGCATCGTGCCCGTCAGGCCTGCGATGCGGCGGGCTTGCCCGGTCCCCGGTTCGCCCGTATCGAAAGCCCGGATCAGCTGGGGGCGGCCGCGGCGCACGTCGGCTTTCCCGCGGTCTTGAAGCCGGTTTCCGGTGTGGGCTCGGTTCAAACCTACCGGGTTCGAGATGAGTGCGAACTCGCGCGTCGCTACTCGAACACCGTTGAGGAGGTTCGAACCGCGTACCACAAGGAGCCCCACGACCTGAGCAGCGATCGCGACTGGTTTCATCTCATGTGGTCGGGGGTGCCGACTCTCACCCTGGAGTCGTGGATCGAAGGCCCAAAGTACGACGTCGATCTCCTGCTCGAGGCGGGCCAGGTGGTCTACGCCCATGCCACCGACGACCTCGAACTCTGCGGTCTGCGTGATATCCGTCGGGTGTCTCCCGCGGGTCTCGGCCGTTCGGCGGAGTGCGAGCTGATCGATCATGCCGCCGCGTGCGTGCGGGCGCTGGGATTCCGTCGCGGAGCCTTCAACGTGGAGGTGAAGCGCACCTCGGAGGGGCCGCGCATGATCGAGGTGAATGGCCGTCTGGGCGGATACTCCACCACCGACATTCACCGCGAGGTGTGGGGCGTCAACCTGGTGGAGCAGTGGCTGCGCTCTTCGCTGGGCCTGCCGCTCAGCGTGGGCGAGGAGCCGCCCGCATGCTTCGTCGCCGAGTCCCTTCTGCCGTCGCCCCGATCCGGCGTCTTGCAGCGCGATGGCTTCCTCGATGATGTCCGTCGCGTAGCCGGTGTAGTGGCGGCGCGACCCTGGGTCTTCGCCGGTGATGTGGTTGCGGGTGTTGAAACCGGCGCTCCGGACTGGCTTGGCGCCCTCCTGACTCGCGGTTCCACCAGGGAGGGAGCGCTCGCCGAGCTCGACCGGCTGGTCAGGTCGCTGGACCTCCCCGTGACTTCCAGAGGCGAAACGACATAACATGCCCCATCATCTTGTGGGGCCGCAGGTCGGGGCCACAACATTAAGGAGTACCTTGATCAGCGACTGGAGTTCCTACCGCGTCTTCGTCTTCACACCGTATCGCATGATGCCCTCGGGCCCCGAGAGCGTGAGCTACGGAACGCCCGAGTTCAAAGCCGAGGTCGCGGGCTGGATGGAGGCGCTGGGGGCGGCTCACATCTGGGTGGAGGTGACGCCGGAAACGTCGTCGATGGAAATCGCCCGAGCCCGGGCCGAGGCCTCGTTCCGAAAGGTGGTGGTGTTCAACCTGTGTGACGGCATCGAAGCGGATGGCTACCCGGGCATCAAGACGGCGCGGGCGCTCGAGGCCAGCGGCCTTCCCTTCACCGGAGCCGACACCGCATTCTATGAACTCACCACTCCCAAGACGCTGATGAAGCGGCGCCTCATCGCGCGTGGCGTCTCCACCTCGCCCTTCGTGGTTATCACCGATCCGTTGGTGGACGGGACGCGAGCGGGGGAAGAACTCGGCTATCCACTCATCATCAAGCCCGATGTTTCGGCCGCGAGTTTCGGCATCTCCATAAAGTCGGTGGTTCACGACCAACCGTCCTGCATCGCCCAGGCCGGGGTGGCCCTTTCGGGGGAGCGCGACCCGGAGAATTACTACGAGGGTGTTTTCGCCGAGCGTTTCATACCCGGCCGCGAGTTCACGGTTCTGTGCGCTTCCGATCACAAAGCTCGCGGCGGCGTCTTCGTCTATCCGCCGGTCGAGCGCGTGTTTCACTCCGCCCTGCCCTCGCACGAACGACTCCTTTCCTATGACCGATACTGGGAGAAGTACGAGACGGAGGGCGCTCTGCCTGACCGCGCGCCCATCGCCCACTACGAAAGTGCGCCCCCGGAATGGGCGGAAGCGCTGGCCACGCTGGCTCGAGACGCCTACCTCGCCCTCGATGGGGTGGGGTATGGCCGGGTGGATATTCGTCGCGATGAACGCACCGGAAAATTCCTGGTTCTCGAGGCGAACTGCAATTGCGGCCTGTCCACGGACGGCGAAACGTCGGTGAGCTGGATTCTTAAGTTGTCCGGCGAGACCATGCCCAAGCTCCTCGATCGCATCTTTGCGGCCGCGCTCCGGATGCGCGAGGCGGTGGTAGCCGTCCGGCCCTCACCGAGACGGCGCACCCGGTCCGAAGCGGCGTCCGCGCAGAGCTGACCCGCCTGCCATTCGCCGCCCCTTGGAGCAGGGCCGCCCTCTCGGCCGATGTTCCTCCGGGGCCTACGCGCGCCGTGCCAGTTGCGCCCGCAGGTCCTTGATCTTGTCCCGGAATTTCGCGGCCTCTTCGAAGTCGAGCGCCCTTGCTGCTTCTCTCATGAGGCGGTCGAGGTCCTTGATGCCGCGCTCGATCTGTTCCGGCGTGCGATAGCTCTTGGTGTCGATCTCACCGCGCAGCGCCTCCTTTGCCTCGGCTTTGCGCAACGCTTCGTCGGTGACGCTGAGAAGCTGGCCCAGGGTCTTGCGTACGGTCTCGGGAGTGATGTTGTGCTTCTGGTTGTGCGCCTCTTGAATGGACCGGCGGCGGTCGGTCTCGTCGATCGCCTTCTTCATCGAGTCGGTCATCTTGTCGGCGTAAAGGATGGCCTTTCCATCGACGTTGCGGGCGGCGCGGCCGATGGTCTGGATCAGCGAGCCGGCCGAGCGCAGGAAGCCTTCCTTGTCCGCATCGAGGATGGCGACCAATGAGACCTCGGGAAGGTCGAGACCCTCGCGCAGCAGGTTGATGCCGACCAGCACATCGAACTCACCGAGGCGCAGATTGCGCAGGATCTCGACTCGCTCGAGCGCATCGATGTCGGAATGGAGGTACCGCACCTTCACGCCGAGTTCCGCGTAATACTCGGTCAGATCCTCGGCCATCCGCTTGGTCAGAGTGGTGACGAGTACCCGCTGGTGGGCGGCCACGCGCCCGCGAATCTCCCCGAGCAGATCGTCGACCTGGCCCTTCACCGGTCGGATCTCCACCGCGGGATCGACGAGGCCGGTAGGACGAATGACCTGTTCGATGAACACTCCCCTGGTCCGTGTCATCTCGTAGGGGCCGGGAGTGGCGGAGACATAGATGGTCTGACCGATGCGCGCCTCGAATTCCTCGAAGTTCAGGGGGCGATTGTCGAGAGCCGAGGGCATGCGGAAGCCGTACTCAACCAGGGTGGTCTTGCGCTGCTTGTCTCCATGGAACATTCCGCGGACCTGGGGCACGCTCTGGTGCGACTCGTCGATCACGAAGAGGGTGTCTTTGGGGAAGTAGTCGATGAGAGTCGGCGGAGGCTCGCCGGGCGCGCGCCCCGACAGGTGACGGGAGTAGTTCTCGATTCCATGGCAATGACCGGTGGCGCGGAGCATTTCCAGGTCGAAACCTGTGCGCTGACGCACGCGCTGGGCTTCGAGGAACTTGCCCTGAGCGTCGAGTTTCGGAGCGTGCTCAGCCAGCTCGGCTTCAATCTGCCGGATAGCCTGCTCGACTCTCGGCCGCGGGGTCACGTAGTGGGACGAGGGGTAGATGGCGACCTGGGCCAGCTTCTGGAGCGACTTGCCGGTGAGAGGATCGAACTCCGTGATGGTCTCGATGACGTCGCCGAAGAGTTCGACCCGGACCCCGAAGTCATCGTAGGCCGGCATGATCTCGATGACGTCGCCTCGCACCCGGAACGTGCCGCGGGCCGGTTCGAAGTCGTTCCGGTCGTAGCGCGCCTCGACCAGTTTCTGGAGCAGGGCGCCCCGGTCGAGGGTATCGCCCTGGCGCAGGAATAGAAGCATGCCGTAGTAGGCCTCCGGCGATCCGAGGCCGTAGATGCAGGAGACGGAAGCCACGATGATGACGTCGCGCCGCTCGAACAGACTACGCGTGGCGGACAGGCGCATCTTCTCGATCTCTTCGTTGATCGTGGCTTCCTTGTCGATGTAGGTGTCCGACTGCGGAACATAGGCTTCCGGCTGGTAGTAGTCGTAGTACGAAACGAAGTACTCGACCGCATTGTTCGGGAAGAAGCTCTTGAACTCCTGATAGAGCTGGGCGGCGAGCGTCTTGTTATGGGCGAGGACCAGGGCGGGGCGATTCACATTCGCGAGAACCGAGGCGATGGTGAAGGTCTTGCCGCTTCCGGTCACCCCGAGCAGAACCTGGTCCTTTTCCGCGCGCAGGAGGCCCTCGGTGAGGTCGGCAATGGCCTTCGGCTGATCGCCTTGAGGCGTGAAATTGGCCACCAGTTCGAAACGCGCGTCGGCGGGCGTGGGGACGAGGTGCTGAGGGGGGGCGGCGGCGATGGTCCTGGGTGGCATGGGAAAGGAGGAGATTAGCTTCTTCGTCGGGTTGACGGGGAGGAGAAATGACGTGCGCCACGGGCGCTCGGTTTGGGGTATCGTCCAAACATGGCGCAACCGTCTACCCTTCAATTCCTGGGCGGCCCTTTGGCGGGGCAACGCCTGGAGTTTCGCGGCGGCGATGTGTTTCTTGGTTCCGCCTCCGACTGCGCGGTCAGGATTGACGCTCCGGGAGTGGAGGCTCATCACGCCAGGATCGTGATCGACATCACGGGGGCCACGATTTTCAAGGTCGACGGCGCGGTCGGCGTCAATGACGACCTCGTAAGTGCTGATGCGCTTCTGCGTTCCGGCGACTTTGTCTGGATTGGCGAGCCCGGGGGCGATTCTTCCCTGATGTTGCAGTTCACGCTGGGTGATGTCGAAGAGGCTCCGAGCGCGCCGAGCCCCGAGGGTCCAGCGGTTGAGCCTCCGGCCGAGGTTCTGGCCGAAGAAGTGGTGTCGGAAGACCTGGTTGCGCCACCTCAGGTGGTCGAGGAGGTTCTGGTCGAAGAGGCGCCCCCGGCCCCCGCCCCGATAGACGCACCGGTGGCGCCCGAGATAGCGGAGATGGCGCCCGAGCCGATGCCCGAGCCGATGCCCGAGCCGATGCCCGAGCCGATGCCCGAGCCGATGCCCGAGCCGATGCCCGAGCCGATGCCCGAGCCGATGGTGGAGGAGGCGCTCCTGGTTGCGGAGAATCCGCCTCAGCCCGCTCCCGCGGTGGCTGAGTCGCAGAGGGTCGAGTCCGCGTTTGCTGAGCCTTCGGCGGTGGAAGCCCCGGTTGTTGAATCACCGGGGGTTGAGCCGCCTGCGGTTGAGGCAATGACGCTCGAGACTCAGCCCGACGAGGCTCCGGCGCCGGTGGAGCCCATTACTGAAATCGAGCCTGCCTTTGAGCCCGTGCTGGAGTTGGCGTCGACCCCTCCCCCGATCCCTCCGGTCGTTCCTCCCGCGCCCTGGCTGACGCCGGCCGCTCCCGAGCCCGCGGCCCCGGCCGAGTACGCGAGTGCTTGGGAATCGGCGCCGGCCGCGCCGGCCACTGCTCCGGAGTCCGGCGAAGCCACCGTTCTCCTGCCTCCTTCACCGCCCGCCGCCCCGGCGAAACCAGCGGCTCCTGCGGCCTCGCCCGCCCGGCCCGCCGGTTCCCCGGCGCCGAAACGCACGACCACCTCATCGACGCCCAAGATCAAGATCCGCACGGTTGAACAGGATGCGGCCCTGCGAACCCCGCCTCCGCCTCCGCCTCCTGCGCGCACGACCTCGAGCACGCCCATGGTGGTGGGCGGTCTTTTGGTCCTGGTCGCCTTGGCGGTGGTGGGTTACATCGTCTCGAGGCCCGCGCCCGCCCCCGTGCCGCCGCCGCCGACCCCGACACCGGTCGTGGTCAGTACGCCCGCCCCCGCGACCCCCGAACCGACCCTGGAGGCCACGCAGGCGCCGGTAGTTGAGTCAACCCCGGAACCCCCACCGCCTCCCACGGCGACGCCGGTCGCGCCGACTCCGCGCGCTGTGGCCACGCCAGTTCCCCGAGTCACACCGACGCCTAGAGCCACCCCCTCACCTCGGGCTACACCCACACCCACACCTGCACCCACTCCCGCTACTGCGCGCCCCGTAACTCCGGCCCCGACCGTCGCTGCTCCGGCGGCGCCCGTCTCTCAGGCTCCGCGCCTTCTCGAAGAAGCGCGCGCCGCGACCGCGGCCAAGGATTTTTCGCGGGCCTCCCAGCTTCTCGATCAGGTTCTGAGACTCGAGCCGGGGAATAGCGAAGCTACGGCGCGGAAGGCTGAGGTGGACGCGCGTCTTGCCTCCCTCGGTCGCAAGTTCAGCGTGAGCGCCACCACGGTGCTAGGCGGCAAGGCGGCCAAGAAGGGACCGACGGGCTTCGACCTCGGCGGAGGTGCGGTGGTTCAGACAGAGTTCTCGGCCCAGATCCGTTGCACAACCACCCCGACCTCGGTGGAAGCGGGTGCGTCGTACTCCGTGCGTTGCTCGATTCTGAACATCGGTACGAAGCCCTTCAGGCTCGAGACCATCGCGACTACCGAGAGCACCGACGGCGCGAAGAGCGGCGGCGCAGGCGTGGCGCCAAGACAGGACATCGCGCCGCAGGGCGACGCGGTCATCGTTGAGCGACTGGGGACCTGGGGCGCGAAGTCTCAGTGGTCACTCGAACTCGTGGCCAAGACCAGCAAGGACGAGTCGTTCCGCGCCGTCTACTCGTGGCGTTAGCCAGCGCGGCGAAGCCATGAGCCTGGGGTCGCGTCGGCCGGATTAGCCTGACTCCCGTCGGGGCGACGGCGGCGGGCAGGGAGAGATCAGATTTCTGGAAGCGTGCCTCGTCCGGAAGGCGTGGTCACGACTGGTGGCCGACATAAGCTTGGGGCCGACCATGAAGAAGACGCCGATCGACGAGACCCATGCGCTGGCCCTCCGGTCGTGGGTCGAAAGCGCCAATGTGAGGGACGCGGATTTTCCCATCCAGAACCTGCCTCTGGGCGCGTTCCACCGGACCGGTATCAAGTCGAGCCGCGTGGGGGCGGCCATCGGCGATTCCATCCTCGACCTTCGCGCCTGCCTTGATCTCGAGTTAATGACCGGCATGCCGACCGGGATCCTGGCCGCGTGTTCGGAAGAAACCCTGAACGCGCTCATGGCTCGCCCCGATGTCGAGCGCCGCGCGCTGCGCCACCGGCTCTCGCATCTGCTTCGGGCCGAGGGCGCGCAGGTGACGGCAAAACCGCATGCCGCCGAAGTACTGGTCAGGCAACGCGATGCCAGCATGGCCTTGCCCGCGCGGATTGGCGACTACACCGATTTTTATGCCTCCATCGATCACGCGACCAATGTTGGTTCGATGATGCGGCCCGACAATCCGCTCCTTCCCAACTACAAATGGATTCCCATCGGCTACCACGGTCGATCCTCGTCCATCGTGGTCAGTGGCACGCCGGTGCGCCGGCCGAGCGGACAGGTCGATCCGACCACACTCGGCCAGGCCCCTCATTTCGAGCCTTCGAAGCTGCTCGACTACGAGTTGGAGATGGGCATCTTCATCGGGGAGGGGAACGACCTCGGCACGCCCGTTCCCATCACGGAGGCCGGGGCCAGGATTTTCGGCCTGTGCCTGCTCAACGACTGGTCGGCCCGCGACATCCAGAAGTGGGAGTACCAGCCGCTCGGACCGTTCCTTTCGAAGAGCTTCGCGACCTCCATTAGTCCGTGGGTGGTGACCGCGGAGGCGCTGGCTCCGTTTCGGGTCGCGGCCGCCCATCGGCCCGGAGGCGACCCCTCGCCCCTGCCGCACCTCAAGAGCGCGCAGGACCAGGCCCTCGGCGCTTTCGACGTGGCTCTTGAGGTGTCCCTGTCCACCCGGTCGATGCGCGCTCACGGTCAGGCTCCGGTTGGCCTGTCGCGCTCGAACGTGGCTTCGCTCTACTGGACGCCGGCGCAGATGATTGCACATCACACCAGTGGCGGGTGCAATCTGAATCCGGGCGACCTGCTCGGAACCGGCACGGTCAGCGGCAAGGCCAAGGAGTCGCGCGGATGCCTGCTCGAACTCACCATGCGTGGCCGCGACCCTATCGAGCTTCCGGGCGGCGAGACCCGGGCTTTTCTGGAGGATGGAGATGAGGTCATCATCACAGGGTCCGGTCAGCGTGAGGGATTCGCGCGGATTGGTTTTGGAGAGTGCCGCGGTGTCGTCATCGGATAGGCCGGTTTTCGCGCGAGCCGTCCGCGCCTTCACGATGATGGTGATTTGCCTCTCGTCATTGCGAGGCCCCAGTCCGTTTCGCGATGGGCCGAAGCAACCCCGCCTTCCCAACTATTTCTCGTTCACAACTGTCCTCGCCGCGGAACGCCCCCGGGCCCGCGATCTCGGGATCGCTCCGGGCGTTCTCCAACCCGGCGCGCTCAATGCCATCACCGACGTGGCCGGGGTTCGGGTTGGCCAGGTGACCCTCATCGAGGGCGACCGGGTCCGCACCGGTGTGACCGCGATTCTTCCCCATGGCGGCAATCTCTTTCAGGACAAGGTGCCGGGCGCGGTGTTTGTCGGCAACGCTTTCGGGAAACTGGCGGGCTCGACCCAGGTTCAGGAACTCGGCACCATCGAGACGCCGATCGTCCTTTCCAACACGCTGGCGGTGGGAACCGCGGTCGATGCGGTGGTGGGCTGGACTCTGGCTCAGCCCGGGAATGGCGACATCCGATCGGTCAACGCCCTGGTGGGGGAGACCAACGATGCCGGACTGAACGACATCCGCTCGCAGCCGGTGCGCAAGGAGCACGTCCTTGCCGCCATTCGGGATGCTCGGGAAGGAGCGGTGGCCGAAGGGGGCGTGGGCGCCGGGACGGGAACGATCGCCTTCGGGTTCAAAGGTGGAATCGGAACGTCATCGCGAGTCGCGCCGGTTGAAGGCGCCAGGTATGTCGTGGGTGTGCTGGTCCAGTCGAACTTTGGTGGCGTGCTCTCGATCGATGGCGTCCCGGTGGATAAGGAGCTTGGGCGGGTCGCGGCCCGAACCAGCGATAGTGGGGGGACGGGGTTGCTTCGGCCCGGTACCAACGGAAAGGGGCCTCGCAATGACGAGAGGTCAGGCGGGGCGATGCGGGTGAGCGATGACGGGTCGTGCATGATCGTGGTGGCGACGGACGCGCCCCTTTCGCCTAGAGACTTGAGCCGGCTGGCGGCGCGAGCCATTTTCGGCCTGGCCCGCACCGGGTCGTCGTACTCGAACGGGAGCGGCGACTTCGCGATCGCTTTCTCGACCGCGAAGGAACTTCGGGTGGCTCACGGGTCGATGCAGATCGCCTCTCGTCCGATCCTGCCGACCGAGGCCTTGTCGCCTCTTTTCGAGGCGGTGCTCGAGGCTACCGAAGAAGCGGTCCTGAACTCTCTGTTCAAGGCGGAGACCACCACCGGAAACGGCCACACCGTGCCGGCTCTGGATATCGACAAGGTTCGTGAACTGATGAAGAAGCACGGGCGAGCTACCGGGACCTTCCCGGCACCTCGCTAGGTGGAGGTCCTTTTCCGCTGGCGTTCCAGGGGATGTAGCCCTCCCACTCCCAGGCCGTGAAAGTGTCTCCGATCAGGGTTTCCAGCAGCTCCTTGAAGATGCTCTCGCCGTTGCTGGAGTTGGTCATGATTACGATGCCCGTGCCCGTCTTGTCGAAGCCGATCATGTAGTTCTCCCACCCGTCGTCGTGGCCGCCCTTGAAGAAGGCTCGGCCATGAGGTGTCTTCAGAAGTCCCCAGCCCAGACCGTAGGAGAGTTGAACGCGATCATCGCGGCTCGAGATGGTTTCGTCGAGCGATGGGAACTGATGGGCCGACCGAATCCGGATCTGTGGAGTGAGCATTTCCTTCCAGAACTTCTTAGGCGCCGTCTTCCGCTTGAGCGTCGCCTGGAGGAAGAGGGCCATGTCGTGGATGGTTGAGTCCGCGCTCCCTGCTGCTCTTACGGAACGTCGCGCGTTGTGGCCGAGCACCTTGCCCGATTCGTCGTGACCCTGGGCGAGGTCGGCCGCGAGGTCGTCTCGCCAAAGCATGCTGGTGCGGCCCATCCCTATTCGGTCGAAGATGCGTTCGCGCATGAGTACGCCCACATCGAGGCCGAGGCCCGCCTCGAGCACGAACTGGAGCAGGTTGATTCCCTCTCCCGAATACGCGTACCGGCTGCCCGGGGTGAAGTCGATCCATAGCGGGTGATTGGGATCGAAGCCTCCAGTCTTCGGGAAGAAGCGGAAGTTGGGCATTCCGGTCGTGTGGGCCAAGAGCATGCGTGGTGTCCACATCCGCCAACGCGGATCGCTCTTCAAATCGGCGTACTTCTCGTATTCGGGGAGAGGCCTCTCGAGGTAGCGCTCGATCGGGGTATCGAGCGAGATGGTTCCCTCGGAAACGAGCTGCATCACCATGGAGGCGAACATCGCCTTGGTGAACGAGGCGGCGTACATCGAGGCTTGAATGGTGAGGGGGGCGCCCGTATCGGCGTCGGCCTTCCCGAAGGCGTTGAGGTAAACGATCTCGCCGCGGTTGAGGATGGCGAGGCCGAGGCCGGTGACTTTGCCCTTGGCCATCAGGCCGACCACGGTTGCCTCGACCTGGACGGGGGAGAGTGTTCGGCGGTCAAGGGTGCGAACCGGGCCCAGGACCGGGCCGCTGAGGCCGGCTGCCA
>JANLSZ010000361.1:0-9958 GCA_031362685.1 Vicinamibacteria bacterium | reverse complement strand
GATGCGCGCGCCTTCGTGAGAGAAGTGTTCGTGGATCGACCGGGCCGCGCGTTTCCCGTTCGCCACCGCCTCGATGAGATTCCGCGGTCCGAAGGCCACGTCGCCGCCGGCGAAGACGCCGGGCGCGGTGGTCGCAAGCGTCGTTGCATCGATCTTGACCGAACCGCTCCTCAGGACCTCCACTCCGTCTTCCGGCTGGAGGAAGGTGAGATCGGTCTGCTGGCCGATGGCGAGAATGCAGGAATCGGCCTCGATAGTGAGGACATCGTCGTCGTCGTAGACCGGTGCGAATCGGCCGTGCTCGTCAAAGACGGAACGGACGGCACGGAGTTCGATCGCCTGCAGCCGCGACTCGCCGAGGAATCTCTTGGGCCCGCGGCCGGGCAGGAAGGCGACACCCTCATGCTTCGTTTCTTCGAATTCCTCGTGGCCCTGGGTGGAGCGAAGGACCGGCATCTCCTCGAACCTCTCGAGGGAAACGATGGTCACTTCGGCGGCGCCTCCGCGCAGCGCCGCGCGGGCCGAGTCGATCGCTTCCTTCGCGCGCGCATCCGATTCCGAGACCAGGGTGTCGAGTTCCTCTTCCGCGGTTTCCCGACCGAGGCGGAGCGCGGTGCGGGCCGCATCGAAGGCGACAAAGCCACCGCCGATCACGACCACCTTGCGCCCGAGGGGAAGCCGATATCCGCGATTGATGTTCAGGAGGTAGTCCACCGCCTTCACGACGCCGTCGAGTTCGACGCCGGGGGCTGCGAGTTCGCGCCCGCGGGACACGCCCACCGAAATGAAGAAGGCTTCGAACCCCTGAGCCCGAAGTTCCTTGAGACCGTATGCCGGGGTCAGGGGCTCCTTGGTGCGGAGGGTGACGCCGAGCGCAAGGATCTTGTCGATCTCCTGCCGGATGAGGGTGCGGGGCAACCGATACTCGGGAATGCCGAAACGCATCATGCCGCCTGGCTCCTCGGAGGCTTCGAGAACGGTCACGTCGTAGCCGAGGAGGGCCAGGTCGTGAGCGGCGGAGAGGCCGGCGGGGCCGGCGCCGATCACCGCGACTTTCCGGAGCTTGCCCGCCGCGGGTCTCTCGCTCAGGGGCGCGGTGGGAAGGTGCCCCGCGAATCGGTTGCCTTCATCGATGAGGGTCAGGCGCAGAAGGTCCTGGGTATCGGGACGCATCGACTCGGCGCCGTAGCGTTCGGTGACGTAGCGCTTCAGAGATCGGATGGCGATCGGGGCATCGATCGCCCCGCGGCGGCACGCGTCCTCGCAAGGGGCGGCGCAGACCCGACCACAGACCGAGGCGAAGGGATTCGGCGCGCGCGCGGCGAGGTAAGCCTCCTGGTCTCGGCCAAGGGCGATGAGTTGCACATAGCGGCCCGCGTCCGTGCCCACCGGACACCCGGACTGGCACTTCACCTGACCCTTCCAGTGTTCGAGATCCGGCAGCCGTATCTTCAGTGTCATCGTGAAATTGAGATCCCTCCGACCAGACTCGTGAGGAATCGATGGTTGGAGCGCCTTGGCCGCGATTCAAGGCCTGCGGGTAGAGCCACTTGCATCATTCGGGGACAATTGTGACGAGCCCACCCTGGGACGTTCATGACCGCCATCATGTCCGCAGAAATTTTCTACCCGGAGACCCGGCGATAACATGTCGAGGTGCGCTCACCCCCCATCGACACGTTTGCGCGCGACCATCTGCCCGCGCCGCAGGACCTGCCCGAATTCATTTTCGAATTGCCGGCGTTGCAATTTCCGGCGCACCTGAACTGCGCGGGTGAACTGCTTGATGGGTGGGTGGCGCGCGGGCAAGGGAGTCGCCCCTGTGTGGTCGGCCCCGACGGCACGGCGTGGACCTACACCGAGTTGCAGGCGCAGGCCAATCGCATTGCGAATGTGCTGGTCGATGATCTGGGTTTGATCCCCGGCAACCGCGTGCTGCTCCGCGGCGCGAACTCTCCGATGCTCGCGGCGTGTTTCCTGGCCGTCTTCAAGGCCGGTGGCATCGCGGTCGGCAGCATGCCGCTGCTGCGCGCAAAGGAGCTGACGCAGATCGCCAACAAGGCCCGGGTCACTCACGCGCTGTGCGATGTGCGGCTGCTGGAAGAGCTCGATCGGGCGCGTCCCGCCTGCCCGTCGCTCACCCAGGTGCTGCCGTTTGGCGGCGGCCTCGATGTCGGTCTCGAGGCGCGCGCCGCTGCCAAACCCAAGAACTTCACCAACGCCAATACCGCAGCCGAAGATACCTGCCTCATCGCTTTCACTTCCGGCACCACCGGCGAGCCCAAGGGCACGATGCATTTCCATCGCGACCTGATGGCTGCCTGTGCCTGCTGGCCTCCCCATGTGCTGTGCGCAACCGCGGACGATGTGTTCATCGGCAGCCCGCCCTTGGCTTTCACCTTCGGGCTTGGCGGGCTACTGCTGTTCCCGCTGAGCGTCGGCGCAAGCACGGTGCTGTTGGAGCGTGCAAGCCCCGAGGTGTTGCTGCCCGCGATTGCACGGCACCGCGCGACGGTGTGCTTCACGGTGCCGACCTCGTACCGCGCGATGGCAGGCCTCTCGCCGCAATACGACCTGAGGTCTTTGCGCAAGTGCGTTTCGGCCGGCGAGGTGTTGCCCGCGGCGACGCGCGCGCTGTGGAAGCAGGCCACCGGCATCGAGATGATCGACGGCATCGGATCGACCGAGTTGCTGCATATTTTCATCTCCGCCGACGAGGCGCGGGCCCGGCCCGGCGCCACCGGCCTGCCCGTGCCGGGCTACCGGGCGCGTGTGCTCGACGAAGCGGGGCACGAATTGCCACGCGGCCAGGTTGGCCGTCTCGCAATCAAAGGGCCCACGGGCTGCAAATACCTGGACGATCCGCGCCAGAAGAGCTACGTGCACGACGGGTGGAACCTCACCGGCGACGCCTACCTTGTCGACCACGACGGCCAGTTCGTCTACCAGGCACGCACCGACGACATGATCATCTCGGGGGGCTACAACATCGCCGGCCCCGAGGTCGAAGCTGCGCTGTTGTTGCATCCTTCAGTCGCCGAATGTGCCGTGGTGGGTGTGGTGGACGAGGTGCGTGGCCAGATCGTCAAGGCCTGCGTCGTACTGAAGCCGGGACACACCGGCGACGACACGATGGCCAAGACTCTGCAAGACCACGTGAAGCAATCCATAGCGCCCTACAAATACCCCCGGGCCATCGAGTTCTGCGACCAGCTCCCACGCACCGAGACCGGCAAGCTGCAGCGCTTCAAGCTGCGCGCCGGCGTGTGACACCCCGGTTTGAGTCGAAGGCCCGCATGAAAGTCAACTTTCACCGCGGACGGCTTGTGGTTCTGCTCGCCGTGACCGCCACCTCAGCAAACGCCAACCTGCTGCGCAACGGGAGCTTCCAGGACGATTGGCTGACCCTCCTGCCCGAAAACCAGAATCATCACTGGTGCTATTCGACGGGTTTTCAGAACCGGCGGGACTACAACCCGGACTCCTGGTTTCTCTCTGGAAACTGGAAATGGCTCAATGCCGATGGGCCGCCGGGATCGAGAAGAATTGTCCTGGAAGGTCCGGGGTCCGAGGCGCTACAACGAATCAACTGGGTCCTGGTTCACGACGACCGCTCACGCGAAGGATTTCCCGATGCCGGAGGGTTCCCGGCCCCGGCGCTGCAGAGAAGCAGGAGCCCTCTCTCTCTGGTTCGCGATCTGACCCTGAGGGTCAGGGTCCGCGGCGAGAATGTCCCGAAGGGCGGCGCGGTTATTGAACTGGGCCTTTCGCCTCCGGGAAAGATAGCCGCGGATGATCCGATCGGAACCCTCGTCTCCTCCACCACGTCCGTCTCAACCGCATCGCCCTCCGGTACGTTCTCCTGGCGGTGGGTCGTGCTCAAACTTCCTGCCGCGCAATGGCTGAAGGCCGCGCGGGAAGCCACGTCCAAAGAGGCCGCCACTGCGCAGGATGGAACCGCCCTGCCCGGTGTGGCGAGCGTGGCCATTCGATATTCGAGTTCCGTCGGCCACATCGAGATCGAATGCGTCGAGCTCACCGCGGCCGAACCCGAGACGCCGAATCTCCTTCCGGATGGCGGCTTCGAAGCGGTGGACGCAAGCGGGTGGCCGGCTGGCTGGGGTCATCCGGAGAAGTACCGATATTTCCCGCCCGCGCTCTATTACCTCTTCAACACGTGGCACAACGCCACCGCCGAGAATCGCGGCGTGGTCGCCCGCGACCCGTTGGTGCCGCGCACCGGTGCCGGGAGCCTCAAGATGATCGTGGCCTCGGGCGATGAGGTTCAGGTGGTATCGGCCCCGATCATCCTCAATCAGGCCGAGCCGCGGCTGATCGAAGCAAGCGTCTGGGTGAAGACGGACCAGATCAACATGCTGCAGATCGATGGTCTAAGCGATACCGGAGAGCGGCTCGACGGTTTCAACTTCATCCACAAAGCGCCCGTCTCCATCGGAACCGACGAGTGGAGACAGTTGCGGCAGGTTTTCAAGCCGCGCCGCCCTGTTCGCTCTCTTCGCCTCATCCTGGCCGCCCGCGGGGTCAACGGATACACCCTCGGCGACACCGGAGAAACACCGCAGGCGAGCGCCACCGGAACGATCTGGTGGGACGACGTGCGCGTGTTCGAGCCCGAATCGCCCGCGGCGGAGCTTCTGACCCGCGGGGTCAGGGCCGTCGCCTCTTCGCAACCGCCTCACCCCGCCCCCTACCTTCAGGATCTGGATCTGGGCGAGCGCCGGTTCGGCGCCAACACCCTCAGGGCCACGGTTGTGAACGTGGGGGCACCGCGAACCCTTTCCTTGGTCTGGCGCTTCAACACCGCGGATGGGCGAAAGTCGGAAACCCGCTCCGCGGCCCGAGCCTTTGGTCCCGAGGAACGCGCCGTTGTTTTCGTCCCCTACGAACTCCTGCCTTCCAACCTTCCCGCGTACACCGAACACCAGGCCGAGATCAGCCTGGTAGGCCAGACCGGGAAAGCCATCGCGACCAGCGCGATGTGGTTCAGCACCTGGAGCACCCCGATCGATCTGGAACTCGGCGCCCTCTACCTGGCCCCTGAACAAAAGCAGTTCGTGCGCATGAATCTGGGCTTCTCGTCCGAGACCATGGTTTCCCTCGCTTCCGTGCGCCTGGAAGTGATACGACGACGTTCGGGCGAAATGCTGAAGTCCCTGACTGTTCCTTCAACCCCGAGGGACGTGGCCGCGCAGCGCGAACGGATTCCCATGGACCTTCGCGAGGACTTCACCAATCTCCTCCTCACTGAACTGGACGTCTCCGATCTTCCGGTTCAGCCCTTCGCCTCGCCGGAGCGCAATTGGCTGGTGCGCGCGACCGTCCTCGATCACAAGGGCCGGAAGGTTTCTTCCCAGGACTCGCAGCCTTTCTGCCGGCAGGCCCATGCCGCGAAGCAACCGGGCGTCACTTCCGTGCGCATCGATCGAAACAATCTCCTCTACGTCAACGATCAGCCCTTCCTTCCCTGGGGAGCCGTGTATGGACACGTGCCGGTGTTCGACGGTTCGAGCCGCACGAAACCCACGGCCTACCGGGATCTCCGCAACCTTCCGGCGTGGTCTATCTACGATGGATTTACCGCCGCGACCTACCAGGGATCGAACAGCGACTTCAATACCATCCGCTACGTCGCCGGAGCGATCGCCGATCCAGTCAAGCTTGAGCAAATCTGGAATGAGGACAACAAGGTGGCGGCCTCGGCGTTCATCACGAAGAGCCCGGTCTTTTCCGCGGAAGAACTGACCAGGGCCGCGGGCGGCGCCCCGACCCTGGCCGCGAATCTGGCTTTCATGAAGACGGCGCCGATGGTGGTTTCGGTGGCGCCCGGGATCGAGGAAGAGTTTGGTCTGTTTCACAGTGTGACGCCGGCCCGGATCGCGGGGCTTCGCGGTGTGGTCGACTCCCTCCGGCAGGCCACCGGGAAACCTGTCATGGTCGGACACGGGGGTTACTGGAACCGCTTCGAGTTCGAACGCGTCCCTTTCTTCGACATCTACGATCCTGAAACCGAGCCGCTTTACCCGGCCAATCTTCACACTGACCTGATGCCGCTCATCGCGGGGAAGGAGAAGGCGATCTGGCTGCGACCGCAGATGTATGAGGACGTCCCTTACGACCGGTGGCGTTTCCATGTCTATGTCGAGCTGATGCGCGGGGCTCGGGGCTTTCAGATCGCGCACGGGCCGGGAGACGCCTCGCTCTTCCGAGGTCTCGGCGGAGAACTCGAGGGACTGAAGCCAGTGCTCTGGTCCAGCGAGCCGGGGCCGGAGGTCCGAGTCTCGCCGCCGATGGAACACTGGGTGCGCCGACAGGGGGGACGTACCTACATCATGGCCGCCACCACCCGCGGGCTGACTTTTGGCAAATGGCGATGGCAGGAAGGCGCTCCTGGACCGCATGGCCGCGCGCGCATCACCGAAAGCGGCACGGTGGTTCGGGACGAAGCGAACTCGTACGGCGTTGGGGAAACGCAGAGTCCCGGGCCCGGGCTGCACGGAATCCAGTACCTCCCAGAGCCTCGCCCCTATCCCAGAGGGAGCCGGATCGTTCAGTGGGTGTGGCTCGACCCCAAAGCGCCTCCGCGCGACCTCGCCATCCTGGCCAAGGCGGATGGTCGGTTCACCTACGCCTCGTCGTGGGGAACCATCGATGTCGGAGCGTTCAGGCGCGATCCGGGCCTCGAGTGGTTTCTGAATAGCTTCTACCGGCATGCGAAGGGTTTTCTCGGGTGGGGGAAAGACCTTCTGACCAGTGCGCTTGCCTATGTTCCAGAACGAATCATCTCGATGGGCGCGCTCCCTCCGCCCGGCCTGTGGACGAGGCTGGAAATGCGACTCGCCGACGTCGGAGCCCAGAACAGGTTTCTCGATGGCGTGGGGTTCATGCACGAGGGCGGGCGTGTTCTATGGGGGCAAACCGTTATCGAGGATGGACCCAGGTCTCAGGTTCTGTGGGGCGATGCTCTCGGACCTGCGCCGGTGGAGTTGGAGAAGACGCGGATCGAGGTGAGCCAGCTCAAAGCCGGCACGAGGATCAGAGTTCTCTTCGAGGATCGGGAGCTCGTCGCGGCCGCCGGGTACTTCCTGGACGACTTCCGCGGGCGGGACCTGTACCAAAGATTCGGCGGCGGTCCCGGCGTGGGGTACGGGGGAGAGTCGGTCGCCTTGCATCTTTACGAGATCCCCTGAGCCGAGGAAGCCTCGAAAGCCGGGACGGCCGGATTAAGAACGCTCTCCCGACTATCATGGCCACACGATGTCGGACACTGAGGGTTTGCTGCGTTCCTGCGCCCTGTTCTCGCGGCTTTCCTCCGAAGACCGGCGCAAGGTCGCCGAGGTGTCGGTGGTGCGTCGTTACGAGAAGAGCGACCGGGTGTTTTCCGAGGGGGATCCTTCGGACCTGCTCTTCACCATCCTCTCGGGCCGGGTGAAAGTGGTGAAGGCCATACCCTCGGGAAAGGAGCTGATCCTGGAGATCCTTGGCCCCGGCGACCCGCTCGGAGCGATCGCCGCCTACGAGGCCCGCCCCTACCCCGCCTCGGCCATCGCCCTTGAAGAAGCCGCCTGTCTGGCCTCAAAACGCGGAGCGTTCATGGCCCTGCTCGAAACCTGCCCTTCGCTGGTACGCGGCATGCTCGGTGGGTTCTCCCTGCGCGTCGTCGAACTCACCAAGCGGCTCGGCGAGATCACCGGAAGCCGGGTCGAGGCGCGTTTCGCCCAGATCTTCCTAAAACTCGGGGATCGATTGGGCCAACCCCGAGGCTCGGGCGTTTTCGTTCCCCTGGCCCTCTCCCGCCAGGACCTCGCCGACCTCGCCGGCACCACCATGGAGACCTCCATCCGGATCATGAGCCGATGGGGCAAAGAGGGAGTGGTATCGACCGAGACGGATGGCTTCATGGTTTCAAGCCGGGAGGAACTCGAGAGCCTGGCGCGCTAGAAGTTCCGGGTGCTCCTACATGGCCTGAATCCGAGCCACCAGGGCATCCCGCTCGAGGGCGGTCAGGGCTTGATCCGTTCCGGGATAGACGACGTTCTCCTCCTTGAGATTGTGATCGCCGAGAACGGAGTGGAGTCCCTGGCGAAGGGGTTCAACGCGGGCGCTGCCATCACCGATCGCCTGTTCGATCCGCTCGAGAATCTCGAGAATCTCCCGGTGTTCGGCGCGCATCACTTCAGTCGGACCCATGGTGGACGAGAAACCGGCCTTCGATTCGAACTCGGGGAAGAGCAGCTTCTCCTCGAAACGGATGTGACGCCTGAGTCCAAAGGCGAACCCCGAGAACAGGGCCGCCGCCCGCGCCAGGTCGCCGTCTTCCCGGGCCCTGAAGGCTCGCGCTTCGAGGTCATCGAGTCGATCATGGTCCCAGGACAGCGCTTCGTTCACGGTTCGCAGAGACCCTCTCTCCGCTTCCCGGCGCGACACCTCGACCTCCCAGGTCTCGGGACCCTTCCTCGTGGGCGTCCAATCGAACTGCCCCTTCCGCTCGGCCTGAAAACGGGCGAGCACCGCGAACGGAGCCCAGTCCAGAGCCAGGGTGACCACTTCACCGGGGAGAAGCGAGTCGAACGCCTCGAAAGCCTGCCGTTCCAGGGCTTCCGGCGAGAGACCGGGTCCCACCTGAGGGCGGATTTGCAGAGTTGCCTGGTTCATGATTCCTCCAGTGGTCGGAAACGCGCTTCGCGGGCGACCTGTCATTCATTGTGGGACCTGGCCGTAGATGAGCGCATGACGGCGGTCATGAGGAAACCGAGACCGGCTGGTCACACTGCCCCCTGGCGGATGATGCAAATGGCTCTCCCGCACCGCCCCCATCCGTGACATTCTCTTGAGGTCGTAGATTCCGGCGCTTTTTCGGAGGCTCAATGCAAACCGACGTTCGAAAGAACCCAGCCCTTCTCAAGCTGGACCTGTACTGCCGAGGAGTCCGCCTGGACGACTCCTGCCTGGTTGAAGAAGACGGGGGCCGCAAGATCCTCCGCACCCGCGCCGGTCTTGGCAGCGGGCTTGAGTTGCTCCTTCCCGACGGACTTTGGACCAATGTCCCGGTGAGCGAGGCGTTCGCAAAGGAATCTCCGTACGTCTTGAAGCGTTCCGCCGGAGCGTATCGACTGCATCGCGACGACCAGTACCTTTGCGACGTGGACCTCGCTCCAAGGCCCGGTTGGTACGAACGAAAGACCACCACCGGAAAGCCCATGACCCGGATCGGAACCCTGCAGGGGACGTATCTGGGGATCTACCAGGCCAAGGTGTGCGAGTACTGGACCGAGAAGACCAAGGTCAACTGCAAGTTCTGCTCGGTGGGCTTGAACCTTGGCATCGACGATGCGAACGAAAAGTCGCTGGATGAGGTGATGGAGGTCATCTGGGCGGCCCGACGCGAGTCGGGAATCACCTACGTGGACTTCAACACCGGCCACTACGAGGGTGAAACGTACCTGGACATCCTGGAGCCGTTTGTCCGAAGGATCAAGAAAGAAGTGGGCATTCTGGTCGGCATCCAGACCCCGCCGCACCACGATCTCAAACGCTACGACGCGCTGCGCGCCATGGGTCTCAACCGGGTCTCGTTCTGTTTCGAGATCTTCGACGAAGAACGGTTCAAGGACACCTGTCCCGGAAAAAACCGCGAGTACGGACTGGATCGGTACCTGGAAGCCATCCGCTACTGCGCCACCCTGGGGAAGAAAGGGCCGCTCTCCGAACCGTGGGTGACCAACGGCGAGATCATCGCCGGTCTCGAACCCCCCGAATCGTCGATCAAGGCCATCGACTGGATCACCTCAGTCGGCGCTATTCCGACGGTTTGCGTCTTCCGTCCTCTCATCGGCACCGACTATGCGGATGTCCCGCCGCCAAAGACCGAGGACATGGTTCCGATCTTCCGGCGCCTCTACGAGAAGTGCATGGAGCACGGCCTGCCCGTCGGCGCCGC
>JANLSZ010000347.1:0-2551 GCA_031362685.1 Vicinamibacteria bacterium | reverse complement strand
AAGTGCGGCCTGATTCTGGGCCTTGCTCCCCGGCTCGACGAAGGCTACGCCCGCGAACTGGAAGAACTGCCCGAAGCCGGGGACATTCCGGGTGTTCGCCTTGGCCACCCCGGTGAAATCTTCGCGCAGGAGTTTGGCCAGGATGAGCACGTCGAGCTGGCTCTGATGGTTGAAGAGGAACACCGCCGGGCGATGCGACCACAAGCGATCTTCGCCCTGCGTTTTGATCTCGATGCCGGCAACGGCCAGACCCACCTCGCCAATCAGAGTGGAACTCAGGTTCACCGCCTCGCGGTGAGAGCGAGAGAGCAGTCCTGCCCAGAGGCCAGCGCCCAAGGCACCCGCCATTCCCGCGTAGGCGGCCACGCTGCGCGCGATGGTGAGCAGATCGGGCCGCCCGCCCCGCGGCGCGAAAGCAAGTACCGGCCACCCGCCCTCGGCCGCCACCTTCGCCAGTCGAGCCTGCGGATTGACAGCTCGCGGCCGTCCTACCGTTTGCAGAAACGCCACGTCCTCGTCGCCATTGGCGTAGGCATAGCTGTGCTTCAGATCGGTGCGGTGACGCGACGCGAAGTTTCGAACCGCGCGGGCCTTGCCTTCGCCCCAGGCGGGCGAGCCGGACGCTCGACCAGTGAGCACACCCTTCCGCACCTCGATACCGGTGCACAAGAGATGTTCGATGCCCAGCTCGCGCGCCATCGGCTGGATCTGGAACCGCGTGGCCGAGGATGCGATCACCACGGTATGCCCCATCCGTCGGTGCGCCTCGATAAGCGGCCACGCTTCTGAATGCAGACAGCGGGCGATGCTTTTGACGAAGAGGCGTTCCCCGAGCGCCTCCATCTCCGCCTCAGACTTGCCCTTCCAGGCTCGAAAACCGGCGGTCACGAACTCGGCGAAATCTGCCTCCGTCTCGATGCCGCGCAGCCCGGTGAGCAGCAACTGTCCCGCTTCCTGCATCCCGATCTCGCCCTTGAGCAAACGGTGCTTGAAGAACTCGGCCACCGAGTAACCGTCGATCAGGGTGCCATCGAAATCGAAGAATGCCCCGATGCGCGAACCGGAGGGTCCCTCCCTGACGTCGGCTATGGCGGCTTCAAGGGTGGACATGATCGTCCTTTATACGCCGAGTCTCGATCTGGTCTATCGCCGCTACCCGCGCTAGCACGACTTCGAGCTGGGTCTTGAACTCGCGCCGTCTGGCCGCACGCTGGGTGAGGTTCTCGGGCCCGATCAGACCACGGTTGGCCGCCAGTTTGAGGCCATTCAGGAAGCCCTCGCGGGAAACCGCTTCCGGATCCACGAGAAGGCCTTGCATCTGGTACTGCTTCCCGACGGACACGCAGCGCGCGACGAAAGCGCTTTCGTCGAACTCGCGATCCGGATCTTCTTTGTCGAGCAGGTCGGCGACCACCAGGTAGGACTCGAGGAACGAGCGCAAGACATGATGCGCGACCAGGAAGCCGGTCTTCCCCAGCAGCACCCGCGCTGGTTCTGGCGCACCGAGATAGCTCTGCCACGAAGGATCGATCAAAGCCATCTCGGCCAGGAGTTGGTCGGCAAAGGCGTGCTTGGCGGCAAAGAAGAACTCGAACTTGAGCAGGTCACGCAGGCGCAGAGCCTCCTTCCAGGCTTCCTCCCTTGGATCCCCGCCCCCGCGCTCCGCGACGTAGAGGAAGCCGAGTTCGACGATGGCGCGGTTCACGAACCAATGGATGGCGTTGTTGCGATAGAACGCGGCCACGTTGTGCTGGCCGGGAGGGATGAAATACACCGGCTCAGCCCCACCCGCATAGCAGGTCAGCAGACCGGCGTCTTTGAGCGCGTCGAGGATGCGGCGCGAACCTTCCGGGGTGCGCAAGCCCTCGAGACCGCTGGTGGGGAGGCCTCGACGCATCACGTAGTCAAGGAGAGGAGCGATGAGAGCTCTGGCCTGGTCGAGGGTCAGGGCCCGACCGCGCACCCCCAGAAGCGCCAGGGTCACCAATGCGTTCGCCAGCACCGGAGTGGCGCGATCGATACGGTCGCAGACCTCGAACGCGATTCGCTCCACCGCGAGTCGCGGGTTGGAGACCGACGATCCGCCCAGCGCCAGCCCCTCGGAGAGCGCGAGCGGTTCACCGAAACGCACGTGGACCTCGCCCACATGGCGCCGCTGCTGCCGTACGTAGCGCACGAGCCAGCCGATGCCTTCCGGCCTCTTCTCGGCGCCGTGCTCCTCCGCGGCCATCGACTGCACTTCCGGGAGATGGTCGTAGTTGATCGAAACCGGGACCAGGATGGCGTCATCGGCACGGTTTTGTTGAATCGCATCCAGAAGGTAGCGCAACAGACCGAAGCGCGGCGGACGCAGCTTGCCGGTCCGCGAACGCCCGCCTTCGATGTACCACTCGAGGTTGGTGCGACCCGCGACCAGATAGCCGAAGTACTCGCGCAGCGCGAGCTTGTAGATCGGGTCGTCCTTGAAGGTGCGGCGAATGGTGATGCCGCCGGCTCGCCGCAGCAAAGGGCCGAGCGGCCAGAACCCCATGTTGGCTCCGGGCAAAGTGAA
>JANLSZ010000327.1:0-27524 GCA_031362685.1 Vicinamibacteria bacterium | reverse complement strand
GTTCTCGTCCGCTTTCCGAACATCTTCGACGGGCGCTTCGAGAAGAAGGAGATCTTCAAGGAGACGGAGAAGCTTGAGGAAGCGGCGCGGGAGTGTCTCTGGCTTGCGGAAGTGGCGCGAAAAGACGGAAATGGGAGCCTCGCCAAGATGCTGAGCGAGGAAGCGGAAACGCTGTGGCCGGGTATTTCCCAGGCTCCGGTGGCCGCGCCGGTTGTCGACGCTCCCGCGCTCGATGCTGACTCTCTCGGAGCCTCCGCGGAAATCTCACTCGACGCCCTTCCGGAAGACATGCCCCCGGCCTTTGAGGCGATGCCCGAAGAGGCCGTTCCACAAGCCATCGTCGAGACTGAGGAAGAGGAACTCAATCTTGAGGTCGGTATCGAGGAAGAGGATCAGCCCGCCGAGCAGGCGGTCGAGGCTGGACCCTCGGTCGAGAACTTTGGGGTGGACGAGGCGGCGGCCTCTCAGATCGCAGAGGCCGAGGCGCTGGCTGCCGGTTTTGGCGAGCTCCCGAGCGAACCGGATCTCCCCGCTGCCGAGCGGCCGTCTCTTCCCGAAGAGCCCGCGGACCGTGGTCCCGATCTTGGCTTCGCTTCTGGCTCGATCGCTCGACCCATACCGCTTGGCGCTCCCGCGGTCGACCCGGAGATTGCCAAAGCAGTCGAAGAAGTCGATTCCTATATTGCCCTCGGATTTGTCGACGACGCCAAAGACGCCCTGCGGGACGCCCTCACGCGCTTTCCTGGAAATCCATCTCTCGCGGAGCGTGCTTCGAGCCTCGGGCTGGATCTCTCGGCCAAACCCGAGCCAGCGCCTGCACCCGCACCTGCACCCGCGTCCACGCCGCCGGCAAAGGCGGCCCCTCCGCCTAAGCAAAAGGCCGCGGCGCCCCGGCCCTCAGCAATTCCAGAGCCTCCCCCGGACCAGCCATCGCCTGAGAACGATCTGCTCAGCGGGCTTTCGTTCGACGACCTGCCCCAAGCACCCCCGGAGCCGGCCGAAAAAGCCCGGGCGGTCAACACGCGGGTGGCCGACGCGGCGCCCATTGCCGATTCCGGAGGGATCGACCTGGGCGCCGAGCTCTCGGCGCTCTTCGATGCGCAGCCTGCTCTCGAGGAAGCCCCCATCGATGCCTCGCGTTCATCGAGTTTTGAGGATCAAGGCTTGCAGGACGTCTTCGACGCGTTCAAGAAGGGCGTCGATTCCCAGCTCGGAGAGGGCGATTACGACACGCGCTACAACCTCGGCATTGCCTACAAGGAAATGGGGTTGATCGACGAGGCCATCGCCGAGTTCCAGCTGGCCGCCAAGGACCCCAAGAGATCGCTCGAGTGCTCCAGCATGATCGGAATTTGTTTCATGGAGAAGGGGATGGCCGACGTGGCGGTCCAGTGGTACGAACGTGGACTCCAGGTTCCCGACCGCGCTCCCGAAGAGTATCGAGGCCTCCGCTACGATCTCGGGGTGGCGTGGGAAGCCGCCGGCGAACTGGACAAGGCGAAGGCGACTTTTGGCGAACTGGTTCGCGAGGACCCCTCGTTCCGGGATGCCTCCGACAAACTGAGGGAACTCCAGTCGCGGGCCTGATCGGTTTTCCTTGATCTCCAACGGTCAGAATTCGGCTTTCCTCAGATGCCCTTGGTGGCCACCGAGAGATCAAACGACGTGGTGGTCCGATTGATCCAGTTCGTCAGTTCCCTCATGGTGGGCGTCACTCTCGTGCTGGCGCCCTGGACGTCCCTTTGGGAGAACCATCCGGCCCTAGCCCTGTCGTTGCGGCTGCGTGAGATTCTTCTCGCCCCCTGGCTTCGCGGGGCGGTCACCGGCCTCGGCGTCGTCAACCTGCTCGCGGCGGCCCTGGATCTTACCCATCTCCTCTTCAGGCGAAAACCGCGCTAACTCGTTCTCCCGCGCTTCAAGGGTGGGGCCAGAAGCCGGCCCGGACCACTTCGGTCTCGAGCCGGGGCAAGTCAATCTTGTCTATGCTTCCCCGCATGTCGACCAAGGGGGATCTGCGCCGCGCTTTGGCCGAGAGTGCCGACGATCCCGAACAACTCTCCCGCGTCCTTGCCGACGAGTCCATCACCGATCTCGACCTGAGGCACGCACTGCGCGGCCGGCTTCCGGCCACGGTCAGCGTGCACGTCATGGAGCGTTCTCGTTTCGGGACGCGCCAGACCGTTCTCGGAGCGGTGGCTCGGTCGCCTTCAACCGCGCCCCGGGTTGCGCTCCAGGCCCTTCCGGGACTCACCTGGCGGGATCTCGCGGATGTTGCCGTCGCCGCGGAGCTGGTTCCGGCGTTGCGCCAGAAGGCCGAGGCCCTGCTCATCGAGGGACTCAACACGATGCGTCTCGGTGACCTCATTACCTTGTCCCGCATCGGCCCGAGGCGCGTGACCAGCCGCTTGCTGCTTTTCGCGGACGCCCGGGTCCGCCACGCCGGGCTCCACAATCCGCGCCTCCGCGACGGAGATCTCTGCGCGATTCTCGAGCTGAATGAGGCGCCCCGCCAGATCGCGTCGGAGATTCTCCGGGTGCATCGATGGGCCACGAGCTACCCGGTCAGGCGTGCCATTGTCCGCAGTTTCGCGACGCCCCATGCCATCTCTCTGCCTCTGATCGCGCAGATGAATCCTGGTGACTTGAAAGAGTTGGCGCGAGCGGATGACGTGCCGCCGCTGGTGTCGGCGGTGGCGCGCCGGATCCTTGGCTGAGCCCTGCTCTTCAACGAATCGCGGCGGCCCGGTGGCGAGGCCCAACTGCTAGCATCCGCCTCGATGGCCTTCCGACGCTCTGGCCCGTGGACCGCTTTCGGGATCCTGCTGTCTCTGGCTCTGGCCACGAGTTCCTGCTTTCGCTCGATCAGCTCTCCGCCCCAGCCGCCCGCGCGGCCTCGGGCGGCCAAGCCCGCCATTTCCGGCTGGGCTGAGAAGACCCTCAAGACCCTGACCCTCGAAGAGAAAGTGGGGCAGATGATCGGGGTGCGCGCCTTCGGCATCTACACCAACCCCAGATCCGCCGAGTACAAGGCGCTGATCGAAGAAGTGGAAACCCTGAAGGTCGGCCACATCACGATCTTCGAATCGGACGTGTACGCCGCGCCGAAGATGCTGAACGACCTGCAACGTCGAGCGAAGATTCCGCTTCTGGTGGCCGCCGACCTGGAACGCGGCCTTGCCTTCAGGGTGCGCCGTGGCGTGGTGCCGATTCCGTACGCCATGGCGATTGGCGCCACCCGCTCGGAAGAGGCCGCGCATTTCGCCGGCCTGGTTACCGGTCGCGAGGCTCGCGCCATCGGCATCCACTGGGCCTTCGCGCCGGTGGCCGACGTCAACAACAACCCCGACAATCCGGTCATCAACATCCGATCCTACGGCGAGGATCCAGATCTGGTGGGCCGGCTTTCGTCGGCCTATGTTCGCGGAGCTCGCGAAGGGGCCATCCTCTCCACCGCCAAACACTTCCCTGGCCACGGCGATACCGCCACCGACTCTCACCTCGCCCTGCCCGTCATTTCCGCCGACCGCGAAAGACTCAACAGGGTGGAACTGGCGCCCTTCCAGACCATGTTCAAGGCCGGGGTCGACGCGGTGATGGTGGCTCACATCGCGGTCCCCTCCGTCGATCCGACCGGGGATCCGGCCAGCCAGTCTCGCTCGCTCACCACCGGCCTCATTCGCGATCAGATGAAGTACGAAGGCCTGATCGTTACCGACGCCATGGAAATGAGCGGTCTCGATGTGGCCTGGTCGGGCGAGGCTTCAGTCCGCGCGGTCATGGCGGGTTGTGATCTGGTGCTTCTGCCCAAGGACCCGAAGATCGCCATCCGCGAGATCGCCCGCGCGGTTCGGGAGGGCCGGATCGCCGAGGTTCAGATCGACGCCTCGGTCCTGCGCCTCCTGAAGACCAAGGAATCGCTCGGCCTCGATCGGAATCGGCTGGTGGACGAGGCGGAAATCGGGAAGAACGTGGGCCGGCCCGAAGACATCGAGGAGGCGAACCGGATCACCGAGTCGTCCATGACCCTGGTGAAGAACGAAGGCAACGTGATTCCTCTGGCCGTTGAGAAGCCTCTTCGGATTCTGCACCTCATCATGTCCTCCGACGCCCGCAACGACAACATCTCGGGTATTCCTGAGGCGGAGTTCGCCCGCCGATACGTCAAGGCCACCAACCGCTACGTGGGCCCCGACCTGACCCCGGAGGTCGCGGACGCGATCGTCGCCCAGGCCCAAAGTGGAGCGTTCTCGCAGGTGGTGGCCTCGGCGTTCGTGCGCGTGACCTCGAGCAAGGGCACCGCGAACATGGAGGGTTCGCACGCGAGCCTGCTCTCCCGGCTCTCCACCGGCGGGCCGCCTCTCATCGTTCTGGCCTTTGGCTCGCCCTATCTGCTCCGGCAGGCCCCCGGGATTCCGGTTTACCTGGCCGCTTACGGGGGCATCGATAGCGCGCAGCGAGCGGCCATCGGAGCGCTCTTCGGCGAGTTCGATATCGGGGGACAACTTCCTGTCACACTTCCAGGTCTGTTCCCGTTCGGTCACGGTCTTAAGATCCCTCATCGCGCCATGACGCTCGCCACCCAAAACCCCGAGACCCAGGGCTTCAAGCCGGGAACGTTCGCCGACGTCGATGCGACGGTGGAACGTTTCATCGAAGGCAGAGCCTTCCCGGGCGCGGTTGTCGCGGTCGGTCGCAACGGAGCGCTCGTCCACCTCAAGGCCTATGGCAGGCTCACCTACGAGCCCGATGCCGGTCCCATGAAGGTGGACACGATCTTCGATCTGGCCAGCCTCACCAAAGTCATCGCCACCACCACCATGGCCATGATGATGGTCGACGAAGGCCGGCTCGACCTCGACCGCCCGGTGCGCGACTTCTTTCCGAAGTTCACCGGAGGCTTGAAGGACCGCATCACGGTGAGGCATCTCCTCACGCATTCGTCGGGCATCGACTGGTGGGTGCCGCTCTACAAAGAAGCCCACACCATGCGCGAGTACCTGAACCGGATCCTTCCCATGGAACTCAAGTACGCGCCCGGCACAAAATCGGTTTACACCGATCTCGGGGTGATGATGCTGGGGGACATTCTCGAACGGGTTTCCGGCGCCGACCTGAACAGTTTCGCCAAGAGCCGCCTGTTCGAGCCCCTGAAAATGCGGGACACCGGTTTCAAGCCCCCCGAGTCATTGAAGTCGCGCATCGCGCCCACCGAGTTCGACAAGGAGTGGCGCAAGCGCCTGGTGTGGGGCGAGGTCCACGACGAGAACGCTGCCGGCCTGGGCGGGGTGGCGCCCCACGCCGGCCTCTTCGGCACCGCTCCCGACCTCGCCCGTTTCGCCACCATGCTTCTGAGTGGCGGCGTCTTTGAGAATCGACGGTACGTTGCGCCGTCAACGCTGGCGCAGTTCACCACCCGCGCGGGCGTGCCCGAATCCTCGCGCGCCCTGGGTTGGGATACCCCGAGCGAGAACTCCTCGGCCGGCACGCTCATGTCGAAGCGGGCCTTTGGCCACACCGGTTTCACCGGCACCTCGATGTGGATGGATCCCGAGACCGGAGTGTTCGTGATCCTCCTGACCAATCGGGTGCATCCGACCCGTGAGAACAATCAGATCCGCGAGGCGCGTCCGCAGGTCGCCGACGCGGTGATGCGCGGGCTGCAGTAGGCGAAACGCGGTCACCGATCCTGACCCGTTAGAGCGATTCCGTCCCGGTTCCAACGCGAACGCGGACGTTCTCCGGGCTCAGGAAGCGGAGGCGAGCGGAACGAAGTCGTAGGAGGCGTAGCTCGGTTCCTAGATCGCGTTGCGAACCGTGGTTTCGATGTCTTCGTCCTTGAGCCCTCGACCGAGGCCGGCATTCATATGCCTATTCCTCTTTCGCGGATCCGGCGATGGACGGACCCTCTCGCGGAGCGATCCGTACGCGATTCTTTCCCGCCGACTTGGCCGCGTAGAGCTCGCGATCGGCTCGTCGCAACAGATCCTCGAACGACTCGCGGGCGTCCTCGAGCAGGGCGACCCCGACGGTGACGGTCAGCTTCAGCGCGACGCCCGCCGCCACTTCGAAGGGCAGAGCGGCGACATGCTCGCGCAGCCGTTCGGCGGCGATCTGGGCGCCCGCGCGGTCCACGGTCGAGAAGATCATCACGAACTCTTCACCGCCCCAGCGGCCCAGAAGGTCGTGAGAGCGAACCAGGGCGGCGAATCGCTGGCTCAGGGTGCGCAGGACCTGGTCGCCCGCATCGTGGCCGTAGGCATCGTTGACCAGCTTGAAGTCATCGCAGTCGATCATCATGACCCCGACCAGCTCGCCGGACCGGGTGGCTCGCGCCCGTTCGCCCTCCGCCAGTTTCATGAGCGGCCGGCGGTTCCACAGTCCGGTCAAGGGATCGGTCATGGCCATCCGCTCAAGGTCCTCGGTCCTCGCCGCGATCCGCTGTTCCAGGAGGGTGTTCGCCTCCAGAAGCGATGAACTCAGGCGCTGGCTCAGGCTCAGCCCTTCGCTCAGCCGCTTGCCCAGAACCACCGCATGGGCGAAAACGAGAACGGTGTTGGCCACGGGCAGGAGTTCGCGGGATTCCGGAATGATGCGGAGGGTCATGGCGACATCGCGAAAGCCGACCCCGAGGACGACCACGGTACAGACCAGCAGCGGACTGGCCCCCTGGCGTCCCAGAAAGGCGGCCCGGGCTACCGAAAACACCGCCGCGGCCGCAAATGTCGATCCCATGACGATGTTCAGGTTGCGCGCGCCGGTCAGGGTCTGGGTGTCGAGAGCAAGCGGACCGATCAGGGCGAAAGCGCCGTACCACAGAGTCATGCGGGGAATCACGCGAGGGACATCGGCGGGGAACAGCTCTGCGACCAGAGCGCAGAAGATCAGGGGCAGGAGCACGAAGGTGATGTAGTCGAGACGGAGCTGGCCTTCGGAGCCGAGGGACACGAGGGCGGTGATGTGCCACTTGGTGGTGGCGATCCGAAGGGCGAGCAAGAGGGTCAGGAGGGCGAATAGAACAATCTCGCGGTCGGGGCGGGTCAAGCTCAGGGCCGCGTAGAAGAGGCCGATGACCAGGAGACATCCAATGAGGAAGAAGTCGATCCGCGCATCGGTTTCGGCGTGCTGCTCCAGCTGCGCTCTGCTCCCAAGGTGCAGCGCATGCAGCGGGCCTCCTTTGAAATGAAAGTGGTTCGAAGTCTCGAGCACGAGGTTGACCGTGCCTCCGAGGTCCCCGATGGTCACGATGCGGCCGGGCACATCGGCGACTTCGACGGCCCGGGTGGCGCCCACGCGACCTCGTTCCACCACCAGCCGGCCATTGACCCACAGGCGTTCCGCGGCATAGGCCTCACCGAAGGCGATGGCCAGATCGTGATTGTGGGAGGGGAGAAGCAATCGCAGGGCCTGGGTGGCGAAACCCTCGCCCTGGAGATGTGCGCCGCGGCTCACCACATCGTTCCAGGCCCCGGGCACCGAGATCATGGGAAGGACCGGCTCCTGGTCGGGGCTCAACAACGACGGCCCCAGAAGCTCGCCGTACCGGAACATCCACTCGCCGCGGAGGGACACCGGTCCCTGCGTCTCAAAGTCCCAATGCGAGAGATCCAGCACTCCTCCCCTCGCCACCGGACCCTCGCTCCCCGGTGGCGAAGTGCGGCAACCCGCAATGGCGAGAGCCATCAGGACCAGAGCCCGCAGACTGAAGGGCATGCTCTGATTCTAGGCCATGCCCCCGTGGGCTCGGGGCGAGAAGGAGTCTGCGCGGCAGAAGGTCGCGGTTCCGGTCGCGGACCGAAGCCGAAGCCGCCGATGACCTGTGGCGGGTCGGGCAGGTGCGACCTGAAGGCTCCTGCCGGGTCGACGGAGCCGAGTTACTCTGTCTTCAGAAGCGCGCGGAGACGTTGCGCTTCCGCGGATATGGACGGGTCGAAGTCGAGTTGAAACGAGCGGCACTGGATCAGAAAGCGCTCATCTGCGTTCCGGGGACCCCGAGCCGCGATCTCGGTGGTGAGGGCGGTGAAGTAGGCTCCCCAGTCCGGCGACCGGCCGTCGATGTCCCTGAAGCCGTACTCCCGAGCAAGGGTCCAGCTCGCGAAGACCTGGCCCGCCTTGGTCCGGACCCGCGGATCGGTGGCGAGAGCCACGACCGCGCGACCGACGAAGGAGGGCGTCTCCGATTCGACGAAGTGCGGATCGGCCTTGATGCCCTCCCGCCAGTTCTCCTCGGTCACACCGAATCGAGCCAGCATCGCCTCGGACCGCAGGAAACCCGGGGTGAGAGCGAGGGCGGTGATCCCCGTATCCGCGAGCTCGGCGGCGAAGGAATAGGCGAGCCGGATGCTGTTGGCTTTCGCGAAGTCATAGAAGAACGCGCCGCGGTACCCGAGGAAATCGCCGTCCGTGATCTCGACCAGCAGGCCTGCGTTGCCTTCGATCATCAGAGGCAAGCCGTGACGCGCGGTGAGGATGTGTCCCCAGACCGCGGTCTCCATGATCCGCCGGCCCTTGCCGAGGTCGGTTTTCCAGAAGGGCGTTCCCCACTCGGTCAGGTCATCGCCTCCCCAGACATCGTTCACCAGGATATCGAGGCGGCCGCTGTCCGCGCGCACGACATCGAACAACCGCACCACATCCGCCTCCACGGTGTGATCGACCCGCACCGGGATCCCGCGCCCACCGGCCCTGGTCACCAGGTCGGCGGTCTCGTCGATGGTCTCCGGCCTTCCAGGAGTGGCCCCGCTCTCCCGTGTGCTGCGGCCGGTGCAGTAGACGGTCGCTCCCGCTTCGCCGAGCATTTGAGCGATGCCGCGACCGGCGCCACGAGTGGCTCCGGCCACCACCGCGACCGAAGATGCAAGAGGCTTCATCTGCGGCCTATTCTCCCCGATATCCCCTGATAATCAGCGCCTCGAGGCGATGAGGGTGGCCACGCGCTCGCGTTCTCCGAGTTTCCAGTGGCTCTCCGGCAGCACAGCCCGCTCGAAATCGGCGAGCGCCTTATCCAGAGGTTCGCCCAGGGCGCGGCGGGAGCGAAGATAGGTCAGGGCGGCCATCACCGAGACGAACGGCCCTAACAGGACGAAGGCCAGGGCGAAGAGTATTCCGAGGGTGCCCAGCGCCACCTCGGCCGGCAGCCGTCGGGCGAGGATTACGAAACCGAGGCTTCCGAAAGAACCAAGAGTCAGGCCCAGACCTACGAGGAGGGCGCGAAGCGGGCGCAGATGACCACCGCTCATGGCCAATTCGGAGCAACGGAGGACGGCCTGCTTCCCCGAGAGTCCCTCGACCACGGCCACCGCGCCGAAGAGCTGGAGCGACCGCGTCGAGCCGGATCGCGCCACGAAGGCAATCATGGCGATCCCCGGAACGTTCGGGAGCAGGATGATAGCAAGGGCTCTACCGATGCTGATGTCGGAGCCGTCGTCGGAGCCCGCGGAGAAGACCAGAGGGTGGATGGCAAACTGCCACAGTCCGGCGATCACGAACAAACCCAACAGGGGGGAGATCGCGCGCACATAGGCGCGCAGTCGCGGCCGGAAGCGCCGCTCCAGCGTCTTCACATCGATGGGCTGAAGGGGAGCGACCATTGCTTGCATCACCGCAGGCACGACCGCGCCTTGCACCAGGAGTATTCCGGGTCCCACCGTCATGAAAATGGCGGCCACCACGAATGTCCCCCCGTAGGCACGCGGAATCCAGACCATGCCGTAGACGAAGGCCAGCGCGTTCAGGGCCGAGAAAAGACCCAGCAGCAGGACGGGCGAGAGCCCGACCACCGAGGCCGAGAGGAAAGCCCGGGCATGCTGTATGAACATCAACACGCCGTCCTCAAGAAAGGCGGCGGTGGTCTGAGCGTGAGCAGCCAGCATTTCCGCGAATGCGCCAGCACTTGCCGGACGATCCTCGGGCGTCTTTGCCAGCGCCCTCATGATGAGTGCGGTCGCTTCCTTTGAAAGATCGCGCCGGAGTTCGCCGAGGGGGCGAGGCGCTTGCGAAATGTGCGCGGCGATAAGCGCATCGTTCTTGCCGGAGAAGGGAAGCGCGCCGGCCAGCAGCCGGTACGCGATGACGGCAAGGCTGTAGACATCCGAACGTGGCGTGAGGGGCAGGCCGCGACACTGCTCAGGCGACATGTACGCAGGCGTTCCGATGATGGAACCCATCGCGGTCGCACTCTCTTCGTCATCGGCCGCAGGGGTCCGGGTCACGCTCGGCCGGACCCGCGTGGCGCCGTCGACGTTCGTGGCGGGGCCAGCCGAAACGGGCACGGGAGCGTCGCCCACCAGCAGAGTCGGCTGCTCGCTCAGATCAGCCGCGCCGGCTTCGGGCCTTGGGCGAACGGACGCGCGGGCGCTCTCTGGATCGCCCAGGCCCAGTTTCGCAAGGCCGAAGTCGAGAACCTTGATCGTATAGCCGCCGCGACGATTGGGCTCGAGCCAGATGTTGTCCGGCTTCAGGTCGCGGTGAAGGATCCCGGCGCGGTGAGCCTCCTCCACCGCCGAACCCGTCTGCTGAAGGATGTCCACCACCCACGCGATGGGGAGAGAGGTCTCGTCACGGAGGACATCGGCGAGAGAACAGCCGTCGAGATACTCCATGACGAGATAGGCGAGCCGACGACCCCCGGTGTCGTCGTAGCCGAAGTCGGTGACGTCGACAATGTTAGGGTGGCGAAGCCGGCCACAGGCCCGCGCTTCCCGCTCGAACCGCGTAACGAAGTCGGATTGCCCCGCGTAGTCCGGAACAATCACTTTCAGCGCGACCGTGCGATCGGTTCCGAGATGGACCGCCTTGAACACTGCACCCATGCCGCCTCGCCCCAGAAGGCCCTCGATCTGATACTTCCCATCGATGGTCGTTCCGATGAGTCGCTCGATGGCGGAGGCGGATTCTTGGGAAGCGGCGGAACTCACACCCCAAGACTAGATCAATGAAATCGATCCCGTACGCAAGCGGCGAGATCACCGCGGGCAAGAGATTGCCGGCGCGACCGTAGAGGTCGGTGGTTCACCGTCTGTCCGATTAGTCTTGGCGTCATGACGGATCCTCGCAGCCCGAGCCGACGGACATTCCTCGCGACCTCCGTGTTCCTGCCATCGCTCGGTCGGGCCGCCTCGCGACCGCGCGTTCTAACCGGCCTCGATCGGGTGGTTGAAGCCAGGGGCGAGCCCCTCGACGGAAAGCGAGTGGGACTGCTGGTCCACGCGGCCTCCCGCACCTTTGACGGCCGCCATGCCATCGACGCCCTCACCGCGAGGGGGGTGAAGGTCGTGAAACTCTTCGGGGCCGAGCACGGTTTCCGGGGTCTGGCCTCGGCGGGCGAAACGGTGGACGATGCCATCGACGCATCGTCCGGCCTGCCCGTGATCAGTCTGTATGGGAAGAAGGCGAAGCCGCTTCCTGAAGATCTCGAGGGTCTGGATGTTTTTGTGGTCGACATGCAGGATGCGGGCGTCCGCTTCTACACCTTCGCGTCGACCATGATCCATTGTCTCGATGCCTGCGCCTCTGCCGGGGTTCCGATGATCGTTCTGGATCGACCCAATCCCCTGGGCGGGCGTCGGGTCGAGGGTCCCCTCTCGGGGCCCGAGAGCGACGTGCCGCGCACTCTGGTGAACATGACGCCGGGACCGCTGGTCCATGGACTCACCATGGCGGAGATCGCCCGGGTGGTGAATGCGGGCCGGGAAAAGAAGACGAGCCTGAGCGTGGTTGAGCTCCAGGGCTGGTCGCGGGGAATGGCCTGGGCGGACACTGGTCTCACCTGGGTGAATCCTTCTCCCAATCTGCGATCGGCGGACGCGTGTCTCGCCTATCCCGGGACGTGCCTGCTCGAGGGAACCACCGCCACCGAAGGGCGGGGAACCGACGCGCCATTTCTCAAGATCGGCGCGCCCTGGCTCAAGGCGGCGGAACTTGCAAGAGCCGTGGGTGTTTCCGGTTTTCGGTGTGCGCCGACCATCTTCACGCCGCGTTCATCGTCCGCGACTCCTCATCCCAAGCACCTCGATGTGTTGTGCCAGGGGCTCGAGATTCGCGTGACCGACGCGCACCATGCCGAGCCCTATCGACTCGGGGTCACGCTCCTGGTCGAGATGAAGAAGCGGCATGCCGAGTTCGCCTGGCTACGCGACGGCAGCGGCTTCGATCGCCTCATCGGCACCAGGTCATTGCGAGCCGCGATCGATCGCGGAGATTCCGTAGACACCATAGTGGCCGCGGATGTGTCGGCCATCGAGCAGTTCCGCAAGTCGCGGGCCGCCGCCCTTCTCTACTAACGGGCGTTGGTTGCCAGACGGCTTTGGGAAGTTCCTCGCTCGCGGGTCGCGTAGCTGACCGTCATCCCCACCACGAACGTGACCACCGCGCCTACGAAGACATTCCAGGTCCAGGCCACGCCCGGCATGCCGAAGATCTGAGGCGAGAACAACCCAACCGAGAGGCTCACGAGGAGGCCGGAGAGCATCCCGATCATGGTGCCGGTGGTGTTGGCGCTGGTGGTGAACAGACCGAGAGCAAAGGCTCCAACCGTGGGCCCTGACGCGTAACCGAGCGCGGCCAGGCCCGCCTGCAGAGCCGACTCGACGTTACGCGCGAGACCGGCCACCCCAATCTGCAGAACGCCCCAGAAAACCGTGAACCGTTTGGCCAGTCGGAGTTGTTTCTCTTCGCTGACCCCGGGATTGACGTAGGGAACATAGAAGTCGCGAAGGGTCGCCGAGGCCATTGAATTGAGCGAGGGCGACAACGCTGCCGCCACAATGGCGGCCAGGATCAGGCCGGTGAACACGCCCGGCAACTCGGTGGCCACGAAGGTGGGCAGGATCTCGTCGGCCCGGGCGAATTTCCGTCCGTCATAGAAGGCCCAGAGCAGGATCCCGAGCGCCAGGAAGAGCACGAACTGGGCGAAGACCAGGAAACCCGAAAGGACCAGCCCGGTTTGCGCGTCCTTTTGAGACCTGGCCACGAGGAAGCGCTGCACGAGGTAGTGGTCGGTCCCGTGGGTCGCGATGGTCAGGAACATCCCGCCGATCACCCCCGCCCAGATCGTGAACGGATCATGGAGGTCGAACGCCGCGTTCAGGAACGTCAACTTGCCCGCGACGGCCGCCTTCTCGAAGGCTCCCATCATGCCTCCGGGAAGAGCATTCGCCACCGCGACAAAGCAGATGATGGCGCCGAAGAGGTACACGAACATCTGGATGGCGTCGGTCCAGATGGTGGCGATCACCCCGCCCTCCTCGGTGTAGAGAATCATGGCCAGGCCGAGGGCCAGGATGCACCACCACTCGTTGATTCCCGCCGCGACGGAGAGGACGAGGGCCGCGGCGTGGAGTCGGATGCCGTCGCCCAGGGTCCGGGAGAGCAGGAAGATTCCCGATGATGTCGCCCGCACCGCGCCCCCGAATCGCTTCTGAAGTATTTCGTACGAGGTGAAGATCTCGCCGCGGAAGTAGGCGGGCAGGAAGAAGAACGACACGATCAGCCGGCCGATCACGTAGCCGAGGACGAGTTGGAGGAAAGTGAAGTTGCCGGTGTACGCGGTGCCCGGAGCGCCGATGAAGGTGAGGGTGCTGGTCTCGGTGGCCACGATGCAGGAGGCGATGGCCCACCAGGGCACGCTCTTTCCCCCCAGGAAATAGCCGCGGACACCGCCGCTGTGACGCCTTCCCAGCCACGTGCCAAAGGCGGTGATCGCCACTATGTAGGCGAGGAGAACGAAGACGGCGGAGAGAGGAAGCTTCAAGGACGGTTGCCCGTTCGCTTGACCATGACGAGGGTGGCATCGTCTTCGAAGGGACGCTGACCCCCAAACGCCTCGCATTCCTTGAACACGGCGGCGAGGATGTCCGTTGCCGGCCGGCCCAGGTTTCGTCGGACTGTTTCGATGAGGCGGTTCTCGCCGTAGAACTCATCCGCGGCATTGCGTCTTTCGATGATGCCGTCGGTGCACATCACCAGGCAGGCCTCGGGGGCCAGAACCGCGAGACCTCGCTTGAAGCGCACCTCGGGCAGCGGTCCGATCACGGTTCCGCCCACGTTCAGACGCTCGACCGAGGTCTTGGAGATGAGAAGGGGGCTCGGATGTCCCGCGTTCACGTAGGTCAGCGTTCCGTCCTTCTCGAGCTCGGCATAGAAGACGGAAATGAACTTGCTGGACAGGGTACTTTCGTGGATGACCCGGTTCAGGCGCTGAAACACCGAGGCGATGCGCAGATCCTTCTCCAGGCCCATGCGCAGGCCGATCACCACATCCCGCACCAGAAGAGCGGCGGGCAGGCCGTGCCCCGAGGCGTCGCCGATAGCGATGCCCAGGATCTCCTGGGTCAAAACGTTGCGATAGTCGAAGAAGTCGCCGCCCACTTCCTCCGCGGGACGGGAGCGCTGCGCCATCTCGAAAGGAGGAAATGACGGAGCCACATCGGGCAGCAGGCTTGCCTGGATCTCGGCCGCCTCGCGCAGGCCGCCCTGTAGACGCTCTTCCATCAGTCGCGAGGAGAGCGAAGCCCGCAGCGTGTTCAGGGTGAAGTCGATTTCCTCCGTCTGAAAGCCTTCACCGAGGGCAAAGACGTACACATACCGCCTCGGTCGCTGGCCGACCACACAGGCCGCGTAGGCCGGCGCCTGCCCGTAGGGCTTCGCGGCCTCGACGGTGGCGGCGTCGGCGTAGAGGAAGACGCGATGCTGCAGGACGAAAGAAAGAGGGGCCTCATCCGGCGAAAGCGTGTCGAAGGCCCCGACCAGGGGCTGGCCCATCTGTTTCGAGAGCCGGAAGCCCGAAGGTCGCTCCATGTACAGAGACGCCGAACCCAGGCGCAGTGGCTCCGCGAGTTCCCGAAAAACCCCATCGAGAAAGCCCTCGACCAGGCGCCTCGGCGTGCGCGCCTTCTCGATGGAGCGGAAGAGAGCGTCGAGGCGACGGTAGAGGTGTTTGGCTTCGAGTTTCGGAGAGGTGGCGGGCGGGTTGGGGGCAAGGATCATCGAGACCGCGATCTGATCCTATTTGATTGGTGTGGCCACCGGTTTGCTTGACGACGTCTCTACCGGAAGTTCGTCCTTCCGGCTCCATTCGTCCCACGAACCATCGTAGACCCTGGCCGGGAAGCCGAGGCGCTTCGCGGCAAAGTAGACCATGGTCGCCTGCTGCCCGATATGGCAGTAGCTGACGACCGTGTCTCCCTGCTTGACCCCGGCCGCCTTGAAGATGTCCGAGATCTCCGCTTCGGTCTTCATCTTGAGATCGGTGGTGGCGAGACTGGCGAAGGGGATGCTGTGCGCCCCCGGGATGTGCCCGGCGCGCGGCATCGAACCCGGACTGGTGCCGTCGAAGAACTCGGAGTTGCGGGCATCAATGAGATCGATGCTCGACTTGGCGAGGCCCCCGCGAACGTCGTCGAGACCAATGACCAGTTCAGGCCGGGGCTTGACCGTGATCTTCCCTGGCTTCGGCGCCTTGACCTCGTCGGTAGTGGCGCCGCCCGCGGCTTTCCATGCGGGCATCCCACCGTCGAGTACCGAGGCCCGCTCGCCCAGGCCGGCCGCGTCGAGGCTGAAGTAGACGCGGGTAGTAGGCGACATCCAGTCGGATCCGAAATAAACGACCACGCGCGAGTCGTCGCTCACTCCCAGGCTCTGAAGCTTGTCCCGGAGCGCGTCCACGGGAAGCAACTGAAGCAGGAGGGCGCCCTCGGCGCGGGGGATCGAGAAATCCTGCGGCGCCACCAACTGGGCGCCCGGGAGGTGCTCCTTGTCGAAGTCGGGTTTTGGTCCGACGTGGAAGAGAACGAGCTTCGGATCGTTGAGGTTCTCCTTGAGCCAGGCAGGCGACACCAGCAGGTCGCTGGCGGACGCGAACGACGAGGCTCCGGCGAGCAGAGCGAAAATCAGCAGCTTCTTCATGGCGACACTCCTCACAGGGTTGATTTTGAGACTAGAACGTTACGGCTTGTCTCCGGTGGCGACCGGCAAACTGGGATCGGAACTCCACTCGCTCCAGGAACCGCCGTAGAGCCGGCCCTTGAAGCCGGCGACATGCAGGGCGAGAAGATCGTGGGTCGCGGTGATCCCCGAGCCGCAATACACCACCGGCTCCTTCTCGTCGGTCACGCCGAGAGCCTCGAAGTGCGAGCGCAACTCGGCTGCGGATTTGAACACCGGATTCGGCCCCGAGGTGAGGTTCAAGGTGTAGGGAGCGTTCAGGGCGCCCGGGATATGACCAGCGCGGAGATCGATCGGTTCCGTGTCGCCGCGGTATCGTGCTTCGCTGCGCGCGTCGAGAACGAGAGCGTTCTCCTGCTCCGCCACCAGATCGGCCTTCGAGAGAACAAGCCCCGGCCGAGGGCTGACCACAAAGTCGGTCATGGTGGAGATGGAGGGCGGTTGATTGGTGATTTCACGCCCTTCGGACACCCACTTCGTGAGGCCGCCGTCGAGCACGTCGCAGTCATCGAAGCCGTAGGCCCGCAGGACGTACCAGACCCGCGCGGCCATGGCGCCGGCCTCGTCGTCGTAGGCGACCACCTTCACGCCGGGGGTGATTCCAAACAGCCGAATGACGTTCTGGACCTGGGCGGGGGGAGGGAATGGGTGACGGCCCAGAGAGCCGCCGCGTTTCCCGCCCGGGCCGGCGAAGTCGTTCTCGAGATCGGCGAAGAAAGCCCCCCGGATGTGCCCCGCGCTGTAGGCGTCGATGGCTTTCTTTTTCGGGTCGAGATACCAGCGGGCGTCCAGGATCCGCAGCTTCGGATCGCCAAGTCTTTCCGCAAGTTCAGAGGTTGAGATGAGTGCCATGGGAGATCCGCGAGCTAGCATAGTGCGTGAGATCGTAGGTTCTCAATGCCCCGCCCTGAACGCCATCTGCTTATTTGTTCGAACCAGCGCGGCCCCGGCCATCCCCGGGGCTCGTGCGGCGAAAAAGGAGGAGAGGAGTTCGTCGGCTTGATGAAGGACCTCATCCGCGAAAACGGTCTCAAGGACCGCGTCCTGGTAAGCCGCACCGGCTGCCTCAAGCATTGCAGCCTCGGCGTCACCGCCGCGGTCTATCCGGAGAACGTCTGGTATCACGGAGTCACCGAGCACGACCTCAAAGAAATCTGCGAGACCCATCTGAGAGACGGCGTGCCGATCGAGCGCCTGCGTCTAAGCGAAGACGCTCCCTGGGAATGAAACTCCGGTTGACGCGCCTTTTGAACCTCGTCAGAATCCCCGCAGACCATCCCGCTCAGATAACCGCATGAAGTACTTGACCACCCTGGAAGTCGCCCACGAGTTGGGCGTCAGCAAACAGACAGTCTTGAACTGGCTGTACGCGGGGCGGATTCAGGAACCGCCGAGGAATGCTCAAGGGTACCGACTGTGGAGCCCGAGTCGCGTCGATCTTGTTCGCACCATGATGCAGGACGGGCGGGTTCACAAGCGCACGATCATCCACCAGAAGCCGAAAGCGACGGCGGCCTTCCTCACCGACTACGCGCGTGAAGTGGCGGGCCTCCTCGGCGAAGCCGGGATCGCCGAAGTGGCGTTCACTCGCGAACTCACGAAGGCGCTCACCCGCCAACGGCGCGCCCGGCGATAGCCCGATCTACCAGGGCAGCGGCGTTCCGTCGAAGCGCTGAAACCGCGGAGCACCTGGGCTCGGCATCTGGTCGATGAGACGTCGGACTCCCCGCACGCTTGTTTCCACGGTTTGAGGCGCTTTGGGTCCACCCATCTCGGTCTGCACCCAACCCGGACAGAAGACGGAGACGCTGATTGCGCGCGGCTGCAGGTCCCGGGAGAGCGCGGCCATGGCCATGTTGAGCGCGGTCTTGCTCATGCGGTAGGCATAGTGCCCGCCGGAGGTCTCGGCGATCGAGCCGAGCGAACTGGAGATCGCGACCATCTTCTTCTCGGAACTTCGAGCTACGTGTTCGGTGAAGGCCTGGGCCATCATCAGCGGGGCTATGGCATTGATGCGCATCACCTTGGCCACGATCTCTTCGTCGATATGGCCGAGCGACTGGCGTAGGTCTTTCTCCGCCTCCGCCTTCGGTCCGAAGATGCCGGCGTTGTTGATCAGGATGTCGATGACAGTTTCAGATAGCGCTCCGGCCAGTCTTTGAATGGCCTCCGTGCGGGTCAGATCCAGGGCGTGGACATGAAGATTGGCCCGATTGGCCTTTTCGAGCGCTTTGAGTTCGGCGGCGCCGCCCGGACGGCGGCAACAGGCATGGACCACATCACCCTGGACCAAGTATTGCTTCACGAATTCGAAGCCGAGGCCACGGTTGGCGCCGGTGATAAGGACGGTTCGCATACGGTTTGGTTGTTCCCCACTCTTTGCTTTTGGCACGGCCCCGTTGGATGGGCCCGAGTATAGGAGAGGGGAGGGCGCGTGTCTCAACGGGGCGGGAGTGGAGGCGCTCCCCGCTCCCGGCGCAGCCTGGCCGCCTCGGCTTCGGTCACATCGAAGAGAAAGTGGGTGAAGGACACCTGTCCGACCGGTTCGAGGCCCGACTCCCGGAGCCATTCCATGCGCTTGCGGGTGACCACGCCGGTCAGCTGATTGGCGCCCACGATCATTCGACCCGGCACCGGTTTCGCCGGCGCAATGAGGACCTCGGGATGGCTCGCGAGATAGGCGTCCACGCGCGCGCGCGACTGGCCCCAGTCGAGGTTCGAATCGGCGGCGATTGTGTAGGTGAGGGTTGGTTCGATGAACTCGTTGAAGTACGACAGTGGGTCGTCGCCATGCCTGATCACGGACGCCGCACAGAGTCCGAGGCCCAGAACTCCGATGGCCATGCGCCCCCGCGAGCGGGCGAGGAAAGGGCCAAGACCACCGGCGAGAACGAAAAGGGGCGGGAAGACGACCAGGAAGTGACGGAGGCCGATCTGGGCGCGGAAGAAGAGACTGAAGTACACCGAGAAAACCACCACCGTCGACACCAGGGTGACTTCGTCCACGCTCCATCGGGCGCGTCCGCGCTTCAGCAAGAGAAGGGCCGCCAACGACAAGGCGGCGAGACTGGGGATGGGCGTCTTGAGAAGACCGACCACCAGGAAGTAGGTCATGAAGCCTTCACTTCCCGGACTGCGGAGTTCGCCCAGGAGATAGAGATTCCCCGAACCGCCTCCACTCCGCTCGCGATGAAAGACCCGATCAAGACCTTCAACGAAGGGGCGTGGCACGGGCAGGGGCAGGTCGGCGACGAGGGGCAGCTTGCGCAGCTCGCGAAACTGCGGGCTCTCGAAATGCTGATCGCGCAGGGAAGTGAAAGTGTCGTCACCCAGGAAGCCGGCGTTGATGACCACCAGTGCGGTCAAGCCGAAGACCGCCAATCCCGCACTCCACCGGAGTGCGCTGGACGGACGTTCGATCAGCGCCTTTCGGCTCAGCACGGCTGCCACCAAAAAGATGATGGGCAGGTAGGCGGCGGTGTACTTGGAGATGAACGCGGTTCCGACGACCAGACCCAGAAGCGTGCTCTGTCTCGCTCCGGGGTTTTCGAGCCACCGCGCAAAGGCCCGGAGCGAGAGCAGAAGGAACAACGCCCCGAAGACGTCGGTGGTGATCAGAGTGGAGTGAGCGACAAGAGTTGGATCGAACGCAAAAAGACCGAATGACACCAGCGCTCCGGACCACCCGAACAGGGCCCGCGACCAGGCCGCGATGGCGAGGCCCAGAGCCAGTCCGCCCAGAAGGGTGGGCAGTCGCGCGAGCGTCCAATCGCAGGGTCCCGAGAGCTCGTCAGTATCGCGCACCAGCGATCCGGTCTTCTCGGACACGAAGCAGGGCAGGGCGTTGAGTGCGGAGACCGGCATCTTGCTGTCGTCCCACCGTGCGGCTACGCCCCGCAGAATGCGGTGGCCGTATCGGTAGTGACCCGGCTCGTCGGTGGTCGGTGAAGCATTCCCGATGGCCCGGATACCGAGGACGAGAAACGCGCCGCTGAGGGCGGCGAGGGCGAGGGTCGGCCAGAGCATCGACTTCAACCGATCGTGGTCGGCCCTCACGCGACGATCCTCTCGAACACCGCATCGTCGATGTTGCCGCCGGTGATCACACATACGATCGGCTCCGGCCAGCCATCGCTGCCTTCAAGCTCCAGGGCGGCGAGGGCGATGGCGCCCGACGCCTCGGCCCGAACGCCCTCTTGGTGATGGAGGCTGCGAATCGCGGCCCGGATTCTGTCCTCGGGTACATTGACGACCTGATCGATCAGCCTGCGATGATCGAAAACGATTCGGCCGATGCCGCCCGAGAGTCCATCCGCAAGGGTCGGCCCGGCCGGATACTCGAGCAGCGCGCGGCCGAGGCGCATGGATTCCGAGAGGGCGGGCGACGCGTCCGGCTGCACGGCCACGATCTTCACCCCCGGGCGCCTCTCCTTGAGCCACGCCGCGTTGCCGCTGATGAGGCCTCCGCCTCCGACCGGCACCACCAGGGTGCCGATTGAACCGAGCGCTTCCTGGATCTCGATGGCCATGGTGCCCTGTCCCGCCGCGGTGAGCGGATCGTCGTAGGCGTGGATGAAGCAGGCGCCGGTTTCCCGCTCGAACGCGTGGGCCGCGCCCTCTGCATCGTCGAATGTCTGACCAACGATCCGAAGGTCAATCGGATACTGACGCAGCTTGTGGACCTTCTTCTCCGGAGCGCTCCCTGGTACAAAAATGACCACGGGTTCGCGCCGCCCGCTCTGCTGGGCCGCCCAGGAAAGGCCCAAGCCGTGGTTCCCGGCGGATGCCGCCACGAAACCCGCCGGAGTCTCCGGCTGACGAAGAAGGTTTGAGAGCGCTCCGCGGACCTTGAACGAACCCGTGGGTTGTTCCGCTTCGAGTTTCAGGAAGACTTGTCGACCGCGCCGATCGGCAGTCCGAAGAAGTCGGGTGGGCGGCAGGAATGGGCGGATGACCGCGTGCGCCTGATCGACCAGGGTTCCGCTCAGTTGGGCGCGGGCGCTCACCATGACGGTTCCACGCCGGCGGAAACCAGTTCCAGAATCATTTCGCCCGACTCGGCGCCGATGATCTCTCGCGTCTGGTCCCTTAGGGCCACGAGGTCACGGAAGGAATCACCCGCGGGGATGAGCGGTGGTCCGACCCACAACGACACGCGGCCACGTCGCGGCATGATCTGACCATCACGAAGCATCCTTCGCGTCCCGCGCAAGGCGAGCGGAATCACCGGGCAGGCGGCGTCGGCCGCCGATCGGAAAGCGCCCAACCGGAACGGACGCACTCCGTCGGCGTGGGTGAACGTTCCTTCCGGGAAGACGAGAACGCTCTCGCCGCGCTTGAGGGCGTCGGTCACGTGGGACGCGTCGCTGGCGCTGCGCTGCGCGTCCTTGCGCTCGACACAGATGTGGCCGGAGCGCTTGAGAAAGTGGCCGGCGAGGGGATACTCGAGGGCCTCGCGCTTGGCCACGAACACGAAATCCTCGGACAGCAGGGCGCGAAGAACGATGATGTCGAGGTACGACGAATGGTTGCACACGAGCAGCGCGGCTCGGCCATCCTCGATTCCCAGAGCGCCCGAGATAGTGGCGTGGGGGGTCAGGAGTCGCAGGGCGATTCGCGCGGAATAGTGTTCGAACCGGCGCGCCGCCCGTGGGTTCAGGAAGGACAGAACCACCCAGGCAATGGGGGCGTAGAGGAACAGAGTTCCGTAGAGGACAAAGCTGCGCAGAACCAGAGAGAGTCGGACCAGGGCACTTTCCGTAGCGCCGCGCACGAGAAGGCCTCCGAGTTTCAAGCGCGTGATAACCGAGTCGCCCCGCTCGCGTCCGAGGGCGCCCGAGAGGAAGAGCGCCTTGGTCTCGTTCCGCCGGATCTTTCCCGAAGAGGTCTTGAGCACCGACCCTGGCTTCACCAGTCTGACGATGTCCGGAGGAGCGCCGATGGCGTTCGTCACGCGTTCGACTACCTGGCCCTCGATGGCGTCGCGCTCTTCGGTGGACCGCGCCTTCGTCTCGGCCACGATGACCACCTGCTCGGTGCCGGTTCGCGCTTCGGTGATACCGAAGGCGGCGACGCACCCCTTGCGCACTCCCGGGGTTTCAGAGGCGGCCTCCTCGATCTCCGCCGCCACCAGATTCCGTCCCCCCCGGATGATGAGGTCTTTCAGCCGCCCGGCGATGTAAAGCTCGCCGTCCGCGATGTAAGCCAGGTCTCCGGTGTCGAAGAAACCGCCTTCGCGCCGGATCGCCGCGGTCGCCTCGTCATTCTTGTAGTAGCCCGCGGTCATCGACGGCCCCCGGAAGAGGAGGCGACCCACCTCGCGCGCGGCCAGGGTCTGGCCGGCCTCGTTCACCACCTTGATCTCGTGATCCGGCAGCGCCCGGCCCAACGCAACGAAGAGATTCGCGTGCGGATCCCCCAAGGTCGCGGGGGTCGCGTGGCCTTTTTCGAACGCGGCTCGATCGACTCGGTCGAACTTCGGCCCGCGCTGAACCGGGGGCATGCACAAGCCCACCGAGCACTCGGCCAGGCCGAAGACCGGCATCATGGTCTCGCGCCGGAAGCCGTATTTAGAGAACCGGTGAACGAAGCGGTCGATGGTCTCGGGCCGCACGGGTTCCGCTCCGTTGAGCGCACACCTCCAGGAGGAGAGATCGATTCCTTCGATGTCCTCATCTCGAATCCGGCGGACACACAGTTCGTAGGCGAAGTTCGGGGCGGCCGACATCGTGCCGCGCCGTCGATGGATGTCGTGCAGCCACCGTTCCGGGCGGGAAAGGAAAGACAGAGGCGACCTCAAAGCCAGCGGATAGGCCGAGGCCATGGTGAAGAGCCAGCTGCCGATCAGGCCCATGTCGTGATACAGGGGAAGCCAGCTCACCCCCATCTCCACCGGGCGGGCGTCGAGTCCGAGGCCGATGGCCCGGATATTCGCCATCAGGTTGGCGTGGGTCAGGAGAACGCCCTTCGGCGAGCCGGTGCTGCCGGAGGTGTATTGAATGAAGGCGGGATCTTCGGGTCGCGATTGCGGAGACATCCGAAGCCGCGCGAAGGGATCGGCGGCAATCTCTTCCGCGGTGACGACGTCTTCCAGAGTGGGAACAATCGACTTCAGCACCGAGGCGATGGCTTTGGCCCGGGCGATGGTGATCATGATCCGAACCCCGGCCGAGCGGAGGATGGCGCTTTGGCGCTCGGCATACTCGGCCAGTCGGTCGAGGCGCACCGGGGGGTAAATGGGAACGGCGATGGCGCCCAGAAGGAGCGTGCCCTGAAAGGCCCGCAGGAAGTCGAAGCCGGTGGGCAGCATCAGAGCGACGGTGTCGCCTCTGGAAATGCCCCGGGCGGCAAGGCCCGCGGCGATCTGTGAAGCGCCCCCAAAGAGGTCCCCGTAGGTGATGTCTCGCTCGGAGCCGTCGTCCTCGGTCAGGAAGATGGTGATGCGATCCGGCGCTTCTTCGGCTCGCGAGGCCAGAGCACGGTCGACGGTGGGGGCCAGGTTCCTCGGCCCGGTCGCGATCAAGGCCTCCACGTCTCGGCTGCGCTCGAGAGTGGCCCGCGGAACCGACCGGGCCGGCGCGCCCGAAAGAGCCGCCGCGATCTCTTCACAGGTGTCAGCTTGCAGCACAGCATCGGGGAGGGTGCACCCGGCGCGTCGTTCGATTCTGGTGATGAGCTCGACCTTCTCCAGACTGCCGAGGCCCACGTCTCTTTCCAGCGATGCCGTTTCGGTGACCGCGCGTCCCGCTCGCTCTCCGCCCGTCTCCAGAGCCAGAGCCCGCGCCGCGTCGAGTACCAGCTCCATGGGGGATCGAGCCGAAACCGCGCTCACGAAGGTGGCGCGCCAGGGAAGGCGGGCGTGTCGACGCGCCGGGCCGAACGCGAGGCTTGACTACAATGTCGAGACGGCGCTTCGGCTAGGAAGCGATCAGTCACGGAGAGCAGATGCAGCAAGTGGGAATGGCCGAAATTCAGAAGATTTTTGAAATCACCGATCCGATGGGGATTCACCGGGAGAGTCTCATGATTCCGCTTGGCCCCAAGAACCCCGGCTCGGTCAAGCGGAAGCCGAACGGCAAATTTGAGATCGTGGTCGACGCCACCGTGGACTTCGATCAGTGGTTGCTTGGCTTGGCCGCCGCACTTCGCACCGCCGGCGCCTGATCCTCGCCCCGGAGGGCGGGCCATCCGGAAAAGAAAAGCGGCGCCATAAGCGCCGCTTCTCCAACGGATGATTTCGAGGGTCCCGGCTGTTCCCATGAGATCGCGATGTTGCGCCCTCTGGGACGAGAGGAGCCCTCAAAGGGGCGAACTACGCGCCGAACACCGCGTCCTTCGCAGCCTTCGCAATCACGAACTTCAGACGCTTCCTCGCGGGAATGCGGATTTCCGCGCCGGTCTGAGGATTGCGTCCCTTGCGCGCCTTGTAGGCCCGCACCACCAGCTTGCCCACGCCCGGGATCACGAAGCCATTCTTCGCTTCCTTGTGAGCCAGATGGGCGAGCGCTTCGAGGTACGCCGCTGAGGTCTTCTTGGGGATGGACGTCGCTTCTGCAAGTGCGGTCACGGTCTTTGCCTTCGTCATCGGCTTTGCCATTTTTTTTCTTCCTCCTGGAAAGGGTTGTTTGGGAACGGCCACAGTATGAATCTCATCCAAGCCGAATCGCGTGACGGTCTAGTGACGCGAAATCCGCCCGACTGGCCGCATTGTACCGGTTTTGGCGGGGTTTCTGTCAAATTACAACCGCCGCTCAATAAATCGAGCCGGTTCGACTGCTCCTCGCTAGCGGTTCACTTCCGGGGGCTCGCTTTCAAGAATGAAGACAATCTCGCCGTCTCTCGAAAGGCCGAGGTCCTCGCGCGCCAGCCTCTCCACCGCGCGGGGATCCTCACGCAGAGCCTTGATTTCGCCCCGAAGCTGATTGTTCTCTTCGCGCAGACTGTTCACGGAGTGGCTGAGGTCCTGAAGACGGGACCTTTCGCGGAAGACGTGCATCACGCCCTCTTCGTCCCGCAGAGCTCCATAAACAATGCCACACACCACCAGCGCGGCGACGGCGAGCGCCTTCAGACGGCGGTGATGGGACGGGTGCTCAGGAGGAAACATCTCAAGTAACTTCTCTTTATTAACATCTAAGATACCATCAGACATTGGTATTATATCCACTAGACCCCGGCCTGTCGAGAGCCCGCCTCGGCGGCTGAGGTTTCGTACCTCTGAAACAGCGCATGGAGCCTCGAAGAAAGCCCCTTGAGTCGCTTCAGCCCTTTCTTAAACCTTCGGTGCCGGTTCACCAGTTCACGGACTCGGCTCACCTGTTCTTCCTTGAGGTAGACGAACGCCCCTTCGCCCCCGCTTCGGTTCGACAGCACGTAGTACGGCCCGTGCTTGTCGCCCTGGGCGCACCCGCAGTTCACCTTGCCGCAGACCGCGAAGCGCGAGAACAAGGAGCCGCGAATCTGCTCCCTCTCCTGAAGCAGAGCGTCGACCAGGGACTCGTGTTCGCTCAGCCGATCGCGAATGCCCTGCTCCAATCGAACAATGTCGGCCATGTCTTGCAGCAGACTATGAAATAGCACTGTAAGAAAGTCAAGCGGCAGCATTGGCTACACTTGTTTTTTATCGAGGAGGAGCCATGGCGGATTTCCTGTTCAAGACCGAGCCGTCCGAATATTCGTTCGCCGATCTTCAGGCGAAGGGAAGCGGGGTGTGGGATGGTGTGCGCAATCCGGTAGCCCTCAAGAACATGCGCGGGATGACCAAAGGGGATCGGGTTTTCGTGTATCACACCGGTTCAGAGAAAGCGGTCGTCGGTCTCGCGCGGGCCGCTTCCGCCGCCTACCCCGATCCCAAGGCCGGCGCGGGGTCGTCCCTGGTAGTGATCGACCTGATTCCGCTCGTCGCCTTGAAGCGGCCCGTCACTCTTGCGACCCTCAAGGCGGATCCGGAGTTTGCGTCTTCACCTCTGGTGCGTCAGGGCCGGCTCTCCGTGGTGCCTCTGACCGACAAGCAAGCTGCCATGATTGAAAAACTGGGCGGAGGCAAGTGATCTCCGGGTTGCCGGCGCCCTCTCCGGTTTCTCCGCGGCCGGACGCGATCGTCGTTCTGTGCGCGGTGCCGGTGGAGTTCGACGCGGAGAGTCTGGCCAGAGAACTGGTCGAGCGGTCGCTGGCCGCCTGTGTTCAGGTGGGGCTCGGCGTGACGTCGGTGTATCGATGGAAGGGTGCGGTGGAGAAGAGTTCCGAGAGACTCCTGCTCATCAAAACCCGGCGGGAACTCTTCGGCGGAGTTGAAACCGCAATCCGGGCCCGGCACCCCTACGAGGTTCCTGAAATCATCGCCCTGCCGGTTTCTGACGGCCATGCGCCTTACCTCGCATGGATCTCAGAAGCGACCGCTCCGGGCCCGTGAGAGCGCGGTTGCGGTCTACTACTTCACCGCCCTCAAGTAGTCGGGCGGGATGAACTCTGGCGCCACCGGGTAGGCAAAACTCCGATAGCCCTTGAAGTCGGGCTTGCCCGCGTCTTCCCAGGCCACCAGCCACAGTTTGGCCAGAACCTCCGCCGCGGTGGCCAGGCGCTCCACCGTCAGTTCGTGGAATTTGACCCGCAGTTCGGAAGCATCGCGCCGTTCGGCCCCCGCGCGTTTTCCATCCGGACCCATGCCGCTCGGTTTCAACACCGCGAACTTGCGGTCGATGGCATTGGCGGCGTCGAGCCTTGAATGCGCGTCGAGAGTGAGAGCCAGGGCCAGGGCCACCGGATCGCGCGCGAGGGTCGAGCGTTCAGCCGCGGGAATCAATTCCAGGACCCGCGCCAACCCAGCGCCGGTGAGGGCCGCATCGAAGACTTCCTGATCGAGAGAAAGCGGGTAGCTGCTCACCACCGCGCCCTCGAAGTAGCTGTGGATGGCGCCTTGCCCGGTTTCCCAGCCGTCGTAGTTCCTGGTTGCGTGATAGGGATTGCCCAGATCGCCGATGAAGTGGCTCATGACCCCGGCGGTGAGGAAGGCGCGGTCGGCCGCAGCGTCGTCGGTCTTCCCGCTCGAGGTCGAGGCTTTGAGACTCTCAATGGTCAGCCGATGCAGCTGACCGGCGCGCCACGGCGCCGTTCCGGCACTGCTCTCGTCCGGGCTCGACCCTTCCTTCGCGGCGCACACGTAGTCTTTGGGTGGGTTCGCGCAGAGCTTTTTCATTCGGGCGAGGGCGGCTAGAGGCGTTCGCGGAGTGGTGGCGAACGTGAGTTCCGGCGAAACGTACTCGAGATCGAGAAAATGTGTCGGCGCATTGACGTTCTCGATCGCCTCGCCCTGATTGCGCCAGACGATGTCCGGCACATTCGAGAGGTGCCCGAGCATGAATTCCTTGCGCCCGAACTGCAGCGCGAGGGGCGTGCCCCTGGCGACTTTCGCGGCCAGAAGCCGAACCGCCACCCGCGTCACGATGTCGTGTCCGCGTTCTCCCCAGGCTCGGGCCTCCGGTGGAACAATGAGGCCAATCACCAAGGCCAGAGGAAGAACCCGCTTCATCGTCTCTACCATTGTCAATCTCCGTCGTCCGTTCGGCTTCGGCGAGCCCTGGGGCAGG
>JANLSZ010000309.1:0-9981 GCA_031362685.1 Vicinamibacteria bacterium | reverse complement strand
ACCTCGACCTCAGCGGGGAAGGCGATCCCGAGAGCAACCTCGCCTCCTCCGCGGTGCCCCAAGGGCAGGCTTCGCGCTCGCTCAGCACTCCCTCGAGCTGCTGAGAAAGCCGTTCGCATACGGCCCATTTCAGCCCCCTTTTCGTCATCGCGAGTCGGTCCACGGACTGCGTGGCCCAAGGCCAGGCTGCGCGCTCCGTGACTGTTGGAAGAAACCCCAGGCCGTCATGGCGAGGAGGCCATCGAAGGAGGCCCGAGCGCGCAGCCTGCCCTCGGGGCACGCCCCGGCGCCTGCGACCCACCGCAGCGTCGGCCACGCTCCATCTCGCCCAAGCCTCGATTTCAGAAAACCGCCTGAAATGGGGCGTTCTTAAACGGGTTTCTCAGCAGGCCCGTTTGATAGCGGGCCGAAGCAATCTCGCGGGGCTTGGTAGTTGGGGCCGCGGGGCCGGGCGCTGAGATGGGCTCGCGGCACCGCGGACGCCTCGTGCGTCGGCACTGGAATTCCGGAACGAATGAATCGTGCGCCTCCTTACTCGGCTCGATAATCGCGAACCTTACCGACGGAGTCCAGTGACTCGCGATTAACGCCTCGTCGCCAGCGACCCATCTCAGCGCCCGACCCCGCTCCATCTCTGGGTCCAAGTACCGCCTTTGAAAAACCGGCTGAAATGGGCCGTATTCGAACGAGTTTCTCAGCAGGGACCCGTCGTTCTGACCTGGACCGAAGCGATCTCCGGAGAGATTGCTTCAGTGGCCCAAGGCCAGGCTGCGCGCTCGATGCCGGAACTTCGGCTCCTTCGCAATGACGGTGGGTTTCTCCCAATAGTCACGGAGCGCGCAAGCCTGGCCTTGGGCCAGCGCGAAGCCTGCCCTCGGGGCACGAAGTCCGTACGCGGCTCGCAATGACGGCCGACTTGCGTCGGCCGTCAGCCGCTACGAGAGCTTCTTTACCGCGGCCATGGCGGTCGCGAGCGTGCCCGCGACATCACCGATATTGGTGGGAACGACCAGCGTCGTGCTGGTCTTCGCGATGTTTCCGAACTGGGCGATGTACTGCTCGGCGAGGCGCAACTGGATGGCTTCATAACCGCCAGACTGTTTGACCGCATTGGCCACCGCGGTGATCGCCTCGGCCTGGGCATTGGCGACCGACCGAATGGCGGCGGCCTGACCTTCGGCCTCGTTGACCTGCTGCTGACGTCGCGCTTCCGAAGCCTTGATCACCTGCTGCTTCTGACCGTCGGCGGAGTTGATGGCGGCGTCGCGTTCGCCTTCCGAAGTCAGAATGACTGAGCGCTTCTCCCGCTCCGCGCGCATCTGCTTTTCCATGGCCGCGATGATGTCGGTGGGCGGCTTGATGTTCTTGATCTCGTAGCGCAGGACCTTGACGCCCCAGGCTTCAGAAGCCTTGTCGACTTCGCTCACCACCTGCTGGTTCACGTGCGACCGCTCCTCGAAGGTCCGGTCGAGCTCGATCTGGCCCATTTCGCTGCGCAGCGTGGTCTGAGCGAGCTGCGAGATGGCGAAGAGGTAGTTCGAAATCCCGTAGGAGGCGCGCTCGGGATCGAGGACCTTGAGATACAGGATCCCGTCGACCCCCACCATGACGTTGTCACGGGTGATGCAGTCCTGCTCGGGAATGTCGATGGCCTGTTCCTTGAGGGTGTGCCGGTAGCGAATGGTCTCTATGAAGGGCACCAGGATGTGAAAGCCCGCGTCGAGGGTCTTGCTGTATCGACCCAGCCGCTCCACAATGAAAGCGCTCTGCTGGGGAACCACGATGGCCGTCTTCACAAACAGGATGAAGACGAAGATCACGAAGACGATGACTACCCACATGACTTATGACTCCTACTCTTTCTCAACCAATAAACTCAAACCATCCACCCTGGTCACGCGCAGACGGTCACCCTTGACCACGCTCCCCGCGCCCGAATAGACGCCGGTCCAGGACGTTCCGCGCAATTCAACCTTGCCCCGCCCGTTTCCGTCCAGATCTTGAAGCGCGATGGCGGTCTCACCCACAAGTTGATCGACCTTGGGCGTATTCGTCTCGAATCGGCGCCGCAGCAGAGGCCGCAGGGCAACGATGAGCACGGTTCCGAGAACCGCGAAGAGCAGCCACTGAAAGGACCCGGACTCCAACACACCGAGCCGGGCCAGCACCGCCACCACAAACGCGGCGAGACCGAAGAACACGGTGAAGAAGCCCCCAGGAGTCAGGACCTCAAAAACCAGAAGTCCGAGCCCGAAGATCACCCAAAACGACCAACTCATTCCAGACACGAAAGAATAGTAATCCAAAAAAGGCGGCGCGCGCGGACTACATCTCGTGGGAGAGGCGCTTCAACTTCACGGCCGAGCCAATCGAGGCCTCGAAGCGCTTCGCTGCCGACCCGCGGTTGACCGCGACTTCGATCCGGCCGGCTGAGCCCAGAAAAGCGCAGGCCTCGTCCTCGGGCACGTCGCCGAAGGTCGTGACCACCGGAACGATGACGTGGTTGATGTCCGCCACCATCTCGGTCAGATCGCCGCTCGCGCTTTCGATAAAGGCCTGCCACTCGGCTCCGCCGATCGACGAGACCAGATTCCCGTACGTATCGATGTAGATGACCTGACCCTCGACGACGTCGTCGCCGATGAGCGGCCTCGGAAACTCGAAGTGGAAGGCATCATGGATTCTTGGGCCCACCTCTTCAAACGCCGTTCCCCGAACCAGAGCCCCCGCGACCGGACCAAAGATGTCCCGTCCATGGAAGGTCGAGGAGACGGTGGGTCGGAAGAGACCGGCGTTGGTGAGCTCGCGCACCTCCGCTTCGGGATGATCGGCCAGCACCAGACTGAAGATGCCGTTGTCCGGTCCCACGAAGAAATACCCGCCGGCCCTGATCGCGATGCCGCGGCGAGAGGAGCCCACTCCCGGATCGACGACGGCCACAAAAGCGGCGCCCGCGGGGAAAGCCGCGACGGTGGCGCGCAGAACGAAGGCGGCCTCGCGAACCGCGTGCGAGGCAACGTCATGAGAGATATCGACCACCTGCGCGTCGGGACACGCTGCGAGCACCGCGCCTCGGAGTGAACCCGCATATTGGTCCCTCGTTCCGTAGTCCGTAAGCAGCGCGACGATCTTCGGCATGGTCTTTCAGGGATTCTAGCTAGACTTTCCCCCACGCCGACCACAATTCAACAAATGAACTCCCTCTCCTCCCTCTACCGGCCGTCGCTTGCGCTTCTGACCGACCTCTATCAGTTGACCATGGCGTACGCCCATTGGAAGACCGGCTCCTATCGCAAGGAAGCGGTCTTTCATCTCTACTTTCGAAACAATCCCTTCGGCGGTGGTTTCACGGTGGCCTGCGGCCTGGCCCGGGCCAAGGAGTTCCTGGCCGATTTTCGATTCGTGGACGACGACCTCGTCTACCTTCGAACCCTGGCCGGCCAGGATGGGAACCGACTCTTCGATGAGGGTTTCCTCGAGTACCTGCGCGAACTGAAGATCGAATGCGACATCGATGCCGTGGATGAAGGACGCGTGGTCTTCCCCTCGACCCCGCTGGTGAGGGTGCGAGGTCCGATCATCGCCGCCCAGCTGCTCGAAACCGCTCTCCTCAATATCATCAATTTCGAGACCCTCATCGCCACCAAAGCCGCCCGCATTGCCATCGCGGCGCGGGGCGAGCCGGTAATGGAGTTCGGCCTTCGAAGGGCCCAGGGCATCGACGGCGCTCTGGCCGCCAGCCGGGCCGCGTACATCGGTGGCTGCAGCGCCACGTCCAACGTCTTGGCCGGAAAACTCTTCGGGATCCCGGTAAGAGGCACGCATTCGCACAGCTGGGTGATGGCCTTCGGGAGCGAAATGGAGTCGTTCGAGCAGTATGCCGCGGCCAGCCCGGGCAACTGCGTGTTCCTCGTCGACACCTTCCACTCGCTCGATGGCGTGGCCCATGCCATCGAGGTGGGAAGGAAGCTGAAGCAGGCCGGCCATAGCCTCGGCGGCATACGCCTCGACTCCGGCGACCTCGCCTACCTTTCCATCGAGGCGCGGCGGATGCTCGACGAGGCTGGCTTCAAGGACGCGTCCATCGTGGCCAGCAACGAACTGGACGAGAACATCATCAGCAGTCTTCGCGAACAGGGAGCGCGGGTTTCGGTGTGGGGCGTGGGGACAAGACTGATCACCGGCCACGACCAGGCCGCCATGGGCTGCGTCTACAAACTCTCGGCGGTTCGCGATCCCGGTGGGCCCTGGCGGGCGCGGATGAAGCTCTCCGAGCAGGCCGCCAAAGTCTCGAATCCGGGGATCCAGCAGGTCCGGCGCTTCTCCAGCGGCGCTGAATTCGCGGGCGACATGATCTGGCACGACGAGCCGGATACCACCATTGGGGCCTCGCCGCTGATGATCGACCCGCTGGACATGACAAGGCGCCGGTCCTTCGGCCCGGGCCACACCTTTGAGGACCTGCTCAAGCCGATCTTTCGCAAGGGCAAGCTGGTGAGCGCTCCGGAAACGCTCGCGGCGGTGAGGGCGCGGGTGGCGGAGGATCTTTCTAAATTCCACCCCGGCATCAAGCGCTTCGTTAACCCGCACGTCTACGCGGTTGGCCTGGAAGAGTCCCTTTTCAGGATGCGCTCCGACCTCATGCTCCGACTTCGAAACCTGCGCGCGGATGGACTGTTCGACTGACCGGCGCTGCCTCGGCTCACCAGACGCCATGACTGAGATCCCGGCCCATTACCTCGAAAGCCACGCGCGGCAGTTCGGCTACCGGCCCGATGCGCAGACCCTGTTCGCCGCCGCCGCCGTTTTTCGCCGCGAGCACCATGTCCTGCCCGCGGCTTCCGATCTGCGGCGAAACCACCTCGTCCTCATCGATGTCCAACGCGACTTCTGCTTTCCGGAGGGCACGCTCTTCGTGGGTGGCCGCAGCGGCCAGGGGGCGATGGACGACAATGACCGCACCGCTCGCTTCATTTACCAGAACCTCGGCCAGATCGCAGAGATCACCTGCACCCTCGACTCGCACCTCCCCTTTCAGATCTTCTTCGCGCCATTCTGGGTAGATCGCGCAGGCGCGCCGCTCCCTCCTCATCGAACCATCTCTACGGATGAGATCCGCGCGGGAGATGTGCGTCCGAATCCTGATGTGGTTGCCGGAGTGGGCGCTCCCGACCTCGACTGGCTCACCAGACAGGTTCTCTTCTATTGCGAGTCGCTCGCGAAGGCGGGGAAATATGTGCTCTACCTCTGGCCTCCCCACGTCCTCCTGGGCGGCGATGGGCATGCCCTCACCGGCGTCATCCAGGAAGCGCGACTCTTCCACGCCTACGCTCGCGGCGCGCGCAACGGCGTCGAGATCAAGGGCATGCATCCGCTGACTGAAAACTATTCGGTGTTTTCACCCGAGGTGCTGCTCACCTACGACGGCGCCTCGCTCGCGACCAGGAATGGAGCACTCATCGAGACCCTGCTCGGCGAAGATCGGCTGATCATCGCCGGACAGGCTTCGAGCCACTGCGTCAAGAGTTCAATCGATGATCTGCTGGAGGCAATCCTCTCGCGGGATGCGAAGCTCGCCCGGCGCGTCTACATTGTGGAGGACGCGATGTCCGCGGTGGCCGTGCCCGATCCGTCGGCGCCCGGATCGTTCCTCGCCGACTTCACCGACGCCGCCCAGAACGCCCTCGGTCGCTTCCACGAGGCGGGCATGCGCATCGTAAGGACCACCACTCCCGTCTCCGACTGGCCCGGTTTTCTCGACTAGGACGCCCCGTCCGATCTTGCCCCGCATCTATCTCGACCACGCCGCCACCACCCCTCTCGACCCGGAGGTCCTGGAGGCGATGCTGCCGTACCTGCGCGATGACTTCGGCAATCCATCGTCGGTCCACCGCTTCGGCCAGCGAGCCCGCGGCGCCATCGACGAGGCCCGCGTGAAAGTCGCCGCACTCATCGGGGCCAGGGATTCGGAGATCGTCTTTACCGGCAGCGGGACCGAGGCGGACAACCTGGCGATCGCAGGGGCGACCCAGGCGGCGTCCCACCGGGGCGAGGAGAGGCCACGAACCGGACTGGTGATCAGCGCGATCGAGCATCACGCCATCCTCAACAGTGCGAAGGCGCTCGACCGCTCGAAACACAAAGTGACCCTCGCGCGCGTAAACGAAACCGGACAGGTCGACCTTCACGATCTCGACGAGGCGACCAACGACTCGACCGCTCTCGTCTCGATCATGTTCGCGAACAACGAAACCGGCGTGATGCAGTCGATCCTTGAAGTCAGCCGCATCGCGCGGGCGAAGGGCGCGCTCGTCCACACCGACGCGGTCCAGGGCCTGGGGAAAGTTCCCATCGACGTGGGCCGTCTGGACGTCGATCTGCTGACCGCCTCCGCCCACAAGATCCACGGCCCCAAGGGCGTCGGGGCTCTCTACATTCGAAGCGGCACCCCAATGACCGCACTCATCCGCGGCGGGTCGCAGGAGCGGAATCGACGGGCCGGAACGGAGAACGTGGCCGCCATCGTCGGCTTCGGCAAGGCGGCCGAGCTCGCGCAGTTCCGTCTCAGTGAAGATCCGAAGCGCATCGAAGCCCTTCGGAACCGGCTCGAAACCGCGCTGATCGAAAGCGGGCCCGGAGCGGTCACGCGCAACGGTTCGCCGGAGGCGCGAATCTGTTCAACCACCAGCCTGTCCTTCGAAGGCGTCTCGGGCGAAGACCTCCTGATCGCCCTCGACCTCGCCGGAATCGCGGTGTCCACGGGCGCGGCCTGCGCCGCAGGGTCGCCCGAACCTTCACACGTCCTGAAAGCGATGGGCCTGTCCAGAGAGCGCGTCAACGGATCACTCCGCTTCTCCCTCGGCCGCGGCACCACGGCAGAAGAAATCGATCGCACCATCGAAGCGGTCAATGCGGCGCTTCATCGGCTGCGCGGAAGCCAGACCCAATAGCTATGGCCCAAGCGAAGGCCGGATCTATTCCGGCCGCAGCGACCGGGGGTCTGGGGGGCTGCCCTTCGGCTTCGCTCAGGGACCAACGCCGCGCCGGGCGCGTTTGCGGCCTCGCCCGAAACCAAAGCGAAGGCCGGATTCCTGAGTGGCTCCGCTGCGCGGACCCACTCCAGAGCAAAGTCGTTCGCGAACGCTCGCTCGTTTGTGACTCCGGCCGCAGCGACCGGGGGTCTGGGGGGCTAAGCACGGCAGTCCGTCTGTGAACTGCGGCCCCCCAGCTAAAGGATGGAGCGGGCGACGGGGTTCGAACCCGCGACACCGAGCTTGGGAAGCTCGTACTCTACCAACTGAGCTACGCCCGCTCTGGGCGATGATCAGGAGGATCTTACTTCGGGATCAAGACCGTGTCGATCACGTGGATAACGCCGTTGCTCGCGGGGACGTCGGCTTTGATGACCGTCGCCCCGTCCAATTTCAGGCCCTTGGTCGCGTCGATCTTGATCCGGGCGCCGTTGGCGGTGCTCAGATCCTTCAAACCGCGCAAGTCAGCCGAGCTCGCGTTGCCCGCGAACACATGATAGGTGAGCACCGCGGTCAACTTCGCCTTGTCCTTCAACAACGCATCGAGGTCCGCCTTCGGGATCTTGGCGAAGGCTTCATCGGTAGGCGCGAAAACCGTGAAAGGCCCCGGGCCTTTCAGGGTCTGGACGAGACCCGCGGCCTGGAGCGCGGCGGCGAGACTCTTGAACGTTCCGGCGGCCACCGCCGTGTCCACGATGTCCTTGGGCTGGGCGGCAACCGGAGTCGCGCGGAGCAGACTGGCGAGAACGGCGGCGAACGTGAGCAACTTCTTCATGAGTGAAACCCTTTCCAGGGGCGAAACGCCCCACCCGACGAGTCTGACCAGCCCTCGGCCCAGGACGTATGACGGCCGTCATGCGAGCGGGCTGGAGCGATTAGACTCCCCCCTCGCACTTTCCCCTCCTGCCGGAGCCACCATGGGCCTTTTTGGAAAACCCGATCCTCGACCCGCTCAAGAAACCGCGGCCGCTCCGTCGCCCGCGGCGGCGCCTAAACCCGCGGTGAAGGGCACGGTCATGGGCGAAAAAACCCGCTACGTGGGCAGAATTGACACCGACGAGCCTCTCCTGATCCTCGGTCAAGTGGATGGAGAGGTCAAATCCTCGAGCGAGGTGGAGATCGGTGAAACCGGCGATGTCAAAGCGACAATCCTGGCCCGATCCATCGTGATCTCGGGCAAGGTGGCGGGCGAGTGCACCGCCTCTGACCGGATGGAAATCACGGCCTCCGGCAAGCTGAACGGCACCATCAAAGCCCCTCGTGTCGCCATCGCGGATGGGGCCGAGTTCAAGGGAACAAGCCAAATGGCGGCGAACGCCAAGGCCTGAATGCGGGGACCGAACGCGGCCTCGCTATACTGAGGCCTCTTGCCCATGCCGACCTCGAACATCACACTAGTAGCGAGCGACGAACTCACGCCGGCGGACGCTCCGGCCGAGGCGACGCCGACCGACGTCCCGTCGCCTACGCCGGACCCAGTCACCCTCCTTGAGCAGGAGGTGGCGGTACTCCGGGATCAGCTTCTGCGGCGTCGCGCCGAGTTCGACAACTATCGGCGACGGGTCGAACGGGACCAGCGCGCGGCGAGCGAAGATTCGGTCATCTCGATGCTCTCCGACCTCCTGCCCTCACTCGACGCCCTCGAAAAGGCGCTCGCCGCGAAGGGGACACTGGCCGAGATCCGCGCCGGAGTCGAGATCACCTTGAAAGACGTGGCTGCGACCCTCACCAGCCGGGGCGTCCGTATCGAGGATCCGACGGGAGAAAAGTTCGATCCACTGCGTCACCAGGCGCTCTCCTACGAGCCGGTGCTCGGAGCCGAAGATGGTTCGATCGTGGCGTGCTACCGAAAAGGCTACATCATGGGCGAGAGGCTCATCCGTCCGGCTCTGGTCAAAGTCGCACAACAGGCGACCGAGGAAAATCCTTCGGTCGTCGTGCCGGTCTCGCACTAGGAGGGCGCTCATGGGACGAATCATCGGCATCGATCTGGGCACCACGAACTCCTGCGTCGCGGTCATAGAAAACGGCCAGCCGGTCGTCATCCCCAACGCGGAGGGCGCTCGCACCACCCCATCCGTCATCGCCTTCACGGCCAAGGGCGACCGTTTGGTCGGCCAGATCGCCAAACGTCAAGCCATTACCAACCCCACCAACACCCTCTATGCGGTGAAGCGTCTCATCGGACGGAAGTTCAACTCTCCCGAGGTGGCCCACGCCCGCAAGTTCGCGCCATTTGATGTGGCTGAATCGGCAAATGGCGATGCTCATATCCGCGCCGCCGACCGGCTCTATGCCCCGCCCGAGATCTCGGCTCTGGTGCTTCAAAAGCTGAAGCAGGGCGCCGAGGAGTATCTCGGCGAAACCGTGGACGAGGCCATCATCACCGTCCCCGCGTACTTCAACGACCCGCAGCGCCAGGCCACCAAAGACGCGGGCCTGATCGCCGGCCTCAAGGTGAGCCGTATCCTCAACGAGCCGACGGCCGCCGCTCTCGCCTACGGCCTCGGGGGCAAGGGGCAGAAGAACCAGTACGTCGCGGTCTACGACCTCGGCGGCGGAACCTTCGACATCTCCATTCTCGAAGTCAGCGACGGAGTCATGCAGGTGAAGGCCACCGGCGGCGACACCTTCCTCGGCGGCGAGGACTTCGACCAGCGCGTCATCGACTACCTGGCCGACGAGTTCAAGAAGGACCAGGGCATCGATCTCCGCAGCGACCGCATGGCGCTCCAGCGCCTGAAGGAAGCGGCGGAGAAGGCCAAGATCGAGCTCTCGAGCTCGGCCGAGACCGACATCAACCTGCCGTTCATCACCGCCGATCAGAGCGGCCCCAAGCACCTGACCATGAAGCTCACCCGCGCCAAGCTCGAGGCGCTCTGCGCAGACCTGCTCGACCGGCTCGACGCCCCGTGCATCACGGCGCTGAAAGACGCCAAGCTCTCGACCC
>JANLSZ010000301.1:0-3383 GCA_031362685.1 Vicinamibacteria bacterium | reverse complement strand
GACGAATCTCGGCGCCTGGCTGGATCGGCTCGTCTTTGGACCGCATCTGTGGGTTACTTCGAAGACCTGGGACCCGGAAGGCTTGTTGTCCACGCTGCCGGCTCTCGGCACAACTCTCTTCGGCACCCTCGCCGGATCGCTATTCCGTGCGGGTCTGAGCTCTTCCGAAATCATTCGCCGGCTTGTGCTGTCGGGTTTCCTGATGAGCGTGGCCGGGGTCGCCTGGGACACCGTGTTTCCCATCAACAAGAGTCTGTGGACCTCGTCCTATGTTCTTTTCACCGCCGGACTCGCGTCGTTGATTCTGGCCGCCTTGTATGGGATCACCGATGTGAAGGGGTACAAGTCCGGGCTGAAACCATTCGTTATCTACGGAGTCAACGCCATCGTGGTGTTCGTGGCTTCGGGCCTGCTCGCGAAGACCATGGCCGTGATCAAACTGCCGCTGGGCGAGACCGTGGTTTCATCGCAGGTCTATGTCTACCGAACCCTCTTCCTGTCGTGGCTCGCGCCCTTCAACGCCTCCCTGGGGTTCGCCGTCGCGAACGTCCTCGGCTGGTATGCGGTCTTGTGGTGGATGGACCGGCGCGGGATCTACATCAAGGTGTGACGATTGCGCATCGGCATTGATCTGGGCGGGACGAAGATCGAGGGGGTGGCCCTCGACCGCGAGGGATCCGTGGTCGCGCGCCGGCGGGTGGCCACACCACAAGGAGACTATGAAGGAACCGTGCAGGCCCTGGTCGACCTCGTGGCCCATTTGGAACAGGAGTCCGGTACGAGAGGCTCGGTGGGCATCGGCATGCCCGGGATTCTCTCGCCCGCTACCGGGCTCGTGAAGAACGCGAACTCGGTTTGCCTCAATGGCCATCCTCTCGACCGCGATCTCGAGACCGCACTCGGCCGCCCGGTTCGAATCGAGAACGACGCCAACTGTTTTGCCCTTTCAGAAGCGAGCGACGGCGCGGCGGCCGGGCGAGGCTGCGTGTTCGGCGTCATTGTGGGCACGGGAACGGGCGGAGGGGTGGTGGTGAACGGCCTTGTCCTGCGGGGTCGAAACGCCATCGGAGGGGAGTGGGGCCACAATCCGCTGCCCTGGCCCGAACCAGGCGAATGGCCGGGCGAGCGCTGTTACTGCGGTCGCACCGGCTGTATCGAAACGTTTCTCTCCGGCTCGGGACTGGCGCGCGATTACGAGCGAGAGACCGGACAACCGACGGACTCAGTGGAGGTCGTCCGGCGCGCGGAGACGAGTGAACCAGCGGCGATTCGTTGTCTCGATCGATACACGAATCGCCTCGCTCGCGCGCTCGCCTCGATCGTCAACGTGCTCGATCCCGACGCTATTGTCCTGGGCGGTGGTTTGTCCAGCATCGAACGTCTCTACGTGGACGTCCCTCGACAATGGTCTCAGTACGTCTTCTCCGACCGGGTCGACACCGAACTCCTGCCCCCGAAGTTCGGTGACTCCAGTGGAGTCCGAGGCGCGGCCTGGTTGTGGCCCGTGGTGGACTAAAAGCGCAGGAACGCCTCTCCGGCCACGATCGCGGTTCCGCCGACCTGGACGCGAGTGATGTCCTTTCCCTCGCTCTCGATCCGGATCGAGATCTCGCACGGCCGTTGCATCTTCACTCCCTGATGGCTCAGGAATTCGCAAACGTGCCCTGAGACAACTTCGTGACGAACGAGGTACGCGCCCAGCGGCCCCGAAGCGCCTCCCGTCCCCGGATCCTCAGCGATGCCGAGGAGCGGATCGAACATTCGACTGTAAAGACGCACCGGCGCCGTCTTCTCGTGGTCAATCGCGAAGACGAAGATCATGTGCTCCTCAAACGAGTTGCTGGCGCATGCCCTCTGCCACGCCGGGCGAACGACCGCGACCTGGTCGACCGCGTGACGGGACGCGAGCGGGAGATAGGCAAAGGGAACACCGCACGAGACGATCTGAACCGGCAGATCGGAGGCCAGGTCCGCGGGCTCGAGACCGAGCGCGCGCGCCACCTCATCACGATTCTCGAATACCGGCCCGAAGGTCGGCAGGGGCTGGGTCATCCAGGCGAAGCGCAGCTTCCTGACCGCTCCATCCCATTCAAGATCGACGAGGGTCGGACCCACGCCGAGATCCAGGGTCACATGTTTCGTCCCATGGGAAATGCGGCCCTGCTGAGCCAGAGCGAACGTCGTTCCGATGGTTGGATGCCCGGCCATGGGCAGTTCGCCGCCCGGCGTGAAGATGCGCACCTGGGCCAGGGATCCCGCGTGTACCGGCGGATAGACGAACGTCGTTTCCGAAAACGACATCTCGCGGGCAATGGCCTGCATTGTTTCATCCGGCCAGACCGGGGGTTCGAGGAACACGGCAAGCTGATTTCCGGAGAGGGGGGCGGGAGTGAAGACGTCGAGATGCAGGTAGTGATGAATGGTCATGGCGGATTCACAGTACGGCTCCGTTGAGCGCGGGTCAAGAGGTCAGGCTCGGCCCCCCCCGTCAATGACGTGCCCGGAGGACGGCGCTCGTCGCCCTCCGAGTACACCGCTTCGTCCATAACGTTCGGGGAAATGGAGTTGCGACCTGGCACAGGGGTTGCTTGGTACTGCTGGCGAAGGAGACACATCATGAACCGAATGGTTTTGGGCGCAATCGCAGCCGGGATGACACTCGCCGGCGCCGTTCCCGCACAAGCCGGGGTCCGGGTGGGAATCCACATCGGCAACGATGGAGCCGGCTACTACGACCGGGATGATTATCGAAGTCGATACAACACCGGCCGCATCGGCTTCGACCTCGGCTACCGCGACGGTCTGCGCGAGGGGGAGAAAGACGATCGGCGCGATGATCGCTACAACTACCGGGACGAGAAGCGATATCGCGAGGGCGACGCGGGCTACCGCCGCGAATTCGGACCACGTTACGCATACGTATCCGCCTATCGACATGGTTTCGAAGACGGCTATCGCCAGGGCTATTCGAACCGCCGAAGCCATGGCCGCTATGACGATCGGTACAGCCATCGCTACGACCGACGCTAGAACACGAACAAGGGGCGCGCTGGGTGACCCGTCGTCCTGAGAAAGTCGGTGGCGATCCGAAGTGGGTGGAACGATTCAGATACCGAGGTGGCAACCGGCCGAACCAGACCAACGGCGGCTTTGAACTAGCCTTCGGTCAGAAAAGCAATGAGGCCGCCTGTCGCCAACCGTACTTCAAAAGCCATCGTCCTCCACGGAGAAACGCTGGAGGATCCCTACTTTTGGCTGAGGGAGAAAGAGAATCCGGCGGTTCGGGCCTACCTGGAGGCTGAGAACGAGTACGCCGATGAGGTCACGTTGCACCTGAGCGGTCCGTCCGCATCGCTCTATGAAGAGATGCTCGCCCGAATCCA
>JANLSZ010000294.1:0-1663 GCA_031362685.1 Vicinamibacteria bacterium | reverse complement strand
ACGCTGCCCGGGGAGACGTGGACGTATGGGTGGAACGCGCTCAACCAACTGACGTCAGCGAGGCGAAACGGCGCCTTGCAGGCGAGCTTCCAGTACGACCCGCTGGGCCGGCGGCTGAGCAAAACGACGCCGACCAAACTGACGACTTACACCTACGACGGAGCGGACGTCGTGCGCGAGAACGTGAAGGTGGGCGGGATCACGACGTCGTCGTATTACGTGCACGGTCCGAGCATCGACGAGCCGCTGTCCAAGGAGACCGCTGGAGTGGTGAGTTACTACCACGCGGACGGCCTGGGGAGCATCGTGAAGGAGACGAGCGCGACGGGTGAGGTGACGAACACGCTGCGGTATGACGCGTGGGGCAACATCGAGGCTGGGGCACGGGATGGATTTGCGTTCACGGGAAGAGAGTGGGATCCCGAGACCGGGCTGTATTACTACCGAGCCAGGTACTACGATCCAAAGGCGGGGCGGTTCATCTCAGAAGATCCAATCGGGTTTGGTGGAGGGGTCAACTTTTATGGGTATGTGGGGGGGAACCCCACGGGCTTTGTCGATCCGGCGGGCCTGTTCTTGACTCAAACGCATCGGCTGATCACGCGCGCCGCAATGAAGGCGGAGGGTTTTCCAACAGCCGAAGGTGTGCCGCTCAGCAATGCGGTGGCTGATGTCGACTCTCGGGAGGGGTCGCAAGACCCAGCGAACGCGCACTGGCATGCGATGAGGGAAGCGCGAAGCCCCCGAGTTGGTGACCGCGAGGCAGAACGGCGTTACAACGACTATGTCGACCAGAGGACTGCTGAGGGCGACTACGCCGCCGCTCTCCATGCGATTCAAGATGCTTATTCGCCTAGCCACGCTGGATTTGCGGAGTGGGACGGGGGCGGCGTCCGGCATTTCCCTGGCTTTGGCCACGTTTGGGATGACAAAGCCAACGTGAGCGATCCGGCTTTTCTCCACGCCGTGGAAGCCACGCGCCGCTACATTCGCGAACACATGAAGGCAAAGCAATGCAGGTGAGTTCCACGATCACGGGCCGCCCTACGCATCGTTTCGTCTGGCCTTGCGCCGCACTGTCAGGGACACCGGCGACGGTTCTCGCAATCCTTGACCGCCTTGGGGTCCCGTCCAATCCGCACAGCATAACGATTCTGCTGGTTCCGATCGCTGTCCTCGCCGGAATGCTCGCTACCTTGATCAGTCTGTATTGGCTATTCCTGGTCGCTAGGCATCGCCCCGCGTCTTCTTCTGTCGCGACCGTGGCGCGTGCCTCCTTGCTGCTCGTGAATGCCGTCGTGCTAGCCGTAGATATCCTCCCTCGAATGCGCTGGTAGGAAAGTGAGATAGGAGGGCTCGCTTCGCGAGCCGATATCGCCAAGGCCACGGCGGCGGCCGACGTTTTGTTGTCGCGCTCGCGTGGTTCGTTGATGAGGTCGAGTCCTGCCTGTCCGAGAACGGGTCTTATACAAAGCTGGCCCTGATCGGTCACGGGCCTTGCTGGTCGCGTTGGTTTGATCATTCGCCCGCCGCCCCAGGCGGCGCGCGAAACCTCGTGTGGTGGGGCAAGGCCCGCGCCCGGGTCCAGCTTCAAGCTCGTCGCGCTGAGGTGGCCGCTGCGCGGCCGTTGTCTTTTAGGCTCCTCGTACATAAGTCACGTTCT
>JANLSZ010000290.1:0-31039 GCA_031362685.1 Vicinamibacteria bacterium | reverse complement strand
GGGGGCGGTGGGCAGAAGGGCGACAACCGGTGGCTTGGGGAGTGGCTCATGAAGGGCCACAACGAGCCGTCGGCCGAAAAACCCTCAGCCCCCTGGTGGCAGGTCCTGTGTCTGACCGGCGTCGATTACTTCTCGACGCTCGGCTATCAACCCGGCCTCGCGGTCCTGGCCGCGGGGGTGCTTTCGCCCGTCGCCACGGCGATACTCGTGATGGTGACCTTGTTCGTCGCCCTGCCCGTCTACCGTCAGGTTGCCCACTACTCCCCTCACGGCCGCGGCAGCGTTTCGATGCTGGAGCACCTTCTCCCAAAGTGGAAGGGGAAGGCACTGGTCCTGATTCTTCTCGGGTTCGCTTTCACCGACTACATCATTACGATGACCTTGTCGGCGGCCGACGCCACCGCCCACATCGTCGAGAACCCGTTCGTTCCCCACTTCCTCGGTGATCACCCCGTATTGGTGACAGGTCTTCTGCTTCTGGCTCTCGGCGCGGTCTTCCTCAAGGGCATCCACGAGGCGATCGGCATTGCCATCCTCGTGGTCGTCGCCTACTTGCTCGCCAACATCGCGGTTCTGGCCCGGTGTCTCCTGGAAGTCTGGAGACACCCGGAATTGGTTTCGGGTTGGAAACAAGGTGTCCTGTCGCTGCACGGAGGGTTCGGTCCGGCCCTGATCGCAAGCCTCTTCATCTTCCCCAAGCTCGCACTCGGGCTCTCCGGCTTTGAGACGGGGGTAGCGGTGATGCCTCTCGTTCGCGGCGATGCGACCGATTCGCCTGAACGACCCGCCGGCCGAATTCGAAACGCGCGCAAGATGCTGCTCACGGCCGCGCTCATCATGAGCGTGGCTCTGATCCTGTCCTCGTTCGTGACCGCAACTCTGATCCCGGCGGCTGAGCATCAAGAGGGCGGCCGGGCTCACGATCGCGCTCTCGCGTTTCTGGCCCATGAATACCTGGGAAACGAGTTCGGAACGTTCTACGACATCGTCACCATCGCGATTCTGTGGTTTGCGGGCGCCTCCGCCATGGCCGGTCTGCTGAATCTGGTGCCCAAGTATCTGCCTCCCTATGGAATGGCGCCGGACTGGGCGACGGCCACCCGGCCGCTCGTTTTGGTCTTCACTTTCATCAGCCTGGTGGTGACCTGGTTCTTCAACGCCAGCGTGAAGGCTCAAGGCGATGCGTATGGGACCGGCGTTCTGGCGCTTATGAGCTCGGCGGCGCTTGCCGTCGCGATTCAAAAATGGCGGGAGAACCACGCCAAATGGACCTATACCCTGATGGCGCTGGTTCTTGGCTACACCACCCTCATGGTGATCGTGAGGGCGCCCGTTGGGCTGGGGATTGCCCTGATGTTCATCGGCAGCATCGTCGTGTTGTCGATCCTTTCCCGCTTTATGCGTTCCACCGAACTGCGGATCAAGACCGTGACCCTTTCGCCCAAGGCCACCGAGTTTCTCGACGCCTTCGGCCCCCAACCGGTGCGCATCATCGCGCATCGCCCGTATCGGCAGACGGTGGACGAGTACGCCGCCAAGGAGCGCCACGCCCGGGAGGACCATTCGCTCAACAGTGGCGAGCCGGTGATCTTCCTGGAGGTGGTGCAAGGCGACGCCTCGGACTTCGCCGACGACCTTGAGGTGCGTGCGGTTCGAATCGGGGTCCACCGAATCCTCAGATGCGCGGCTCCCGCCATTCCCAACGCCATCGCCGCGATTCTCCTCGAGGCGCAGCGGCGCTCGGCGCGCATTTCGCACGCCTATTTCGGTTGGACCGAGGGCAATCCCGTGAGCTACGTCCTCAAATTCATCTTCCTGGGCGAAGGGGACACCGCGCCCGTGACTCGTGAGGTCCTGCGACGGGCGGTCGAGGATCCGGAGCAGCGTCCCCGTATTCACGTCGGCTGAGGAGGACGCTGCTCCCGCCGAATTTCAGGACCACGCTCATCCCAGATATCCCAGAGCGTGGGCGAGCTCGGCGTTGAGAACCGAAGCACCCGCGGCGCCGCGTTCGGTGTTGTGACCGAGGAGGGCGAATTTCACCCCGAGAAGCGAACACCGGCGGACCCGCCCGACATGAACGCTCATCCCGCCATCTTTCTCCACGTCGAGGCGGACCTGGGGCCGGTCTTCGGCGGTGTGGACGCGGATGGGAACCTCGGGGGCCGAGTGAAGCGAGGTCACGCGCGAATCCCCTCGCCAGGCCCGAAAAACCGCGGCCACCTGCTCGGGTGAGGGATTCCCGCGCAGGCTCACACTGACCGCTTCGCTGTGACCCTCGATGACGGGAACGCGGTAGCACATGGCGGAGATGGCGAATGCCGCGGTTTCGATGGCGCCCGAGGCGAAACGCCCCAGCATCTTCGGAGTTTCCTCCTCGACCTTCTCTTCCTCGTTTCGAATGAAGGGGATCACATTTCCCAGAATATCGAGGCTGGGGACGCCGGGATAGCCCGCGCCGCTGATCGCCTGCATCGAGGTCATGAACACACGCTCAACTCCAAAGGCCTGATGGAGAGGAGCCAAACCCATGACCAGGACGGTCGCGGTGCAGTTGGGGTTGCAGACGATGGCGCCCTTCCAGCCCCGCGTCCGGCGCTGCGTTTCGATCAGGCCGAGGTGATCGGCGTTTGCTTCCGGCACCAGCAGAGGAACATCCGCGGGCATGCGGAAAGCCGAAGCATTCGAGAACACCAGCGAGCCGGCCCGGGCAAAGAGTGGTTCGATCCGGGATGCCGGTTCGGAATCAAGGGCGCTGAACACCACCGGCGACATCGCTTCGCTAGGGTCAGCGGCCCGCAGGGTCTGCTTGCCCAAGCCCGCATGCGGAGGACCATCGAGCCGCCATGCACAGGCGTCCTCGTAGGTCTTCCCCGCGCTTCTCTCGGAAGCGGCCAGATGCTGGATCTCGAAGAGAGGGTGATTCTTCAGCCGACGCACGAAGCGCTGACCAACCACGCCGGTGGCCCCCAGGATGGTGACGGGAATGCGAGTCATGAATCGGCTCTCCCTGGTTGCAGGAACATCGTGTTTAGTCTCATCTCCGTTGAACTCCGCTCTTCAGGAGTCCATCGTCGAAACAACCGTGCGTCGGAAGAACTACTGATGGGGATCGCTCCTCCATCGGGCGAGGCGTACGATGGCACAGGCGTGCCGACCGTGGCAAGCCGAGTGAGCCCCAGAACCTTAGAATCCACCCTCCGTGTCGACTCCGAGAAAGTTCAGCAAGGTCCTGATCGCCAACCGCGGCGAGATCGCGGTGCGCGTGATGCGGGCCTGTCGCGAACTGGGGATCAGAACCGTCGCCGTGTATTCCGAAGCGGATCGCGCGGCTCTGCATGTTCGCTACGCGGACGAGGCGTACTTCATAGGGCCGTCGCCCTCGCGCGACTCGTATCTCAAGATGGAGACGATCCTCGAGGTTGCCCGGCGTACCGGCGCCCAAGCCATTCATCCCGGCTACGGTTTCCTTTCCGAGAATGCGGCTTTCGCCCAGGCCTGCAAAGACGAGGGCGTGGTCTTCATCGGCCCGCCCGCCCAAGCCATCACCGCCATGGGTGAGAAGACGTCGGCGCGGCGGGTGGCGGTGGCCGCGGGCGTGCCCGTGGTGCCGGGGGCGCTTCATCCCCTGGTCGACCACCCGGCCATCCTGGCCGAGGCGAAGCGTATCGGCTATCCCTTGATGCTCAAGGCGGCGGCGGGTGGGGGCGGCAAGGGTCTGAGGCTGGTTCAGCGGGCGGAAGAACTCGAGACCAGCGTCGACCGGGCCCGCAGCGAGGCGAAGAGTGCTTTTGGCGACGACAGCCTCTATATCGAGCGCGCGATTCTCAAGCCGAGGCACATCGAGATCCAGGTCCTCGCCGACATGCACGGGAACGCGGTTCACCTCTTCGAACGCGAGTGCTCGATTCAGCGGCGTCATCAGAAGATCATCGAGGAGAGCCCGTCGCCCTTTGTCACCCAGGAACTGCGCGAAAAGATGGGATCGCTTGCGGTGGCCCTGGTGAAGAAGGTCGGCTACGTGAACGCGGGCACGCTGGAGTTTCTGGTCGACGAAAACCGCGAACCGTTCTTCCTCGAAATGAACACCCGCCTTCAGGTTGAGCACCCCATCACCGAGATGGTGACGGGTATCGATCTGGTCAAAATGCAGATTCGAATTGCCCAGGGCGAGGCCCTGCCCTTCACCCAGAAGGACCTCACTCAGCGCGGCCACGCCATCGAGTGCCGGGTGTGCGCCGAGGATCCGGACGCGAATTTCATTCCGAACCCTGGCCGCATCACCTATCTGCGGGTGCCCGGAGGTCCCGGCGTGCGCGACGACTCCGGGGTCTACGAGGGGTTCGAAGTTCCGATGTTCTACGACCCCCTGATCTCGAAGCTGGTCGTGCATGCCGAGTCCCGGGAAGCGGCGATTGCCCGGATGCTCCGCGCGGTGTCCGAGTACAAGATCACCGGCATCAAGACCACCCTGCCCTTCTTCGATCGTGCCCTGCGCCATCCCAGGTTCATCGATGGCGATTTCGACACCGGTTTCGTGACCCGGCTCCAGGTCGAGAAGGACGAGCGGGCGCGGCCCACCGAGATCGCGATGGCCGTGGCCGCGGTGGCCGCCTACCGCACTCGCCGTCAATCCCGGGTGGCTCAAAGCCCCGGAACATCGTCCGCCTCGTTGTGGTGGACCCTTGGCAATCGGGAATCGGTGACGCGCTGGTGATTCGGCAAGAATCTGTCGGGGTGTTCCGTGCTTTTTGATGCCACCACCGCGGGCCAGACCGCCCGCGTCGAAGTTCGGGAAACCCAGGGCCGATACCGCGTGACCATCGGCGACAAGACGTTGGATCTAGACCTGGTGAAGATCGGAGAGAGTGACGTCTGTGTTCTAGTCGACGGCGTTTCGCATGATCTGACCCTGGAGAAGACACCGGAGGGGTTCGCAGTTTTGTTGCGCGGCGATCGATTCGACGTGGATCTCAAGGATGCGGTCAAGGGCGCCGCCTTGGCGAAGGTGGCGCACATCGGGCCGGTCAAGCTCATGGCTCCGATGCCGGGAAAGATCGTGAAGGCGCTGGTCGTCCCGGGCGATTCCGTGGAGGCCGGTCAAGGGGTTCTGGTCATGGAGGCGATGAAGATGGAGAACGAACTCAAAGCCATCCGCGCGGGAACGGTTCTGGAGATCAGGGTCAAGGAGGGCCAGGCCGTGGAAATGGGCGCCCTCCTTCTCGTTATCGACTAGGGCCTGCTCCGTGGGCGGAGTGGAGAGCAAAGGGGTTCCTTTGCGATCATGCAGGTCTTGATTCGAAAGATCACTCGGTTCGGCAGGGTTGGCTTCGCCGCCTTCGCCCTCTTGGGGCTGCTGGCCCTGACTCTGGTTGCGCTCTTTGGCGAGACGGTTCTGAGAACCCAGGTCGAGCGTCGGCTCGCCGAGGCCCTGAACCGTCAAGTCAGGGTGGGCGCCCTCTCGGTTGACCTTTCCGGCCGCGTGGTTGAACTCCGGGATGTGTTGGTCCCCGGCCTCCCTGGATCCAAGAGACCCTCGTTCATGGCCCCTCGGGTTCGCGTCGCCCTCTCCTTCAGGTCTGTGTTCACCACGCGAATTCTGCTCCGCGGCGTCGAGCTCGAGCAACCCCGGATCTCGGTCCAGGTCTTCCCGGATGGTTCCACCGATCTGCCCGAGATGTCGCGGTCCGGCGGTTCATCCTCTCGTCAGGTCTCCATCGAAAAACTGATGGTCCGTTCCGGTGAACTATTTCTGAACGACCAGAAAATCCCGCTGGAACTGGTCTGGCCAGACTTCGAAGCCACCCTGGTCGCGGATGCGAAGAACCTTCTCAAGGGCGAGCTCCGGGCTGGTCCCGGCCCGATGCGTTTTGGCGACCTGCCCGCGCAGGATGCACAATTCGAAGTCGGGGTCAGGTTCGTTGATTCGACCCTGCACATTGATTCAGGATCGTTCACGGCCGCGGGCACGAAACTGTCGGTGGCCGGGAAGTTTGACCTTCACCAGGCGCCCAGGGGCGAGATTCGCTTCTCCGGTCCGTTCGACCTCGAAAGTTTCGACCGCAAGGTGGCGGGGACCGGGCTCAACCTCAAGGGAATCGCTGAGACCAGGGCGTTGCTCGAGATCGATGGCGAAAAACTCGCTCTTGCCGGAACGCTGCGCGGCCAGAAAGGCTCGTACGACTCGATCCCGGTCGATACGTTCTCGACGAGTCTGTCGTGGGACGGCTCCGATCTGCGCCTCAAAGACCTTGCCCTCGAGGCCCTGGGTGGCAAGGCGGTCCTTGAGGTGGAAGCGCCCAGCCACGCGGCGGTGAGAGTGGCGGGAACCCTGGATGGCCTCAGCGCGGAACCGCTCCTCCATTGGCTCTTCGACTATGGGACCGCGGGTCTTGGTTCGCGAGTCGGAGGAGTGATCGACCTTGCCTTTCCGCAGGGAGCTGCGAATTTGCTGAGCGGCACGGGAGACCTCCGGTTCACTGGGGATCCAAGCCAGGGCGACCCGTTTTCCGGAAGATTCCCGTTCGCGGCCGCGGCCGGCGTCATCACCCTGACGGGGGTCCGGCTCGAGGCGCCCCGGACGACGGTGAGCCTCGATGGTTCGATACAGCCGGACAAGCGACTGAGCATCGACGTCAGACTCTTGAGTGAGGATCTCGCTACCACCGACGCATTGGGCGTCCGTCTTCGCACCGCGTTTGGCGCCACGGAGGCAAAGCCGCTGGTCGCCGCGGGCAACGGCAGTGCCCAGGGTCGAGTCACGGGCACCATGGCGGAGCCGGTGTTCACCGGCCGTTTCAGCGGGATGAGTGTGACCTACCTTGGGGTCGCCTGGGGCGCTATTGACTGGGCCGGAAGCGCCTCGACGGTGGACCTCAAGAGCGATCGGTTGATCGCCGCCCGAGGTGGCGCGCGCGTGGAGATGAACGGCGCTCAGAGACTGGGCGGTGCGGGTGTCGACGACGCCGTGGATCTGACCATTGCGGTCAAAGACTGGCCGGCCCGGGATCTTCTGCATGTCATCGGGTCCGACATGGACGTGGATAGCGCCGTCTCGGGGACCCTCCGCCTCCTCGGAACAATGTCCAGGCCTCTCGGCCAGGCGAGCTTCACGAGTGCAGCGGGCAAGGCTTCGGGGATCCCCTTCAAGAAAGCGGAGGCGAAGCTCAAGTTCGAGGGCGGGGCGGTTCGGGTGGAGAGCCTCGAGGCGTTGGTGGGCGGCGGTGACCTGCTGGTCAAGGGAACACTGATCGAGGAAGCGGCCGCGGTCTCCGCGTTCGAAGGAGAGGTGGAGTTGAAGGAGGTGGAACTCTCGGACCTGGGGCTTCAAGCCGCCAACGCGCCCATGATTGGCGGCCACGTCTCCGGCCGCGCCACCCTCAGTGGCCCGATCATCAAGCCGCGCGTCTCCGCGCACCTCGAATCGAAGCGGATCTTCTACGGCGATGAAGGAATCGGCGCCATGACGGTCGAGATTGAGGGAAAGGGCGATGGTGTTCTGCATCTCACCGGCCAATCCGACTCGCCCCGCTTCCGGGCGGAGGTTTCGGGCGCCATCGAGGTGAAGGCGCCCCACCTGAGCCAGCTCGAACTCAAACTCACCAATGCCCGGGTCGACCCGGTGCTGCGCGCTCTAGGATCACGCTTCGAGAATGCCGTCGCCATCACCGCGTCTGCCAACGCGCATGTCGAGGGCCCGCTTCTCGATCCGCTCCTCCTCTCCGCCCGGATTCGCGGGGGCCGCCTGCGCATTGCCGTTCCCGAGTACGCCATCGAGGCTGCTCCCGGGTCGATGATCGACATCGAGAAGGGCGCGATTCAAGTGGCCGGCCTCACTCTCACCGGAGAGGGCACGTCTCTCGGCGTCTCTGGAAAGTTCGCCCTCAATCCGGACGATGTGAACGATCTCGCCATCACGGGGCGGGCCGACCTGCGCGTCCTGTCCGGATTCTTGAGAGAGTGGCGATTGCGTGGTTCGGCCACCCTGCGAAGTCAGATTGGCGGATCCCCTGGGGCCCTGCGGGTTTCGGGCGGCCTTGATATCGAAGAGGGCGCCGTTCGTCTTCGCGCCTTTCCCCAGGGCCTCGACGGCCTGAACGGCCGGGTCGTCTTCAATGAGACTCAGGCCCGAGTGGCGGGAATGAAAGGCCGGTTCGGAGGCGGTCGCGTCTCCGTCTCCGGACAGATCGGATTTGGAGCGGCCACCCCGCCCTCGTTTGATTTTTCCATCACCGGAGACTCGCTCGGCCTCCGTTATCCCGAAGGACTGCGGTCCACGTTCGGCGCTTCACTCCGGCTTCAGGGCACCACGGAGTCGCACTGGCTCACCGGGACCCTCACCGTGTCGAAAGCGGTGTGGACCAAGAGGTACGCCATCACCTCCGATCTCTTCAGTGCCCAGAACAGCTCGGTTGGTTTCTCCCGATCCGCCTCCGATTTCAAACCGTCGGCCATGCGTCTCGACATCGCCATCAAGGCGCCCGGGACTCTGCGTCTGGATAACAACCTGGCCTCCGTGGTGGCCACCGCGGACTTGACCCTGACCGGGTCGCCCACCGATCCGCAGCTTCTGGGCCAAGTGGAGGTCCTTCGCGGGAAGGTCTTCTTCGGAGGCAACACCTACGACGTGCGCAAGGGCGTGGCCCATTTCTCGAATCCGCGGAAAATCGATCCCGTTTTCGAGATCGAGGCCGAGACGAGAATGCGGTCCTACCGGCTCACCCTCCAGGCCAACGGCACCATGGACCAGGTTTCAACCCGCATCACCTCCGATCCGCCCCTCACCTCCCCCCAGATCGCCACCCTGCTGGCCGGCGGTAACGAGAACGAAGTCGCTAACACCGGGGGTACCGGGACTTCGGCGACCGACCTCAAGACCCTGGGCGCCGGGGGCGTCAACACGCTGGCCAGCGCGTGGCTGGGTGACAACGTCACCGGCCAGGTCGCTCAGGGATTTGGCTTGTCGCGCCTCTCCATCGACCCGGGCCTTCTCACCCGGACGGGGGCCCGGCTGACCGTGGGGAAACGTATCACCCCCGACCTCGATGTCGTCTACTCCCGAACCCTCTCGGGAGGAACGGAGAACCAGCTCGTGGCCGTGGAGTACTCGCTCTCAAATCGCTTCTCGCTGGTGGTGAGCTGGGCGGAGCCCGAGGGTTTCGGAGCGGACGTGCGAACGCGGATTACCCTGCGCCGATGATGAGACCGGAAACGTTCCGTCCGATCCTGGCTGCCCTCATCTCGTGCGGTCCGGTCATGGCCCGCGCCCAAACGCCACTGGTCTCCGCTATCGAGATCAAAGGCGCGAGCGACCCATCTCTGGTGCGACAACTGACGGCGAGGGTGGGCGAGCCAGAGGATCCGGAGGCGGTTCGTTCGAGCGTGCTTCTTCTGTCCGCCACGGATCTGTTCGACGAAGTGTGGGTCGAGCAGGAGAGCGAGCCGAATGGAACGCTCCGCCTGGTTTTCAAGGTTCTGGAGACCTCCCGCCTGGGCGAACTCCGTTTCGTGACCCGACTGAGCGAGGACACTCCGGATCTCCCGGTTGAGCCCGGGCTTGCGAAGGATCTCGCCCGGGTTGCCGGATTGCGCCCCTCCGAGCCCTTCCGAGACCAGTCTCTGGCCGATGCCGCGGCCCGAATGACCGACTGGCTTCGCTCCCAGGCGTATCCGAGGGCGACCATCGAGATGGAGCCTCTGCTCGGGAAAACGGAATCACCCACGTCCGGTTCGGTTCGAGACATCCGAGTCCGCGTGCTCCAGGCCAGGAAGGAGACTCTCGTTTCCTCCCGCATTGATGGCTGGCCCGTCGCTCTTCCGGCCCCGAAGTCGCCCGCGCAGCCCGGAGATGTCCTGACCGCGGAGACCTTGAAGAAGTGGAAAGAACAGCTTCTCGGCATTCTCTGGAAGAACGCGCACTATCGCGCCCAGGTCAGGACCGAGAGTGTGGCGGGCGACCTGGTTTTTTTTGTCACTCCCGGCCCCCTCTTCGATCTGAAGTTAGACCTGCTCGATGAGAAGCAGAAGACCAAGACTCGCTCCCGTTTCGAGCAGGAGGGACTGTCGCAGGACTCGATCGAGGAAACCATGTCGGCTATCGAGTCCGACCATGTCAAGCGCGGTTACCGTGACGTGGAGGTCGATTTTCAGGAGGTTCCGAGCGGTGATCGGGTCAGCGGGGAATTTGTGGCCCATCTCGGTGCGAAATGGATAGTGGCGGCGGTCGAGTATCAAACCGACGGCGTCGCCTCTTCTCCTCCAGGACCCGGCGGCCTGACCGTGGGCGCTCCCTGGATTGACGCCGATATCGAAGCCGAGAAGACGCGAGTGCGCGCCGACCTGATTCGGCAGGGTCACGTCAACGCTCTCGTTTCTCACGAAGAGTCCGGTGAGCCGGGAAGAGCCAAGGTGACCTTCAAGATCGTGCCGGGCTCGGTGAGCACCATCGGTTCGGTGATGATTGAAGGGACTCCGCCCCAAAAGGACCGCAGCGGCAGTTCCGTCCTCGAGCTCACGAGCAGAGCCAACTCGGTCTTCCGCAACGCCGACGTGGCCCGTGATCGGACCGCGCTGCTTGCGTCTCTGCGTGACGATGGATACGTGGACGCCCGCGTGGACGCGACCACCGAGTTTTCCGACGATCGCACGAGTGTTTCGGTGGCTTTTCGGGTGACCCCGGGCCCGCGAGTGAGGGTGGGCCGAGTGCTGGTGGTCGGTCTACGGGACACCCGGGAAACCGTGGTGCTCCGTGAAAGCCGTCTGAAGGAAGGCGATTTTCTCTCCTATCAGAAGATCCTCGACACCCAGGCCGGCTTGTCGGCCACCGGTCTTTTCACCAATGTCCAGATTCGAGAGGTCACCGTCCAGGAAGACGAGAGAAGTCTCATCATCGAGGTGGCCGAAGGAGCCCGCACCACCATCGTGCCGGGCCTCGGTTTCGCCGAAACCGAGAAGGTGAGAGCGAGCGTAGAGCTTGCGAAACTCAATATCTCGGGGCTTGGGCGCAAGGCGTCCTTGTTCCTCCGGGGTTCGATCAACGGGTCGAAGGCACTTCTCTCTCTGACCGAGCCGTACGCCTTTCGCCGTCGCCAGGCCGTGAACGTCCAGCTCTATGTGGAGGACGATCGCTCGCGGGACGCCTTCGATTTCCACCGCCGGGGCTTCCAGACCCAGACCGTTTTTCCCATCCGCGGGGGCAACCTTCTCGCTCGATACACTTTCCAGGAGACCACCACGTCGAATGTGGCCCAGAACTGCGCGGAGGTCAATCGCGACTTATGTGACGGAAAGATCTCCGGGCCTTCCCTCGGTTTTGTTCACGACACCAGGAACGACGCGATCGATCCAAGGCGCGGCACTCTCGCTTCGGCGGAGACGCTGCTGTCGCTTGGGTCTCTCGGTGGGGACTCTTTCGTCAAATCCTCCTTCTTTGCCGCTCGATACGAAGAACTGCGAGCGGGAATGGTGCTGGCCGCGTCGGCTCGATTGGGTCTGGCGCGGGCCTTCAACCGTTCCACCGAACTCCCGCTCCCGGAGCGGTTCTTTGCCGGGGGTGCTTCGGTAATGCGCGGCTTCCAGACGGACGGGGTGGGACCCGGGTACTACAACGCCGAGGGCGTGTTCGTGCCCGAGGGCGGCAACGCCCTGATCGCCACTGCCCTCGAAGCCCGAATCGACGTGACCAGGAAATTCGGCGTCCAGGCCTTTGTCGAAGTCGGGAATGTGTTCCCGGAGATCTCCGACCTGAAGATAGGGGAGCTCCGGGAAGTGGCGGGGGTAGGGGTCAGGTATCGCAGCCCATTCGGTCCGCTACGCCTCGACTGGGGTTTCAAGCTCGACCGGCTCCCGGGCGAGAGCCGCCACGAACTGCATTTCGGAGTGGGATATGCGTTCTAAGCGAAGCGGGAGACGGGCCGTGTTCGTCATCCTGTTCGGGATGATTCAGGCCGCGGGAGGCTTCTACGCGGGGGCGGGCACGCTCATCGAGCGCACCCTGGCCTTTGTCAACCGGAAACCGGTCCTCTACTCCGACGTGATGCTTACGAGGGCGCTGCTGCAGCTCGAGGAGACCGACGCGCTCGAGCGCACGATCGACGAGAGCCTGATGTTCGACGAGGCCTCCAGGCTCTTGAACGACCCTCCGTCCGAGGACACCATCGCCCGCGCCGTGCTCGCTCTTCAGGCGAAGAGCGGGCCGGGATTCACCGCACCCGCCCTGAGGCGCAAGGCCCTGGCTCAACTCGCCATCTCGAACTACATCGACCAGCGCTTGCGGCCCTTGGTGCGCGTTGAAGACGCCGAGGTTCGCAAAGCCTTCAACGAGAGGGTGGTGAACGATCCCCAGGCGCCGAGCTTCGGTCTGGTCGCGCCGTCCATTCGCGAGGCGCTCGAGCGACGGTCGCTGGACCAGAAGATCGAGGAGTGGGTGGCCGCGCTTCGATTGCGGGTCGAGATCAGACGCGTCCCGCCTCGGCCGTAGACGCCCTCGCTTTCGCACCCTAGCTTCGATCGCGAAACCACAGCCGAAACAGGTCGACAAACGCGGCGAGGCCGCGCCCGAAGCTCACGCGGGACTGTTCGTCATTGCGCCAGGTCACCGCGACTTCGCGGATCTTGAATCCAGCGCGCCGAGCCAGCACCAGGGCCTCCACGTCGAAAGCAAAGCCGTCGAGTCTCGAATCGCGGAAGGCCGCCTCCGCGGCCGCGGCCGAGAAGAGCTTGAAACCGCACTGGGTGTCCTTGATGCCGGGAAGATGGAGCCAGCGGACGATGAGATTGAAGAAGCGCCCCGAACTCTCGCGCATGATCGACTGGCGCTTTTCCAGGTTGGCGCCCGACACCGCGCGCGAGGCGATCGCGACTTGGGCTCCATCGCTTAGAGCGGCCTGCAGCGAGTTCAACTCTTCGATCGGGGTGGAGAGGTCCGCGTCCGACATCAGCCGCCACTGGCCCTGCGCATTCAGCATCCCGTTTCGAACCGAGAAGCCTTTGCCGCGGTTCCCAGGGTTTTGAAGGACGCGCACCTCGGACCCGGCCTCTCGCGCCACCGCCGCCGTAGCGTCCGTCGACCCATCGTCCACCACCAGGATCTCGAAGGACTCCTCCCGCCCCCGCAGAAAGGAAAGCAGCGTCGCGAGCGTCCCCGGGAGCCGCTTCTCCTCGTTGAACGCGGGAATGACCACGGACAGGGAAATCGGCACTAGAGTCCGGCCAGTCTCTCAAAGACGTTCGAGGGAAGACGGACGAGGCCGAGGCTCGAGGCCGCGGCCTCGAGGTCGACTCGGAAGCGCTCGCGAACCGTGGCCGCCCGAGATTCGCGCGCGCGGATCTCCGACTCGATTCCGCTGCGTTCGGTCGCGACCTCCTCGAGGAAACCCGCGAGCCTCTCCGTCAGAGGCTCGACCGGTCTGGTCGAAGCGACGGCCCGGGAGAGTTGCTCCATCCGAAGACGAGCCGCGTCATCGAGAAGGAGAAGCTCCAGCACTGCTCCCAGTTCCCGGCTTTCCTCGGGTCCGGGATTCACGCGGGCCACCACGCCTTCGGGCAGATCTTCATCGGCGGTGGACCCCGACGACACGACGCAAGCCCGGCCGGCCGCGAGCGCGCGCATCAGGACGCCCGACGCTTCGCCCCGACTGGGAAAGCGGAGGGCCAGAACCACATCGGCGGCCAGTAACGCATCGCCCAGGCTCTCCAGATCGACGCGGCCGAGTTCCCGGTTCGGCCGGTTCTCCGCGCCTCTCGTCTCCGCAGCCGATCCCCCGCCGACCGTGACCAGAACAACGTTCTCGACCCGGGAGCGAATCCGCTCGATCGCCGCCTGTGCGATATCGAGAGACTTTGAAGCGGTTCCGAGCCCGGGGGCCAGGATCACCCGGGCTCGCTCGTCGAGGCCCAGCCGGATTCGGGCCTCCGATCGGTTGCGGGCGTGCGCTCTGAGTACCGCGTGATGTGGAAGATGGAGCAGACGCGCGCCGGGCGTTCGACGGGCCACTCGGGCCGCGGTCGAGCTGGACAAACAAACGACGGCCAGTGCTCTTTCCAGGATCTCGGCATTCAGGGGAAACACCCCCGTCCAATGCCGCCCGCCCAAAGCCGAGGCGATGGTCTCCGCGGCGATCGAGCCGCGCTCGCCGTGCTCCCGGCGCATCTGGCCGCGGTAGGCATCGAAATTGTTGGAGGTAACCGCGAAGCTCAACAGAAGCTCATGCAGATTCCACTCATGGAGCACCACCACACCCGGAGTCCGAAGCGCCTCGCGATAAATAAAGCCATGGAGAGGCGAATTACCGACGTGGTAGACGCGTAGAGTTGTGCGGTCGCTCCGGTCCGGAGAGACAACGCGGTAACGCTCGCACAATGCTTTATCGACCTGGCCCAGGTCGTCGGCGACCAGAGTCAGGATGAATGCGCGAGCGAGGACCTCAAGCTGCTCCTGAACGTAGTCGGCGACACCCGAGGCCAGGGGCGGAAGGGGCGACCAGATCTCCACCGCGAGCTTCGGCGTTGAGGACACTAGCGGATCGCCTCCGTCAGAGTATCGATGACCGCGTCCCACTGAATGGGCGTGACTTTCTTCCGGCCGACCTCGGCCATCTCCCGCAGTCTTGCCGTCGAGGTATTCCACGCTCGGGTCATGGCATCGCCCAGGCTCCGCGCGGTTGGCTCGGCGACGAAACCGTTCTCGGGGGTCGCAAACTCCAGAACTCCGCCGGTGTCGCTGGTCGTGATCAATGTCTTGCCCGAAAGAAACGCCTCCAGGGTTACGTAGCCGTAATCCTCGTTTACCGGGGTGTAGACGGCGGCCCGGGCGGTGGCCAGAAGAGTCAGGAGCTCCTCGTCGGAGACAAAGCCCAGAAAATCCACGCGCGACGCCACCCCCCGAGACTCCGCCAGCTCTCGCAGCGATGTTTCGAGCGGTCCCCGACCGGCGATCTTCAGTCGCACGTCCTTCGAGGCATGAGCGATCGCCTCGATGAGAAGGTCCACGCGTTTCAGGCGGTCGAGTCGGCCCGCGAACAGGAAGAAGTCACCCAGAGCATCGAATCGATACCTTCCCGCATGAGGCGGAGGCGGGTAAAGGGGGGTCGAGTCGAGATGATTGAACTTCCGAAGTCGATCGGACACGGTTCGAGAGATGGTGAAGCGATCCCGGCACTCGGAAAGCGACCTGGTGTCGAGGGAGTGGATGGTGGCCTTGATCTCGGTGTGCTCCTGGGAGTCGGTGAAGGAACAGTATTCGGTCCCGAACAGATCGTAGACCTCGCGGTGCTGGTGGAAGATCCACGCCACCTTGCATGAGTGCTCAGCCAGGAAGGTCGGGAACTTGGTGGCGATGACCAGGTCGATCTTCGCGCCATTGCTCTCCGTGACATCGATCAGACGCCAGGCCAGGGCTTGGCGCACGATCTCTTCGGGCGGGTACCACTTGAAGGGGACCTGAGCCACGTCGGCCGCGAAGCCGCGTCGCACCAGCTCGCGTTGCAAGGAGAGCACGAGCATCTCTGCCCCCCCGTTGATGAACGGAGCCTGGGCGGCGCAGATAAGAATTCGCTTCATTTGAGCAGGGGGCCGCAAGCGTCCTTCGTAGCCATGCTCAGCCCCCCGCACCCCCTTCGCTTCGCCCGAATGAATCGGGCTCCGCTCATGGTTCGCGTCACTTGAGTTCCTCTTCGAGCAACCTGAGGCGGTCGCGGAGCGAGCGCAGGGCGGCTTCGTGAGAGACGCGTCCCTTTTCTCCTTCGCCCAGCACCACGTCGATCCGTCGCGCCATCTCGTGTACGTGGCGCACCAGCTCGCTTTCGAGTTCTCGGTGACGCGTGTCGATCTCGTCCATCCGCTTCTGCATTCGGGCGATCACGCCGTCGTAGTGCTTGTGGGTGGCGGCGAAATGATCCGCGGTCCAGGCTACGAGCGCATTGTCCAACTGCACCTGGTCCGAATTGAACTTCACCTGCGCTTCTCGATTCCTCTCGCCCGAACCAAAGGAGAGGACGGCCATCGTCCCCGAAGAGGGGGGAGCGCCCGCCGGCCAGGACTCGTTCACGGGCCGGAGGTTGGGAGGCGTCGGCGGATTCCACTCCGGCTGGCCTTGCTCTTCTGACCTTGGAAACGAGTTGCGCACTGTCTCGACCGGCCCCAGCACGCTGCTCGAGGTCCGCGCCCCGCTGACCCCGCGGGCCGCCTCCACCGCCTGGCTCAGCGCCTCCGCGCTCTTCCGGCGTTCGCGTTCGAACTCTTCTGGCGTCATGTTGGTTTCTCTCCTGCCGATTCTATGCGTCCGGTTTTCGGGCCACCGCAAACACGCTCGCGCCAATGGGGAGATTGACCAGGCGGATGAGAGCGGCTTCTGCCGCCAGCAGGGCGCCGAATATCCGCTCCAGAAGAGGAGGCAGGAGGGCCACATCCGACCCGTGACGGTTCAGCAGACGGTCGAGAAAACGTCGCGACAGAAGGACGGGGAAGAGCAGAGAATTCGCATAGGTCGACCGGATCAGAGTGAGGCCCGCCTGTTCCAGCAACGTCTCCAGTTCGCCGCGAGTGTACCGATGCCGGGAGTGCACCGCTTCGTCATGAGCGCCCCACAAGATCTTGAGTGCCGGGACCTTCAACAGCATCAGTCCGCCGGGCTTCAGCACCCGCGCGAGTTCGCGCACGGTTTGAGCATCGTTTTTGATCCATGCGTGATAGAGCACATCGAACGAGGTCACGACCTCGAAGCTCCTCGAGGCGTACGGCAAACTGAGCAGGTCGCCCTGGACTACCCGGCCGCCGCGCTTTTGGGTCGCCATCACGGCCAAGGGCGAGAGGTCGATGCCATGAGTTTCACCGAAGCAGGAAAGATCCTGCAGGTTCCAGCCGGTGCCACAACCGGCGTCGAGGATCTGCCGTGGGCGGTGGCCCCCTTCAGGCAGGAGAGGGGTCAGAAGGGTCCGCGCGATCCGTCGCATGCCCACATACCACCACGAAACACCTTCAAGGTCGGCCATTCGCCGGTACTCTTCCGGGTTCACCGTCTCTTCCTTTCGAGGAGCAGCCGCTCGTACTCGGCGATGACTCGCCTGGCAATCCGCGGCCAGAGGAAAGGCTCCAGAAGGCGTCTTGACTCCCGGCTCATCCGGGCTCGATCGTCCGGCGTGTTTGCCATCTTTATGATGGCGGTGGAAAGGGCCGCCGCGTCGCCGGGTTCCACGAGGAAGCCATTCACGCCATCCTTCACCTTGTCCGGAATGCCCCCCGCTCGGGTGGCGATGACGGGAAGGCCGTGGGCCATCGCTTCGAGAGTCACCAGCGACGATCCTTCGAAACGGGTGGGGTGCAGGAACACATCGGAGCCGGCATAGAGGGCATGAAGGGTCTGTTCTCCCACCCGGCCGGTGAACTGGATATGGTCCTTCATGGTCGACGCCGCATCCTGAAGGGCCTGACGCGACGGACCTTCTCCAACCACCAGCCACCCCCAGTCCTTGGGAAGAGACGGGGCCGCGCGTTTGAACGCCTCGAGTGAGTCCGCGAAGCCTTTGTAGGTCTCGAGGCGGCCCACCGAAACGAAGAGAGGACTTCGCGACGACATCCAGGGCAGGATCTCGAAAGTGAAGGGCATCGCGTCATCGGGAGTCAAGGCGCGGAGTTCCTCGAGATCGACGCCGTTCGGAATCACCCGGACCCGTCCAGGATCTACCTCCAGAAGCCGGGGAACATCGTCTCTGGTCGCCTCGTCGGTGGCGATGACGCAGTCGGCGAGTTGGGCTGCCTCTTTCGAAAGTTGTTTCAGCCGGCTCAGGGCCAGAGCCTTGAAACCGCGCACATGATGCTCTTCCATCCCCTGCGGGTTCATGACCAGGGGGGCGAGCAGAGAGGAATCCTTGAGCCGTTCGCGGCCATAGCCCAGAGCGGTGAGGCCCTGGGCGTCCACGATGTCGATCTCCCCTTGTCGCACGCGCTCTGCCACCTCCCGGCCCATCAGCACGCTGAAGCCGGGATAGTTGAAGGTGCGGTCGAGAACTCGGCCGTGAGGTCCGAGTCGGAAACGCTGGTACTTCACGCTCACTACCCGTCCGGGGAAAGCTTCCGGATTCTTGCCCGGTCGGGTGAAAAGGGTCACATCCACACCCTGGGCCCGCAAGTGTTTGGCCAGTGCGTACACCGCGCGCTCCATTCCGCCGGGAGGGTGGAGAGGGTGAGCGCTTCGCGAAAGGAGGGCGACGCGCATCAGGAGGAGCCTCGGTACAAAGCCTCGTAGCGCGGAATCAGAACTTCGGGCGAGAACGCACGGGCTCGCACTATCGCGCCTTCTTTCAACCGCGAACGTACTGACGGATCATGGACGATCCGACCGAGCGCGTCGCCCAGTTCCTCCATGGTTCGGGTCAGCAGGCCCGACCGTTCGTTCTCAATGAGCTCCGATGTTCCGCCGGTGTCCATGGCCGCGATCGGCGTTCCGAGGGTCAGGGCCTCGAGAAGCACGCGCGAGAGAGGCTCGGGCCAGGTGGATGGGAAGACCAGCGCCTCCGCCCGCTTCATGGCTCGCAGCACATCGTCACGATCCGTCCAGCCGGGAGCGTGAAGTTCGATCGAGTGCTTCGCCGCTTCTTCGCGGAGGGCGCGTTCCGCCGAGCCGCTTCCCAGAACCACCAGAGGCAGCCGCGACTTCGAGCGAACCAGAGCCGGGATCAGGTCGCGGGCTCCCTTGTTGGCCTCGAGCTTTCCCACAAAGAGAACAAAGCGATCGGGGAGAGAGATCCCCGGCTTCCGGGCCGCGACCTCGTTCACTTCCGTCGCATCCACGATGTTGGGAATGACATGCACCGAGGGGATCAGGGCGAGACGAAGTTCCGAGGCGATGGATTCACTCACGGCGATGATCGCATCCGCCCGGCGCAACGCGTTTTGCTTACTGGAGAGATCCCACTTCATGTAGGGGATCGCGACCGGGGTGGCCAGGGCCGGCAGCCGCCCATCGACGCACCGCCACATGTTCGCGGTCGAACACTGTGGGCAGAGGGTTCCCTGCGACATGCGGGTGGACCAGAAGCAGACCGGCCAGTGGTCTCGGACCGTGACCACCACGCGCGGGCGCGGCTGGAGGGCCAGCGTTCCGAGCGCCGAGAGGGAATGCTGGGCGTGGATCACGTCGGCTGAACCAGCGATTTCGGAAAGAGACCGCCGGAAAGTCTCGACCATGCGGCCACGCCTGAACGGCCCCGAGGCTCCGGCGATCCGAACTACAGGGACGCTCGATTCCATGCCTGGTCCAAAGGCCGTGGTCAGCACCTTGACGTCGTGGCCCGCGTCCTTGAGGGCCAGAGCCAGGGCGCGGGTCGACCAGCCGGCGCCACCCGCCTTGGGGGGAAAGACTTCGGTGACGAGGGTGATCTTCATGCCGCCCGGAGGGTTTGGAGAATCGACTCGACCTGCGCGGCGTGGGCCGCCCACGAGAACTGCGGCGCTCGTTCTCTCGCGTTCTTTCCCAGGAAGAGACGCCGGTCACGATCGGTGGCGAGCGAAGCGAGGACCCGAGCCAGGTCTTTGGGGTCGTTCTCTTTGCAGAAGACGCCCTCCTGATCCCTTCTCACGATGTTGCAAAGCGGCGGGATGTCGAGGGTGACCGTGGGCACGCCGCTGGCCAGCGCTTCGAAGACTTTCAGCGGAGACCAGAAGAAGCCAAGCTCCAATGATCGGAGCCGCGAACGATCGTAGGGCGCCACCGATACATCGGCACTCGCGGTGACTTCGGGCATTTCCGAATAGGGGACCCGCCCGAGAAAGCGTCCGCGAAAATCGGTGGCTACGCCTTCGTGACTCCCGCCCGCGAGAACGAAGACCAGATCGTTCCGATCCTTCAGCAGACGCGCCGCGGCCAAAAGAGTCTCGACACCGTGCCAGGGCCGATGAGAGCCGCTGAACAGAACCACGCAGGTTTCCGGAGAGGCGCCCCAGCTCTTGCGCCGGTCTTCATTTCGCCGCCCCGGATGAAACGCCTCGACGTTGGCCCCCCAGGTCACGGTATGAGTCTTGGAACGGGCGAATTCGGGCACAATCTCCTTGAGGGGCGAGATGAGGGCGGAAGCCGATCGAACGAGGCGTTCGCGATAGCGACGCAGGGGCCGGACGACCAGAAGACCATCGAGGATCGCCTTCAACGATCCTCGATGATCCACTACCGGCGAGTTCACCTCGAGCAGGCTGGGGATGCGCGCCGCCTCCGCCGCGAGAATTCCCTCGCCCCCGAAGTTGTAGTACCGCTCCATGAGGACGTCGGGCCTTAGTTGCTCGATCAGTTTCGCAATCTGAGGTCGGGCCCGGAAGCGAAAGAAACGATGCCCCGGCGACCATCGAATTCGATGGATGGTGTAACCCTCGGCGGAAGCCTCGCTCCCACCGTGTCCCGCTACCACCGCATGCACCTCATGGCCGAGTTTCGCCAGAGCCTGCGAAACCTCGTGCACGTGCACACTGCCCCCCGTCTCTCCCGGCAGGGTCTGATCGGAGGCAACGTACAGTATCCGCATCAGGAGCCGATGGGGGCCAGCACTCCAAAAAACGGTCCGGTGCGAACCCGGCCGAAGAGCGCCACGTCCAGCATCAGAACCTGAGTGAGACCGCGGGCCAGGAACCGAGTGGTGGGCGAAGGCGCCGGCCTCCCCACGATGTGGCTGGTCGCAGCCTTTTCCGGTGATTTCCCGTGGCCCGCGGCGGCCGTGGACTTCTTCCGACTCCGCTGTTCCAGCATCTTGAGCGCGAGGTCTTCGACCACCGCCTTCGCGAAAACGTTGTAGTAGACGCGCTCCAAAACCCGCAGTCCCGCGGACTTTGCGATCTCATCGAAGTGTTCGTGCGACTGGATGGCGTTGATGTGGTCGCTCTTCCGCAGGGCTTCTTTTTCGGAATCGACCAGACCCATTCGTCCGAGCCGCTTCGCGAAAGTGTTGACCCCCCGCTGGAACGAGGCGATCTTCGAGGACTCCATGGCGTGGGTGTAGACGAAGATCCGGCCGTCCTTCGAGACCGCTCTTCGGGCTTCGAGCAGAACTTCGCGCACGCCTACTTCATCGAGATGTTCGAGAACGTCCAGCGAATACGCCCGAGCGGTGGCTCCGTTTCGCAGAGGCAGGCGGCGCAGATCGCCCACGACAAGATTCACCGATTGGACGGCCGACTTCAAGAAGAACGGCGCCATGTCGACCCCGCACACCGAAGCGCCTCGGCTGGCGAAGTAAGCGGCGAACTTGCCCGCCCCACTGCCGAGATCGAGAACCGAGTCTCCCCGTTTGAGACCCAACATTCGCGAAACCATCCGCGCCTTCACTCCGGCGGAGAGAACGGGCGGGCCCTCGCGCACGCCCAGCCGCTCCTGAAATTCCTCGTCCGCGTAGTGAGACACCCGGCCCACGTCGGCGCGGGGCAGAAGATCGACGAAGTCTCTCGAGGGTCCGAACTGATAACGGGTGAGACAGCATGAACAGTAGAAGCCTTCGCCCCGATGCTCGAGGGCGCGCTTGTTGGGTCCGCCACAAACACAGGACACCCGCGCCGCATAGGAACTCAGGCACACATCATGACCGCCGGTCTTGACTCCGCATCGCTCACACCCCGCCTTGTCCAGGCATACCGGACAGGCGAACTGTTTCATCCACTCTGGGTCGATCATCGGGTCCCCCGAACCAGCGCTTCGGGATCGGTGAGGTAGAGCTTCGCCGTGTTCAGTATCCGCGGGGGAACGTCGCTCACCTGTCGGAGGGCAACACCTGGCCAGTCGAGCTGCTGACGATCCATGAGTTTGAGACCAAATTGCACCATGAGAGACACATTCCACCAGATGGCAAGAGCGACCACGAGTTTTTGGGCTCGCGGGCTGAGGGACATCAGCCCGAACGCGAAACCAATGACAAAGAGAAAAGTTGAATCCACAAACCGCCGGGAGCCGAAGGCCCCGGCCTGATGCCAGGAGAGAACCGATCCGTTGATATAGACCTGACCCATTAGCGCCACCGCGATGAAGACTCCCGCCGCCCCGAGCCTGGGGATGGCTCGAAGCAGGCCCAGGAAGGCAATGACCAGAAGCGGCGTCCACAGTAGCAAGCCGTGGCCCGGGTTCACCAGAACATCGAAGAAGTGGGGCGCCGCGAAGTCCATTTTCCTCTGCACGAGCTGGGTCGGGCCGAACGTCCCGTTGAGGGCCTGGTAGGCGAGAAGCTGGGGCGAGAAGACGACACCCATAGCACCCAGAACCGCCGCCCCGCGTTCGAAGGACCGCTTCACCTCGCCCTTCACGAGCCGGAAACCGAGGTCGAGAGCCGGTGCGATCAGAAACAGCGCCCCTTGTTCGCGGATCAGCATGGCCAGACCAGCCGAAAGTCCCATCAGAACCCAGTCGAACACGCCGTCCTTCTCTCTGGCTCGAAGCCACAGGAAGAAAAGAAGTGAGACCGCGAAGATCGAAGGCGCGTGGGCGAAGCCCGGAGCCACCGTCAGGTAATACAACGCCGGCGTTCCAAACCAGATGGCCAGAACCGAGATCAGAGCGAGTCCTTCGGTCACGCCGAGGAAACGCTTCAAGGCGTGGAAGGCCAGCAGGAAACCGGTAATCGCGAGAAGAGCGGAACCGTAGGCCGTGGCTCCCGTGTAGGCAGGCGAGAAACCGTCGGCGGGGCCGCTCAGGAAACCTTTGGTCACCAGAGCATGAGCGGCGAGATAGAACGGCGACCACACCAGGGCGGAACCAATCGGCGCGAAATTGATGGGCCGGTTTGTCTTCGGCTCCCGGCGGTCCAGGAACGTCTCCTTGAAGGCGAGGAGACCTTGCGGATTCGCTTTGTAGAAGTGCTCGTACTCGTTGGTGAAATCGAGATCGCCATCGAAGACAAACGAACGCAAGGGCGAGAAGTACTCGATTTCGTCGGCGCCCCGGATCTTTGGGGAGACCAGACCCAGGGTAATGGCGCTGGCCAGAAGGAAAGCCGCCAGAGTGCCCCGACTCATGCGGCCACGCCCATAAACTCTTCGATTCTCTCGGCTCGTCGGGCCCACGAATAGTGCGACGCTTTCTCAAAGGCCGCGCGGGCGAGGGCCATTTGAAGCGCCCGGTCGGAGAGGAGATGGTCAAGGGCGAGGGCCCAGGCCTCGACGCTGCCCGGCGGCACCAGGAGCCCGGTTCGGCGGTCTTCGACAATCTCTCGCGAGGCCTCGGTATCGGAGATCAGCAGGGGCCTCCCCGCCGCCATCGCCTCGAACGCCTTGATGGGCGAGGTGTGTTCGGAAGTCATCGCGCTCTTCAGAAAAGGCGCCACCACCACGGTCGCCCGAGCGAGCTCCCTGGCCACGTCTCTTTGCGGCAAGGACCCGAGGAACCGGATGCGCTCTCCCAGGTTCAGGCTCCGGGCGAGGCTCTGAACCCGGTCGAAATCGCTCTCACCCTCGAGGCCACCGACGATGACGAGTTCTCCGTGGGTCAGACGCGCGAAGGCCTGGACCAGAATGTCGACACCCTTCCATGGGTAAAGCTGTCCTGCGTAGACGATGCGGTTTTCCTCGGACGGTGGGGTGAATACCCGGTCCCCGGGCGTGTCGCATCCGTTCGGCACCACCGTGGTTCGCGGACGCGCGCCGAAGAGCCGCTCGAAAGTGGTGAGAATGCCCCGGGTGGTTGCGATGAAGCCGCGGACGCCCGTCCACACCCGGCGTTCGCGGTTTTCGATCCTTCGTCGCTTGGCCGGACTTGGGGCAGCCTTGAGCCCGTAGAGCTGGTGACGCTCGTCGTACATCACGGCCTCGACCGCGTGGGCTTCGTAGGTGAGGCGATCGCAACCGATGCGCAGCAGAAAATCGGCGAGTTGAAGATCGCGAGTCAGGATGAAAGAGCCCTCGCGCGAAAACCGTCGGGCCAGAAGGAGGCTCTGGGCCAGATACCGGAGCCGTGGAATGAAGGAGGAGGTGGGCGCATGGCCGATGTCTAGTCGGTCGACGTGAAGTCGTGGCGTGGGGTCGACCCCGAACTCGGCCAGGATCTCACCGGTCGATCTCGGGTCGGAGCGCCGGACGACCAGACGGACGTTACGACCACGCTCAGCCAAAGCGTGCGCCGTCTTCACCACCTGAATGCCGTTGGCTCGGGGCGAAGGAAACCGGATGTCCGAGAACAAGACGATGGGGGGCCGTGAGGTCACGGCTTCTCCAGGACGCATTCGATCTGAGAGACCATTACGTCCCCCACCAGGGGAATCTCCAGAACGAACGGTCGCAGGAACGGCGGTATCACCCGTTTGAAGAAACCGCTCAGGTACCGCTGTTCCGAAATCAACCGGAAAGGGGACCCGGCAATCCACTCCGACATACCCCGCAAGGTCACGGGCGTGAGCAGGTCGTCTTCCTTCTCGCGGCCGGATTCGGCGAGCTTCACGAAAGTGTTGGCGCTCGACCGCTCTTTGAGCGTCCACGGCGCATGGGTGGCCAGAAAAACGAATACGCGAAACGCGAACTTCCGGCCCAGAAAGAGATGGATGGGAACGGGAACGCGGAGCCTCGGGAGGTGAGCCCCGGCGAGGGAGAGGGTGGGCGCGGTGGAGAGATAGAACCGGCCTCCGTGCTTGAGCACCCTGGCGCATTCGGCGATGTATGTCGGCGCTTCCGGCAGGTGCTCGATCACCGAATGGGACAGAACCACATCGAAGGATTCGCTCGCGTAAGGAAGTTTCAAGCCGTCGCCCTGAGTGAAGGCGACGTTCTTGACGCGCTTCTCTCTCGCGAGCTTCGTGCCCGAGTCCGAGAATCTCGGAGAGAGATCGAGACCTACCGCGAAGGACACTTCCTCCGCGATGGAGAGCGCCGTCCCCCCGCTTCCGCAGCCCGCGTCCAGAACCCGGCCCTGGAGCTTCACCCCTGAGCGCTCCACCGACTGAATCACTTTCGCGCTGCGAGCGTATTCGAAAACGGCGTAGTCATATTCGCTCCGGAAACGGATTTCACCCGCGGCCCGAATGGCATCGTTGTCGATCCGTCTCATCTCAGAACTTTTTCGTATATCTCGCAATAGCGATCGACCAGCCCGCGAAGAGAGAAACGCTCGTCGACCAAGCGGGAGGTTCGTTCGCTGATTCTGCGATTTTCTCGCAACGAGGCGACCATGCCATCGGCGAGAGCCCGAGGGTCCTCGCGCGGCACGATTCGGATGTCGTCAGGGAACATCAGGCCCAACTCGATCCCGCCTGGATTGTCGGTGGAAACCACCCGCGTCCCGCAGGCCAGCGCCTCGAGGACGACCGTGGGTGTGGCCTCGAGTCGAGATGACAGCACGAACAGATCGGCGGCGGCATGGAGCTTGGCGACTTCGTGGTTTGGAACCAGTCCCAGGAATCGAACCCGGTTTGAAACACCGAGCTCGTTCGCCAGCCGCTCCAGGGCATCGCGCTCTTCACCCGACCCGGCAATGACGAGCCTGGCTCTTACCAAAGATGGGTCGAGAAGAGCGAACGCGCGCAGCAGGGTCGCGTGATCGGCGAGAGGGTGGAGACGCTTCACATTGAAGAGGAGCGATTCGCCCGAACTCACGAGCGGCGCCCGAATCGCGTCCCGTTCCGCGGCCCGAAGCGGTCGGAACAGAAGTTCCACCGCGGGGTACACCACTGAAGCCTCGCGGATCGGCACGCTCAATTCGCGGGCGCGGGCCAGGAGGGATTCACTGTAGAAGGTGACGTGGCGCGCGTTCTCGTTCAGGGTTCGAAAGGCCCGATTCCTCCCATCGTGGTGCCAGATCTCGGTGCCGTAGTGGGTGAGGATGTAGGGTTTTCCCAGGCGGAAGGCGGCTCGCGCGGCCACCTGATTCATCCAGGTGTTCGAGTGGACGTGGACCAGGTTCGCCTCCTGGATCGAGGGAAGAGCCTTTCGCCTGGTCTCTATTGCCTCGAGAATCTGAGGAATACGGGTAACCCGGAAGGCGGTTCGGCGCTTGACGTAGGCGGTGCGTTCCCTGAGCGGCCCGTCGGTCTTGAAGGTCAGGAATGAAACGCGGTGTCCGCGTTTCTCGAGTTCCAGACCCAGGGTGTGCGGAAGGAGAGCGTTGGCCGCCTGGTAGGGCGGCAGATGCGGCGTCACCATGAGGATCTTCAAGAGTGTCGTGGCACTTGAAGCGTATCGGCGCACTCGCGATAGGTGACGCCACGGGCTTCGAGGCGCTTCATGATGTGCTCGAAGACGCGTTCCAGCTTTTCGAAGAAGCGATCGACGTCCGCGGCATCCTGGTTATAGGGCGACCCGCCCGGAACCAGCTCGCTGGAGTGAAAGAGCATGTTGAGCGTGGGCACGCCGCGCGCCACCAGAGCGCTGGCCAGAGCGTTCGCGTCTTCTACATTCGAATACGATGGCCGAAGCCAGACCGCTCTGAGGCCCAGTCGTTTCAGGTACCCGCGCCAGGGGATCGCGGGCAGCGATGTGAACTGGCGCTCCACTGCCTTCGGAAGCGCGGGCGTGGTGGCGGAGGAGACGGGAATCTCGATCACGCTCGACCCGCCTGGTCTTCGGACATCTTCGTGGTCAGGCCAATAGGGCGAAACCGGGGCTCCCGCGAAGGAGGGTCCGCCTTTGCGCCTCTCGTTGAAGAGCGGATCAACACTGGTGTCCACGCGGTAGTTGAGCGTTTCCAGAATTCTCAGTGACCGGCCGTCGAAACCGTGCCGCCCGGCGCGATAGGTCACAGGTCGGACGCCCAGAGAAGACTCGATGGTGGCGGTCAGATCTCTCAACTGGGTCTCAAGAAGCGCGTCATCCAGCTGGCTCGGATATCGACCCGCCAGATCCTCTTCCCGGTAGGGCGGCGAACTCCACGGATGCAGATGGGCCCCAAGCTCGCACCGGCCTGATGCGAGAAGGTCCCGAAGAATTGTGCGGGAGGGCTCTTGCGTCGCCATCTCGTGAGTGACGAGGTACGAAGGCCGAACCCCGTAGGCGTCGCAAAGCGTCTGCAGGCGCGGGAGGGCCCGCGCGTTGGTCACCGAGAGCCGTTTGCGGCCTTCAAGCGACCACTGATCGTCGGCTTCGGTGTCGACGCCGACCATGAACAAAGGTTTGCCACTCATGCGCGGTCCAAGTCTCCATCGCCGAGGAACAGATTCCAATTCGAGAGATCCGAAAGCACGGTCTGGGGGCCTCCGGTCCCGTCCGGCGTGCCCCGGTACGACACACAGTACTGGACCGCGGTGGTTCCGAGCCTGAAACCGTGACGCTTCAGGGCCATCCCCAGCCTTCCATTGAAGCAGTAGGTCTCCGCGCGCACGAGGCTTTTTGTAGAAAATTCTGCGGTGGCGGCGGCAAGAAGTGCGTCCTGGGTGGCGAGATCTGAAGTGTCGCAGAAGAGATCGGCGATGACCCCGCGCCGGAAGGAAGCGTCGCCTTCCTCGCGAATCACGGCGAAGCCGGAAAGCGCCCCGGCTTTCTTCGCCTCCAAGACGCGATAGTCGCGGAAAGGACAGGCCAGATACTTCCAGCGCAGATACCGGGCATCCCGGCGGACGCAGGTGGCGTAGGACGAACGTGCTCCGAGCCAGAGATCGTCGTACTCGTCGCTGAAGACTTCGGCGGGCCGGACCTCCACGTCACGGGCCTGCGCAGGGCTGCGTGAGAGGAGAGTCAAACCGAGGCTCAGAAGAGGACCGGCCACCGTTCCCGCGGCCCGACCCCATTTCCGCCGGGCGACCGCGGTCGGATCGAGAATCTTCAGGAACGCGGGCATGGGCCCGACATCGGTGAAGAGCTTCTTGAAGAGCGGATACGAAGAAGGGGTAAGCCCCAGGGCCAGCGCCACATCGACTTCGTCGGCCCATCGGTTGGAGAGGGCGATTCCGATTCCGCGCCCCTGGGCGCTCTTCCGAACGAAGTAATCGTTTCCCGCCGAAGCCCGAACCTCCCGGCCGCCCCACCACATCAAGAAGGGCATGGTAGCCATCTGGCCCAGGAGAGTGTCGCCTTCCCGGGCCATCCAGATGACCGGACCGTCTTCTGGCGTATTCGGGTTCTCGAAGTACTGCCAGTCGTACCGCCTTCGACTTCGGGCCAGGTTGCCGTCCCCGAAAACCTCGGCGTAGAGGGCGAACAGCTCCGGGTCGTGCTCGGGGCGTCGGCGGACAATCTCAAGGCTCATGCTTTTGTGGTCGGCAGGGGAGAGTAGCCGAAGATCGGCGACCAGGATTTCGGCGATGAGCCGAAAAATTGCTTTTGGGAGGGGTGCGCAGCCTTTTGCTGCGTCCCCTCCCGAAGCGTCCTCTTTTGGAAGAGGTTCCCGACTTTACGGGAGCAGAGTTTGGTTTGGAGGGTATTTGGAGGGTAGTTACGTCTTCTTGCACCATTAGACGAGCAACAGCCGTGCCATGGTTGTAAGGTTTCTCACGAATTCTTTTTTCGTGACGCCCCTCACCAGTTTTCCCCTTCATTGCGCGTCTTAGGTATTGGAACCAAGTGAAGAACCACAAAAACGCTCTGTTTTCTTCCCCAATCCCGGGTTGGGATCGTGGAGCGCCGGACACGCTTTGTCCACAACGTGTGTTGTCTTGTACACTCGCGCGCTTTGGTACGTTCTCAACGAGGTTTACGCAAATGAAGAAGAACAAATTTACCGCTTTTCTCGTGCTGGCCGTGGCGGGCTCTCTCGCCGCCGGCTCGGCGCAGGCCGACGTCAAGACCGACCAGGCGATTGCCAAGGCGGAGGAGCAATTCGCCAAGGGCAAGCCGGACGAAGCCATCAAGGCGCTGCTGAAGCTTGCGACCGGCACGCCCTCGGTTGAGGCGTATCTTGCCCTCGGCCATCTTCAGGAGCTCAACGGCAACCTCGACGACGCGGCGGCCAGCGTCGCCAAGGCCGTCGATCTCAGTGCGACCGCGACCCCGACCCTCAAGGAGCAGGCTCTGGCGGCTTCGGCGCGCCTGGCCTTGAAGAGCGGCACGGGCAAGGCGGCGCTGGACCTGGCGACAAAGGCCGTAGCCGCTGAGAAGAACGCGCACTCGTTGGGAACCCTCGCTTCCGTGGACGCACGTCTCGGAGACGTGAAAGGCGCCCTCGCTGCGGCCGACGCGGCCATCGCCGCGGGCCCTACCAGCTCCGTGGCCCACGGAGGCAAGGGCGACGCATTGCTCGCCTCCGGTCAGGCCGCTGAATCGATTGCTTCCTACCGGAAGGCCGTCGAGCTCGATCCGAAGAATACCGCCGCTCACGTGGGCCTCGCCTACGCGCTGGTGGCTACCAACAAGGCGACCGAAGCCAGGGCGGTCGCTCTCAAGGCGACGGAGATGGAGAAGAACTCCGGAGCCGCCTTCGCGGTTCTTGGCTATGCCATCTCCGCCGAGAAGAACTTCAGCGGAACCGATGCTTCCTGGACGGACGCCATTGCCCAGGCCCAGCAGGGAGCTTTCCTCGCTCCCAAGGACCCCCAGGTTCAAATGGTGGTGGCGAGGCTCTTCGAAGCCCGCGGCAACTACGATCAGGCCCAGGTCGCCTACCAGAACGCTCTCACCGCGGATCCCGGTTTCACTCCGGCGAAGACGGCCATCATCAAGACCAAGTTTCTTCGCGGCGATATCGACGGCGCGCTCAAGGACGCGGGAGAACTGGTCAAGGCCAATCCCGAGAGCCCGGAAGCCAACAAGATGTACGGCGAGTTCCTCGCCCGCAAAGGTCAGTTCAAAGAAGCGATTCCTCCCCTGGAGAAGGCGACCGCGGCCATGCCCCGCTCGGCCGAGGCGTTCGCGATCCTCGCTCACTCTTATCACATGACCCGTTCATTCGAAGATGGCAAGAATGCCTATGCCAAAGCCGTCGAGCTGAATCCCACCGACAACGCCATCAAGTCGAACTACGGCTTGCTGCTCGGCATGAGCGGAGACTCCGAAAAGGGCGCTCAGATTCTTGCCGCGCTGACCACCTCGGCGGGCTACAAGAGCGCCGCCGGTTTTGCCAATTACGGGTACGTTCTTTCGCGCATGAAGCCACCCAAGGCGACGGAAGCCATCGCCGCCTACAAGAGAGCGATCGAACTCGAGCCCGCCAACGCAGGACTTCAGTTCGGCATGGCCTGGGCGCAGTACTACGCTCAAGCCTATCCCGAAGCCATCGCTGCTTTCGACAAGGCGGGCTCCATGGACAAAGCCCTTTACGCGGACACCCGGTCCGGCGTGGGCTGGTGCCAGTATTTCCAGGCCGTGAGCGCCGACAAGCCGAATTTTGAGAAGACCAAGGCGGCGGCGGCGGCGGCGGAGGCCGCGGGTCGCCCCGACCCTCGTCTCCTTGACGCGGTGGCGAGGTACGAGAGGGCGATCGCCGAGGGACAGGCTGATGCCATCAGGAAGGAAGTCGAAAGGCAGAAGCGTGAGACTGCTGACGATGCGATCGATATCGGAAAACTGTCCCGCCAGCTTCAGAAGGGTTCGATCTCGCAACGCGTGGAGGCGGCCAATCTTCTGGCCGGGGCCGGTGCGGATGCGGCGGAGGTTCTGGGCTACGCCCTCGAGACCGACTCCGTTATCGCGGTACGTCAGGCGGCGGTCAACTCGCTGCGAAAAATGGGCCCCGGCGCCCACAAGGCCTTGCCCGCGCTCCGCCGGTACGCCAGCACCCAGCAAAACGCCAACCCCGGGGCCAACAAGGATGAAATGCTGCTTGAACTGATGGAGAGCGATCTCCGCAATGCTGTTGCCGAGATCGTCCGCAAAGTCAAGTAACCAACCGCACCGGGCCGCGGCCGGCGAGAGGGTTTCGCCCTACGCCCGGGCGCGCTCGATCAGCCAGTAGGAAAGGGCCGATACCCCGCGGACGCGGGGATGGTCAGGATCCAGGCCCACAGCACCGCGGCCCGGGGCGACATCACCCGAGTCGAAACCACGGTGGCGATGGAGTTCGCGGCGTCGTGGAAGCCGTTCAGGAAGTCGAAGACCAGGGCCACCAGAATGATGAACCCGACGAAGGAAAAGGCCATCTCCCTGCTCTTTGCGTGGCCCTGTCATTCGTGGTGTTCGAGCTCAGTGAATCGCCTTCGGCCCTTCGCCAGTTCGCCTTCATCCT
>JANLSZ010000271.1:0-12693 GCA_031362685.1 Vicinamibacteria bacterium | reverse complement strand
TCCGGGTTGGGTTCGAGTCGCGCCAAGCCCCGGTCTCGAAGGTCATCCACGATTCTCTGGATGTGCTGCCTGGACACCGACCGGGCCCGCGCCATCCGGGAAACCGTGTTTGGACCTTTCCGGCTCAGCGACTCCATGACGCCCCTCATCGAAGCGGTGATCGCGAGATCCGAATGTGCGGCGGTTCCCACCGCGCCGAGGAGGTGAAACAGGGCTCGGATCGAGTCGATGAGCTGGATGACCTGATGTCGTTTGTCTGATCTGTTCATGAATGGCACCTGAGTAACCAAAACGACAACACAGGTGTCATTGTTCCTTTTCTTCCTGCATCTTCTTTAGGTGTTCAAGGTGTTGAAGGCCGTCAGGACTGCGGGTGCGCTTCGCGGGCGCCAGGTTGCATACGAAGAGCTTCGTGGTGACAACGCCCTCGGCCTGGACGAGGTCGCCTTCAACTCGCCGGGTTGGCCCCGGGTCGGGCGGGGCTTGACAACCTCAGTTATGTGATATATTATTTACGTATTGTCAATCTCACATGATGATCTCGATCACGTCTGGCGCGCCCTCGCCAGCCCGCATCGGCGGCGCATCCTCGATGTGCTGCGCGACCAGCCCCGTACCACCGGCGACCTCGCGGACGCCCTCGGCGAAAATCGCTTCCTCGTGATGCAGCACCTCCATCTGCTGCGCGAAGCCGACCTCGTCACCGTGGAAGTCGACGGACGCCGGCGAATCAACCATCTCAATCCTGTTCCCATCCAGCACATCTACGAGCGCTGGGTGGGGAAATATCAGGGCGACTGGGCCGCGGCCCTGGTCGGCCTGAAACGAACCGTCGAAGAAAAGTCCGCGAAGAATGAAGCGCGGCGCGCAAAGCGCGCCTGAAGAGGAAGACACCATGGAAGATCGCTCTCTATCGCCCAACGCGAAACCCTTATTGAGGAAGCCTTCGGCCCGCTCGGGTGCTCGGCTGATCGCTCTGCTTGCCGCCGCTTCCGCCTTCGCCCAGGACGCAGGGCCGCCGCCGTCTCGCAAGGAACTGTTGGAGCGCGACGGCATCGTCTGGGGCAGTTCCGCGACCTGGGGTGTTCCGTTTCAAGAAAATCTCGGCGAGGACGTAAAGATCGCCGGCTTGAGCCGGTTCTGGATGGAGGTGAAGATCAACTTCCCCCACTTCGCGGAGATTGCCGACCTCGACTGGGACAAGACGTACGTCGACTATCTCCCGAAGGTTCGTGCGACTTCGAGCACTTACGAGTACTACCGCCTCCTCCAGCAGATGTGCGCGCTTCTGAAGGATGGACATTCCAGCGTGTTTCTGCCTCCCGAACTTGCCGAACGCATGGCCGCCGATCCCCCGCTTCGCATCGATCTCATCGAGAATCGCGTCTTTGTCACCCGTACCGGCAGCAAAGCGCTTGAAGCCGAAGGGGTGGCCGCGCCACTCGAGGTCCTGAAGATCGACGGCTTGCCCGTGCATGAGTATGCGGCTAGGTCTCGTCGCCCGTATGTCTCGAGCAATTCTCCCCAGCACGTCGAGGTCCTTGTGTACTCTTATGGCCTTCTGGCCGGGCCGCGGGATCGGCCGGTTACCGTCGAATTCCGCTCGAAGGATGGCCGGGAGTTTGAGAAACACCTCGCGCGCGCCCCCTATGACGACACGACGGCGTTGCCTGCTTTCGAATACCGAAGGCTGCCGGGGAACATCGCGTATGTCGCGATCAATACGTTCAACCGCGAGGAAGTACAGAAGGAGTTCGAGGCCCATCTCCCCGATCTCCGCAGCAGCGACGGCCTGATCATCGATGTTCGTCAGAACGATGGCGGCAGCGGCGTCATCGCCTACAACCTCCTCGGCTATCTCACGGCCGTGGACTTTGCAACACCGCCATGGAAAAGCCGGGATTACATCTCCACGTTGCGGGTGTGGGGACAGGCGGGAGGGTGGTACGAGCCAAAACCGAAAACCTGGGCGGGAAAGCCGAACGACGCCTATTTGAAGCCCGTGGTGATGCTCATCGGGCCCCGTTCCTTGTCCGCGACCGACGTTTTTGCGGAGACCTTCAAGCGAATGCAGCGAGGCAAGCTGGTCGGCGAGCCGACGGCCGGCAGCACCGGGGATCCCCTGGCCTTCGCCTTGCCAGGGGGCGGGTCGGGTCGCGTGGCGACATCGGCGGATGTGGGGACCGGGCCGGTGGGGAGAGGAGTCCAACCCGATATCCTGGCGCCGCGCACCGTCCGCGATCTTCTCGCGGGACACGACGCCGCCCTCGCCGCGGGGATCGCTACGCTGTCTCGGGGCCTCGCGTTGCAGGATTCTGGTAGCCACCGTTGAAGAACGCTGACACCATGGGCCGCATGTCTCGCGCATCCCTTCTGGCCTCTCGCCCGCCGGCCAGCCGGTCGGATCAGCCGTGGCCCAGCCTGACGCGCCGTGACATCTTCAAGGCGGCCGGCACGGTGGCGGCCACGCTCGTCATGCCCGATTCTCTGCGCGCCGCGACTCCGCCCGACCTTTCGAGTCTCGTCGTTCAACGATTGAATTGGACCGGGATCAGGCTGGAGATGGGCGACTCGGCGCTCTTCATCGACGCGACCGCCGCGGACCCGGACTCGCCCGAAGTGCCGGTGACGCCCTCGACGACGCGCCCACGCTCATATGCCCTCGTGACCCATGCGCATGGCGACCATTTCGACCCAGCCCTTCTGCGCACTCTCCTCGGTGAAAGAGGCTATCTCGTTTGCCACCGCGACAGCGTCCCCTACATCGACCTGCGCACCATTCGAGTGTCACCGGTGGACCTGTGGGAGCCCGTCTTCATTCCACGGGGAGGGAGCGACTTTGTCGCCTTCGCCGTCCCCGCGGCAGATGGCTGGGGCCTGCCCCAAGTGTCCTGGATCGTCGAAGCGGCCGGCCGACGCATCATTCACTGCGGAGACACTATGTGGCATGGCCGACTAGCGGATATCGGCATTGCCTATGGCCCGTTCGATGTCGCATTCCTGCCCATCAATGGCGCTCGTCAGACGGTGGGGCGATTTGCCGATCACGGCATCCCGGGGGTGATGACGCCCGAGCAGGCGATCGCCGCGGCGCAGTCTTTGAGAGCCAACCTCGTGGTGCCTCTCCACTACGGCAACCCGACACCCCCGACCTACCTGGAAGTGGCAAACGCCGGCCAGGCCTTCCTCGATCTTTCCAGGCAGCACCAGATCCCGGCGCGTCTTCTGGGCCCGGGCGAATTCCTGTCGCTTCCGGCCACCCCCAAGTGAGTCGGATCACCTGGGAAAGGCGAGCTTCATCAATGGCGCCCTGGATGCTACTTCTGGCTCTTGCCTCAATCGGCTTGCCCGCAACACCGTCAGGTCCCGCTGCGACCACCGGCTTCGAGCGCCTGACCCAACTGGCAGGTGAATGGAAGGGGAGCTACGAGTGGTCCGGGGCACGCTCCGACCACGGACCCGTAACGGCGTCGTACCACCTGACCGGAAACGGCTCGGCTCTCGTGGAAGAGCTCGTCATGAACGGAGCGCCAACGATGACCAGCGTCTACCACCTGGACGGAGACGAGTTGCGCGTAACCCACTACTGCGCGGCCGGCAATCAGCCCCGCCTGCGCGCCAGTTCGACGAACCTGGAGATCTGGCAAATCCAGTTCTCGTTCGTCGACATCACCAACCTGAAGACGCCGGACTCTCCCCACGTGGACGGGCTGACCATCCGTTCCCCCGGTTCGAACGTGCTCGAGATCCTCTTCCAGTTCAACACCGGCTCGGGCCACAGTGTCGAGCACCTGTCCCTCACGAAGGTAAGAACCTCAAGAATCGGAGTCGGGCAATGACCACCAATGCAATGAATACGATCAGATTACTTTCGACTGGCAGCCCCGAAAGAACCGAGCTTGAGGCGGGTGTTCTACTTGAGCGCAGACTTCTACTGTGGCTTCCGGTACTGGTCGCCGCGTCTTTGGTTTCCCCAGGAGAAGCCCTCGCCGAGGGGAGGGGCGCCCCGGTTGAAGGCGCAATGACCTGGGATGACTTCGTCAAAGAGTGCAATCCCAAGGCGGCCGATCTGTACAAGGATTCGTCCCGGGAAGGGCAAGACGCGTATCTCTATTGGATTGCTTCAATGGCGGCGCGCTTGACTCCACACACCATTCCCGAGGCCAAACTCGGAAAGTTCAAGGACCTGAGCCCGACCGTCGAGTTTGGCGTCGGCTATCGCGGCGTTCCGTTCTTTGTCGTCGAATGGAAGATGTCGCCAAACGCCTACCTGCCACCGCACAATCATCCAAACGCCAGCGTCTGCACGGTCGCACTCGAAGGCGAAGCCCGAATCCGCAACTTTGAAACCGTCGGCAACGCGCCCGAGTTCTCGTCAAGCCGTAGCTTTAACGTGCGCGAAACGCACAACGAAGTAATCTCGGCGGGCAGAATCAACACTCTTTCCGCCCGCCGCGACAACATTCACACATTTCAAGTCGGCGAAGATGGTGCGCGCGGAATTGACATCAGTACCTATCACGGCGAAAACATCGGCTTTTCATTTCTCGATATTCAAGAAAAGCCAATTGACGCGAAAAGAAGAGTGTTTGAAGCCAACTGGAAAAGCCTGTAGGCGAAATCGACGAGAAGGAAGCGACAAGTGAAGGTGCTTCGAGTGAGTCGATGCTGTGGTCGGGCAGCGCCGAGATGTTGTTCAGGCTGGCCTTTGTCGCCGCCTTCGCCTTCGCGGTCTCCGTGGCTGCAACCACGGCCCGGCAGGCGGTGAGACGGCACGGAGGCACCCTCAATCACCTCGCCCACGAAGTCCGAGGACTGATCGTGGTCCGGGCCGCCCTGGGTCTCGTTTTCTACTCAACCCTCATGGCATGGCTCTTCTGGCCCCAGGCGGTTGGTGGAGCCTACCTTGCGGTGCCCACGGCGATGAGGTGGCTTGCGGTGGTCCTGCTGCTTCCAACCCTCGCGTTTTTTGCCTGGAGCTTTCGCACCCTGGGAACCAGCTACCGGGGCGGGGTGGGACTCCACGACGAACATGAACTCGTGACAACCGGGCCCTATCGCCGGATTCGCCACCCCATTTACGCGGCGTTCATCGGAATAATGCTGCTTGTGCTGCCCCTTACCGCGAACTGGCTTCTGGGTCTTTCCGGCCTCATATTGGTTCTCAGTGTCGCAGCGGTCCGGATTCCCAGGGAGGAACGGCTGCTTCACGAACGCTTCGGCCCACGGTGGGAGAGATATCGGGAGCGCGCAGGGCGACTCCTTCCACGACTACGGTAGGGTAGGCGCCCGCACGCGGAGGTCGGGAACGGAGCGGGATCGCTTCGTGGCCGGGCTTCGCGCTCGGCGGCCATCCGATGGCCTGCTCGCGATGACGGCGGGCCTGAATTCCCGGGGCAAGGGACCCCAAACCGTCACAGCTGGCGCGAAGCCTGCCTTGTACATTGTTCCGATGGGCCGGAGAACTGTCTGAATCCTCAACCTTGCGTCGAACATGGGATTTAATCGACGCGCCGAATGCGTCGATTCCATTGACATGCGGCGAGTATTTGGCTTAATGTACGCATATGGTGCGTAGAATGGCCGAATACATCCACCAACGCAGCGACTGGCCGAAATTCCGTTGGAGTTCCGAGACGCTGGCCGGCCCTCTCGCGGACATACGTCACCGACAGGGTCGGCTGCTGGGAAGGATGGAAGGCCTCGGTTTCTCGTTGCGGAGAGAAGCCCAACTCGAGACGCTCACTCTCGACGTGCTCAAGTCCAGCGAAATCGAAGGAGAGAGGCTGCCGGCCGACCAGGTCCGGTCCTCCATCGCGCGACGCCTGGGCATCGAGACGGCCGGGACACGGCCGGCTGAGCGCGAAGTGGAAGGGGTCGTGGAGATGATGCTCGATGCCACGCAGAACTTTCACGAGCCTCTCACCCAGGAGCGTCTCTTCGCCTGGCATGGCGCGCTGTTTCAAACCGGACGCAGCGGCATGCGGAGGATGACAGTCGGCGCGTGGCGAGCCGACGAAGCCAGCCCGATGCAGGTTGTCTCCGGTCCGATCGGAAAGGAGAAGGTCCACTACGAGGCGCCGGCGGCCTCCCTGCTCGATCGAGACATGTCCGAGTTCCTCATCTGGGCAAACAATCGGGCCGACAAGACAGATGGAGTTCTACGCGCAGCCTTGGCCCACTTGTGGTTTGTGACGATCCATCCGCTCGACGACGGCAACGGCCGGATCGCCCGAGCCATTGCGGATTGGGCCCTCGCACGATCTGAGGGCAGCCCCCAACGTTTCTACAGTATGTCTGCGCAGATACTGCAGGAGCGGAGCGCCTACTACGACATTCTTGAACGCACGCAAAAGGGGACGCTCGACGTCACGCCTTGGGTGGAATGGTTCCTCGGATGCCTGCGGCGCGCATTCGAAGGAACCGAGGTCACGCTCGCAGCCGTCCTTCGCAAAGCGAGGTTCTGGGAGAGCCATGCGAACGTGACGATCAATGAACGCCAGCGCGCCGTCCTCAACAGACTGCTTGATGGACTCACCGGAAAGCTGACAACCTCAAAGTGGGCCACGCTTGCCAAGAATTCTCATGACACCGCGCTACGGGACATTCGAGACCTGGTTAAGCAAGGCGTGCTGAGAAAAGACGATGGAGGCGGACGCAGCACGAGCTATTCGCTCCGAGACATCTAACCCCCACTCCGTCATTGCGACGAGGCCATCGAGAAGCGGCCGAGGAAGCAATCTCGTGGTCCAGGTTCCCCCACAACCCCGCCGATCCTCCCTCGTCGTATCATCTTTGAGCGAGATTCGCCATGACTGTCGCCGGACTGATCGAGAACATCAAGAAGTTGCCCCGCTTCCCTCAAGACCTCCTCGACCGCTTCGCGGAACGCCGGAAGCAACTCGGGCGGGACTTCGGCCAGTTCGACAGCGCTCAAGCCATCATGGAGTTCCGAGAGGCTCGCATCCAAATGCGTCTGGTCGTCGACGCGAGCGTCGCGATCAAATGGCCCTGAACGAGCGGGCGCCAAGGCGGTCTCTCGTCGCCCGACTACAGGCGACCTGCGATGCCGAAATCGACAGGACGCGGCCGGGAAAGAAGCGGATACCATCGCTGGCCAGCAGACCCTTGGGCCGGAAGAGAAGGAATGGCTGACCAACCGGCTCCGGCCGATCCCCTGCACCCAGAGACGCACCTCACGGCGACGCGCGATCCCTCGAACGCGTCCAACGCGCCCGAACTCGATTTTCGGGTGATACCCGAAATCATCGGTGACTATCGGATCCTTGCCCTGCTGGGCGAAGGCGGCATGGGGACCGTCTACCAGGCCGAGCAGCTGCACCCGCAGCGCATCGTCGCGTTGAAGGTGATCAGGCCGGGCCTTTCGAGCGACAAGGTCCTGCGTCGCTTCAAAAGGGAGGCCGAAGCTCTTGGACGTTTACAACATCCCGGAATAGCGCAGATCTATGAGGCGGGAACAGCAGACAGCGGCCTCGGTCCGCAACCCTATTTCGCCATGGAGTTCATCCGGGGCGAAAGACTGAGGGAATACGTTATCGGTCGGAGCCTGACCACGCCCCAGCGCCTCGCCCTGATGGTGCAGGTGTGCGATGCGGTGCACCATGCCCATCTTCGCGGCATCATCCACCGCGATCTGAAGCCCGGCAACATTCTGGTGGATACGAACGGCCACGCGAAGGTCCTGGATTTCGGAGTGGCGTTGTTGACGGACTCCGATGCGCACGCGACGCGTCAGACCGACCTGGGGCAATTGGTCGGGACGCTTGCTTACATGAGCCCCGAGCAGGTGCTGGCCGACCCGCAGGGCCTCGACATCCGCAGCGATGTCTACGCGCTCGGCGTCATCCTGTACGAGCTGCTCGCGAGCAAGATGCCCTACGCCACTCACGGCAAGGCGATGCACGAAGTGGTGCAGGCCATCCGGGAAGAGGAGCCCGCACCTCTAAGCGCGATTCACAACAGCTATCGCGGCGACATCGACACCATCGTCACGAAGGCGCTCGAAAAGGACAAAACACGAAGATATGCGTCGGCGGCGGAACTGGCCGGCGACATTCGGCGCTATCTGGCCGACGAGCCGATCACGGCGCGGCCGCCCAGCGCCGCCTATCAGGTCCGCAAGTTCGCGCGGCGGCACAAGACTCTGGTGGCGGGGATCGCGTCGGTGTTCCTGGCCCTCGTCATTGGAGTGGTGGCGAGCACGCGCGAGGCGGTGCGAGCGCACAAGGCGGAACTCGCGGCGGAGGAGCAGCGCAAGCGGGCCGACCAGGAAGCGACCGCGGCGCGCGCGGTGATCGACTTCCTTCAGAACGATTTGCTCGCGCAGGCGAGCGCCTCGAATCAGTCATCGAAACCGGATCCCGAACTGAAGGTGCGGACAGCGCTCGACCGCGCGGCGGCCAGCGTCCATGGAAAGTTCGAGAAGCAACCGGAACTGGAAGCCGCCATCCAGGACACCATCGGTCGGACGTACTACCAGCTCGGGCTCTACACCGAAGCGCGGAAACAGCTCGAACGAGCGCTGGACCTCTACCGACGGACGCTGGGGGAAGAGAACCCGAAGACACTCACCACCATGAGCCGCCTCGGACGAACGGCCTGGCTTCAATCCGAGTATCCAGAGGCCTGGACACTTCTCAGCCGAGCCGTCGAGGTCCAGCGACGGGTCCTGGGGACGGACAATCCCGACACGCTGTACTCCATGAACAATCTCGCCAACGTCTACCGAGCGCAGGGCAAAGATTCGGAGGCCGAAGCGCTCTACCGCCAGACGCTGGAGATAAGGCGTCGCGTGCTGGGCGCCGAACATCCCGACACCCTGACCTCGACGAACAACCTGGCCAACGTCTACTGGTCGCAAGGCAAGTACGCGCAGGCGGAGACGCTGTACCGGCAGGCGATGACCACTCAACGCCGCGTGCTGAGCCCTGAGCATCCCGACACACTGCTGTCGATGGGCAATCTGGCCGACACCGTGGCTAAGCAAGGCAAGTACGCAGAGGCCGAGACGCTCTTCGCGCAGGTCATCGAGATCAGCCGCCGTGTGATGGGTCGGGACCATCCGCGAACGCTCGGTTTCCTTTCCGATAGCGGCGCCATGTACCAGCGGCAGGGAAAGTTCACCCTGGCGGAGGCCAATATCAAAGAGGCCCTCGCGGGAAGGCGACGGACGCTGGGCTCGGATCACCCGGAAACCATGGAGGGTGCTGCCGACCTCGCCCTCGCCCTTCTCTCTCAAAGCAAGTTCGTGGAGAGCGAACGCCTCGCACGAGAGGCTCTCGAGTTCAATCGGAAGAAAAGCCCGGAGGACTGGCCGCGATTCCGGGCCGAGAGCCTGTTGGGGGCGAGCCTGTCAGGACAGAAGAAATACCGGGACGCGGAACCGTTGCTGATCGGCAGCTATCGTGGAATGGTCGAACGAAAAGAAAAGCCAGGATGGATGGGAGCCTCGACCACGCGCCACCTGGACGAGGCCCGCGGCTGGATCGTTCAGCTCTATCAGGCGTGGGGCAAGCCGGACCAGGCCGCGGCGTGGGGTAAGAAGTGAGAAAGCGAGGCGGCCCCCTCCGTCATTGCGACGAGGGCATCGAGAAGTCGCCGAGGAAGCAATCTCGCGGCTGTAGTCCCCCCAACCACCCGGCGCATTCGTCACGTTGCCGTCGTATGAAACCCAATCTGCTTCCGAGGAAGTCGGGCGGGTTGAAGAAGTCCCCGAATCGCGGAGAACACCTCCTTCAATGCGCCATCGTGGGCGGTCACACGGCGCTCCAGAAGCGCCAGATGCTTACCGATCTCGGCATTTGTACGCGCAGCCGCACGAACGCTCGAACGACGAAGACACTCATCTCGATCGCCCGTGAACTATTCAGGACCGACGCAGCCATGATCGCCCCGTGTTCGGTGAAGGCCAGGGGAAGGACAGCGGAGAATCTAAGGCGTGAGAGGTGGTCACAATTTGTGACCACCTCCGCCAACTCGCTTCGAGTCACCTGGAATCGAAAGTCGTACGAAAACCGGCCGATATTCCTCTTGACCGCTTGGTTCAGCGCCTTCGTCGGGACTCCGTAGACCTGCGCAAGCCCGCAGGGCCGCGACGACCGTCATCGGCTCGTCCCCCCCACTAATCGATGGGGATCTCCACCTCGAAAAAGCTGCCCGGAGTCGCGGCGTTGACGGCCGCGACTATTTCGCGAAGCCGCTTTTTAACAAGTCTCCACCTTCCGTTGCCAAGGGTGATGATGGCGATCCTGCGGCGGGATAGGTTCTGCTGGTACCTGAGATTCCGATCAGTCGTGAGGAACGCATCGAATCCGGCGGCTTCAGCGGCGTCGAGAAGCTCGCCGTTGCGAAGTGTGTCCCATCCGCGCGAGCGCGCTTCTTCAACGATATGACCGTGGAGCGACTGCGCAACGCCCCTCGGCGTTCCGTTGTCGAAGAGGATGCGCATCAGCGCACGGGCGCTTCGAGGCTGCGGGCGGTGAACTCGAGCACCGCTTTCACTTGCTCCCGACTGACCGGGAACTGCTCCATCACTTCGTCGATGGACATGCCATCTTCCAGATTCTCGAAGACGGTCACCACGGGCGTTCGTGTCCCCTTGAACACCCAGGCTCCGCTGACCTTGCCGGGAATGCTCTCCACGGCTGGACACTGAGACCAATCGAGCAGGGCCATCAATCCTCACCGCGCGTCAGGGCCGTTACTTTCGCCGTCGTCACGCCAGAGGTGGCCGTGCCTCGGGCCTTCTCCAGCCATGTCTCAACTGACGACGGCGTTGCGCGCCGCTTGCGAAACGCCTCCAGCCAGCGAGCGAGTTGGTCCACCTGCGGGGCTGGCAGCCTCTCGATGGCTGTCTCGATCTCAGCGATGGTGCTCATGGCCGGAATCTAACACGCCGCTTCCCGCGGCCCTCGTCAATCTCTGCGTCGACCTCCTCCTGGGTCCGAGTTCCCGGCGGGAGAGCCCTGATGAAGGCCAGCAGCTTCGTGATCGCCTCGGGCCGACCTTCCGCGGGCTTCACCTGAACGCGGACTTCAACGCTCGCCACGTTCTCGGGGAGTGGCCACAAACATCTCAGGATTGGCCCCAGGTGAACAACGTGGTGAGAAATCACAGCTAGCCACGGGACTCGCCATGAATCTGATCGCGGTCGAGACCTACGAGGCGACTTTGGCGACGTTCGCTCGCCTTTGCGAGGATGACGTCCACGACCGTGGAATATGGCCGATCGACCTCGCGTACCCGCGCCCCTGAAGGTCACGCAGGGCTGCGTCCCAGCCCGCTCGACTCGTCCGGCGGCCCGAACAGGCCCGCGTTCGGGATCGGGTACGGGATCGCTTCGTGCCCCAAGGGCAGGCTTCGCGCTCGGAAGCCATCCGACGCCCTCCTCGCGATGACGGAGGGGAGGAATCCCCGCGGGATGGAAAAGGACCCCAAACGGCCTTCCATCGTACGAACATGGCGCTATGGAAGAATCTCTCCCTGTGAAGACCATTGGAGACGGGCCGGGACCAAAGATTGCTTCGTCGCCTCCGTCCGAAGAGCTCCTCGCAATGACGGGGGCGGGGGGCGCCCAGGACCCCGGCTCAACCGCTCTCGCCAGAGACGGCGGGCAAGGCGGGCTCATCGGCATCCTCAAGGGGCTTGAAATCGAGAAGAGCCTGGCCACGGACCCCGTGGTCGTGGCCCTTCGGTACTACCCCGCCACCTCTGGGAGCTTTGCGCCGCTGCCTCCCGACCTGGCTCCCAAGCTCGTCGAGTATCTGCGTGGGCGGGGGCTGGATCAGCTCTACACGCACCAGCGGGCGGCTTATGACCTGGCTAAGGCCGGGAAGAGTTTCGTGGTGACGACGCCCACGGCCTCGGGGAAGACGCTTTGCTACAACCTGCCCATCCTTGACTCGATCATCAAGGACACCGACACGCGGGCGCTGTACCTCTTCCCCACCAAGGCGCTGGCTCAGGATCAGCTCGCCGAGCTTTACGCGACCATCGAGGCGCTGGGCGAGGACATCGCTACCTTCACTTACGACGGCGACACGCCGCAGGATGCTCGGAAGGCCATCCGGTCGAAGGCGCACATCGTGGTGACGAACCCCGACATGCTGCACAAGGGGATCCTGCCGCATCACACGAAGTGGGTGAAGCTGTTCGAGAACCTGAAGTACGTGGTGATCGACGAGCTGCACATGAACCGCGGGGTCTATGGGTCGCACGTGGGCAACGTTTTGCGGCGGCTGCGGCGGCTGTGCCGGTTCTATGGGAGCGATCCGCAGTTTCTTTGCTCTTCGGCGACCATCAGGAATCCGGCGGAGCTGGCGACGGCGCTCACCGGGAAGCCTGTGGAGTGGATTCAGGAGAGCGGGGCTCCGCGCGGGGATCGGTACTTTGCGATCTACAACCCTCCGGTGGTGAATCGGCAGCTTGGGATTCGGAAGTCGGCGCTTGGTTCGGCGCGCGATATCGCGTCGCGGTTTCTGGAGAAGGGGTTGCAGACCATCGTGTTCGCGCCTTCGCGTCTGGCTACCGAGGTGCTGGTGACGTATCTCAAGGACATGTTCGAGAGCAAGCCTGGGTCGGAGGGTGTGATCCGCGGGTATCGCGGGGGGTATTTGCCGCTGAAGCGTCGCGAGATCGAGCGGGGGCTGCGCGAGGGGTCGGTGCTGGGTGTGG
>JANLSZ010000244.1:0-43514 GCA_031362685.1 Vicinamibacteria bacterium | reverse complement strand
ATCCGCTTGATAGCGCGGGCTGTCGCCATGACACGGCCGACGGCCATTCCGGTCGGCCAGGAAGGTGGAGGCGAGACGCTGCTCGATCTCGATCGCGGCTTCTTTCAGATTCATGAAGACGCCCGATCCGGTGGGGCATTCGACGCGCAGGGTTTCTCCATAGAAGTCGTGATACCGACCCATAGCTTCCACCAGAAGGTAGTTCAAGGGAAACCAGACCGGGCCGCGCCAGTTCGAATTGATTCCGAAGGCCTGGGTCCTCGATTCCTCCGGGGCATACTCCACGCGGTACTCGCCGCCGGGAGCCTGGAGAAGAAACGGTTCAAGAAGGTGGCGCTTCGAAAGCGACCTCACTCCGGTGGGGGCGAGGAACGAGGACTCGTCGAGCAGATGCGCGAGGATCCTGGTCAGTTGTTCCCGGGAAGGGATGGCGAGGATCGCCCGGTCCGAACGTACCCCCTCTTCGCTGCCTTCCGGGGGGAAGTCGATGTGGGGCCGCTCCTGCAGGAACGCATCGACCCGCTTCTGGAGCCCGGGCAGATGGTCGAGGGCGCCACGCTCCAGCACGCATACCGCGAGGAAAGGGATGAGGCCGACCATGGACCTGATCTGAAGGGGCGTCCGGTCTCCAAAGGCGTTGACGTGATCGAAATAGAAACCGTACTCCTCACTCCACAGGCCGCGCCCGTCCGGCTGATTCATGGCATGGGCGGTGGTCGCGAACTGATCGAAGAACTCGATGGCCAGATCGTCGTACCTGGCCGGCGCGTCCTTTCCCAGTTCCACCGCCATGGAAAGCATGTTGAGGGCGAAGAAAGCCATCCAGCCCGTGCCATCGGCTTGCTCCAGATATCCGCCCAGGGGCGGGGAGACGCCCCGATCGAAAGCGCCCACGTTGTCGAGACCGAGGAAGCCTCCGCGCAGAAGGCGGCTGCCTTCGACTTCCTCCAGGCTTCGCCACCAGCGGAAGTTCCGGACCAGGGGGTCGAAGGTCGAGGCCAGAAACGCCCGCGCCTCCGGGTCCTCCTCTCCGGCCAGCCGATAGACGTCAAGACAGGCCCAGGCATGAACCGGCGGGTTGACATCGCCGAAGGCAAACTCGTAGGCGGGAAGCTGGCCGGAGGGATTCATGTACCGGTCGCTGAGAAACAGGGCCAACTGGTCGCGCGCGAAGGCAGGGTCGATGCGAGCGAAGGGAATCATGTGGAAGGCCAGGTCCCAGGCCGCGTACCAGGGGTATTCCCACTTATCGGGAACGGAAATGAGATCGTGGTTGACGACGTGCGTCCAATCCCAGTTGCGTCCCTTCAGTCGTTTGGCCGGCGGTGCGGGCTGAGCGGGGTCGCCGCTGATCCAGTCCGGAACGTTGAAGTTGTAGAACTGCTTCGACCACAGGAGCGACGCGTAGCCCTGGCGCAGCACGTTCCTCTCGTCGGAGGTGGCGCTTGGGGGGAGGATGGCTTCGTAGAACCGATCGGCTTCCGAAGCCCTCGTTCGAATCGTCTCTTCGACATCCCTCAACCCGAGCCGGGCCTGCACGTCCGCTTCCGAGGCGAGCCGCAGATGGAGCACCACGGTCTCCCGTGCCTTGACGATGAGCCGATAGAGCGCCCCCGCCTTGGTGCCCTCGTTCGCCGGATTGACTGCGCCCAACCGGCCGCCTACCACCCGTTCGTGAAACGCATCTTTGACGAATGGTCCTGGATTCGCGGAGCCGAAAATCCGCTCCATGTTCGTTTCGTTCTCGGTGAAGATCAGCTGGGGTTCCACCCCGGACGAGGAGAGGCCGGCCTCCCACAGATACCGGCCCAGGTCCCTCTGCTCCAGGGCCACGCAACGGCGCGCTCCCAGACGCATGTTTGGTTTCGGGCCGTATCCGGGTTCAGCCTCTCGTCCCCAGGCCCAGGTGTTCCGAAACCAGAGTTGGGGGATCACATGAAGGAGCGCGTCGTCGCCTGAACGATTGGCCAGGGTGATTCGAATGGCCATGTCGGTCGGAGAGGCTTTCGCGTACTCCGCGGTGACGTCGAGGTAGTGATTTCGATCGAAGACGCCGGTGTCTTCGATCTCAAACTCCGGAAGCAGGATGCTGCGACTTCGGCCTTCCCGAACCAGCCGTTCGTACGGATAAGCGGAGAGCGGATATTTGTAGAGCGCCTTGAAGTACGAATGGGTGGGTGTCGAGTCGAGGTAGTAGTACAGCTCCTTGACGTCTTCGCCATGGTTTCCCTCGGGGGCGGCGAGGCCGAAGAGCCGCTCCTTCAGAATCGGATCGCGGCCGTTCCACAAGGCGAGGCCGAAACAGAGCCGGGCTTCACGGTCGCAGAAGCCGAGGAGACCATCCTCGCCCCAGCGGTAGGCCCTCGATCTTGCGTGGTCGTGGGGAAAGTAGTCCCAGCACGACCCGTGCTCGGAGTAGTCCTCGCGGATGGTACCCCACTGGCGCTCGGCCAGATACGGTCCGAAAAGCCGCCAGCCCTCGCCCCCCGAGGCCCCTCGCTGAAGACGATCGTGCTCGGCGGTGGTTGAAGGCCCCAAGATCGGGATCTTAGGCGGGCTCTTCCTTCTTTTGGACCACCCGCTTCAACAAGGCATCGACACTGAGAGCGCCTGCGCCCTTGACCACCAGCCAGGAGAGAAAGACCCCGAGGACGAAGGGAGCGACGTCGGAGAGGCCAACCTCGCTGCTTCGCGTGAACGCGCCCACGAACGTCTCGCGGTCGGCGGTCAGAAGGGCTACGATCATGGTGGAGGAGAGCAGCAGGGCGACGATGCGAGTCGCGACGCCCAGGAGCAGGAGCATGCCGCCGTAGTATTCAAGGCGCGAGACAAACGCCGCGTTCAGCTCGGGAAACGGAATCCCCAGGTCGGTGAAGAAGTTCACCGTGTTCTCTATGTTCGCGAGTTTGCCGCGACCCGAGTCGAAGAACGCAAAGCCAACCACCAGGCGGGTCAGCATCCCGGGGACCCAGTCGACGTAGCCGAGCCCTTTGAGGGCCAGGCTGGAAGCTTTGGAAATGATCGAAGGCTGTGCCATGAAGTGATTCTCCTCTTCTTTTCTCTGCTGGTTCAGATGTTGTTTCGCGGGAATGGTTACTTGCACTCTTTCCTCGGCCTCGGATGGCGAATCTCCCCACCCGCTGCGAAGCGGCACGATAGGCGCCTTCCATTCCGGATAAAGGGCGGTCAGAGGGCCGTAGTTGCGCCTCAACGTCTCGAAGTCCTGGTCGATATCGCCGGTGGGGATCAGGACTTCGGGGAGGATCCCGCCCTCCTTCTTCGCATAGTCGATGTAGCCCAGAACCACGGGCACCTTGGCCTGCAAGGCGATGTAGTAGAAGCCGGTCTTCCAGCCGGATGTGAGTTTCCTCGTGCCTTCGGGTGCGACCCCGATGGCAAAGGCTTCGTTCCGTTCGAACCAGCCCACCGCCTCGGCCACGAAGCTCTGGTTTCGGGTCCGGTTGAGCGGTATCCCGCCTACCTGGCGCATGAACCAGCCGAGGGGTCCCCGAAAAAGCGTGTGCTTCCCGAAGAAGGAGAAATTCAGCTTCAGCATCGAGGCGGCAAGGATGAGCAGGAAGCCGTCCAAGTTCGAAGTGTGGGGGGCGGCCAGAATCACGTACTTCTTATAGGCAGGCGTCTGCCCGGTGCACGTCCACCCGAGCCATCGATAGACCACCCGGCCGACGGAAGCGAGCAGGGGTGAGGCCATCCGGCTCTTCGGTATTTCTCTCACGCCCAGGAGCCTCCCGCTAATTACCGCGACTATAGTTCGCGGAGCGGCTCCTCGATCCCAAAGCCCATGCTCTCGATCTACACTTTCTTTCTAGGCCTTGGCTTCGCTTTTGCGGCCCCCTTCTTCCTTTGGCGAGGTCGGGGAACGAACCGGTACACCGCCAACTTCAAGGAACGCTTCGGCGCCCTGCCGGTCTACCTGAATGTGGATGGGGATCGGTCGATCTGGATCCATGCGGTTTCGGTGGGCGAGGTTCTGGTCTCCCGAATCCTGGTGGAGCCGCTCAAAAAGCGGTTCCCCAAGCACCGCATTTTTCTCTCCACTTCCACCGTGGCGGGCAATGCGGTGGCCCGTCAGCGCGTCCACGGAATCGACGGCCTGTTCTACGCGCCGTTTGATTTTCCGTCGCCGGTTCGCAAGGTCCTGGACACCCTTCGGCCCGACCTTCTGGTGATTGTCGAGACCGAGTTGTGGCCGAATCTCATTCACGAGGCTCATGCTCGAGGCACCAAAATCGCGCTCGTGAACGGTCGAATCTCCCCGCGCTCGTACCCCCGCTATCGGCAGATTCGAAGCCTCCTGCGCGGCACGCTCTCGAAGGTTGATGCCTTCTTCATGCAGGCCGCACCGCACGCGGAAAGAATCCGGACCATGGGCGCGCCCGAAGCGCGGGTCAAGGTGACGGGCAATCTCAAGTTCGACGCGCTCGACACCGCCCGCCCCAAGGAGCGCCTGGCCCGGATCATCCTCTCCGACCCGGCCCGGCCGATTGTCGTGGCGGGCAGCACCGTCCCCGGGGAAGAGGAGATCCTTCTTAAGGCCCTTCATCTGGTCCGCGAGAAAGTCCCGAACATCGGCTTGATTCTCGCCCCTCGCCATCCCGACCGGTTTGCGGAGATACCGGCCATCGTTGAAGCTGCCGGCCTTCGCTGCGTGCGAAGGACCGACCTTGAACCCGGCCAGTGGAAGGCGGAGGATGTGCTTCTGCTCGACACACTTGGTGAGCTCGCCTCGGTGTTTTCTCTCGCCACCGTAGGGTTCGTGGGCGGCTCGCTCCTTCCCCAGGGAGGCCACAACGTCCTCGAGGTTTCGGCGAGCGGAGTGCCGGTTCTCACCGGGCCCAACGTCCAGAACTTCCAGGAGATCGCCAACGAGTTTCACCGCGAGGGAGCGCTGGTGTTCGTCAAGGACGCGGCCGAACTGGCGCGAGAGATCATCTCCTTCGTGACCGATAAGGCGCGCCGCGATGAAGTCGGGGGCAAGGGCCGCACTCTGATCGAGCCGAATCGAGGCGCCCTCGGACGCACGGTCGACGGGCTTTCGGGCCTCATTGAGCCGGGGGGCCGCAATGCCCTTCGCATGCCTGCTCAGCCCCCCGAACCCCCGAGGACTTCGCCGAAGTGAATTCGGCTGCGTCCTGCCATTAACACCCATTGCGAGAGGCGCTTTCGATTCTGGCCCCTCTGGGGTGGCTCTTCGGTCTTGGGGCCTCTTTTCGCCGGAGGGCTTACGCAGGCGGGGTGTTTGAAACGGAACGCCTGAGCTCTCCGGTGATCAGCGTCGGGGGACTGTCCATGGGCGGATCCATGAAGACTCCCACGGTCATCGAACTCGCGCGGGCCTTGGTCTCCCGCGGCCCGGCCGTCGGCGTCCTGGGCCATGGCTATCGCGGTGAGACTGCAGAACCGCGGGTGGTTTCGGACGGAGAGCGGCCGCTTGAGACCGCCGCGGCGGTGGGCGACGAGGCCCTTCTGCTCGCCCACGAGCTGCCCGGTTGTCCGATTGTGGTAGGGCGGAACAAGGTCGCCGCGGGCCGCCTTCTCGAAAAGCGATTTGGCAAGTGCATCGTGCTTGTCGATTCGGGGTTTCAGCACCTCCGCTTGTTTCGGGATCTCGACATCGTGTGCACGAGTGAGCGTGAACTCGGGGAGCGGGTTCTGCCCGCGGGAAGGTTGAGGGAGTCCCCCCGGGCCCTCGAGTCTGCCGACATGGTCTTCACGGATCGGGAAACGGATGGGCCCAGGGTAAATAGGCTGCGCGCTCACAGACCGAAGGACGTGTTCTCGCTTTCCCGCGCCGACTTTGGTTTCTTCCCGGTCGAGGGCACCGGCCGGGAGGTGCAGCATCCCACCCGCGCCTTTGCCTTTTGCGGCATCGGGTGGCCCGAACGCTTCGCGAAAGACCTCGGCGCGTGCGGGGTAAGCGTGGTCGGCCAGCGCTTCTTCCGCGATCACCATCCCTATGGAGAACAGGATCTTCGCGACGTTTCCGACTCCGCCCTCAAGGCCGGCGCCGATGCCGTGGTGACCACCACCAAGGATGCCGTCCGCATTCGCGCCTGGCCCGGTTCCCTTCCTCTGCTCGTTCTGTCGGCGCGGCTGGACATCGAGCGGCTCCCCGAGGTTCTCAAACGGATTGACCGCGTGATCCTGGCCAGAATCAAGGCAGGAAAGTGAGTCGAAGAATTCGTTTCGCTCTGGAGGCTCTGGCCTTTGGCGGCTTCAAGGCCCTGGCCCGGGTGATTCCGCGGTCGGTCTTTCTGCGCATCGGACGCGCGCTGGGCGCGCTCGTGGCCGCCCTCGACCGAAAACACCTCGCCATCGCCAAAGACAATCTCCGGCAGAGTTTTCCGGAATGGAGCGAGGGCCAGGTCGATCGCACCGCCCGGGGCGTGTGGATTCATTTTGGGGGCGTGATGTTCGACCTGGTCCGGATCCTCGCGAAAGGACCGAAGTCGGTCGATCCATTCGTGACCATTGAAGGCCGCGAGCATGCCGAACTCGCCCACCGCTCGCCGCACGGCGTGGTGCTCATCACCGGCCATCTTGGGAACTGGGAGACCCACGGAATCGTTCACCCCCAACATTTTGGTTCGATCGGAGTGGTCGTCCGCCCCCTCGACAATCCGGCCCTCGATCGCGCCATGACCGCGCTGCGCGAGAACTCGGGCAATGAAGTGATCCCGAAGGAACACGCCATGATCCGCTCGATGCGTCGTCTCAAAGCCGCCCAGGGTGTCGCCTTCGTGGTCGATCAGAACGTTCAGGAGAAGGAAGGCATCTTCGTGAACTTCTTCGGCCGGCCCGCCTGCACCACCCCCTTCGCGGCCAAGCTGGCCATCAAGACCGGGGCCATGGTTCTCCCCTGTCGCTCGGTGACGACTCCCGATTTCAGATATCGCGTCATCTACGACGCGCCCATCGACCCTCGCGGTTTTGGGACCGGGGACCACGCGGTTCATGCCCTCACCCAGGCCATGATGAATGCGACCGAGGCCGCGATTCGCGAGAATCCCGACCAGTGGCTTTGGATGCACCGTCGGTGGCACACGAAACAGACCCCGCCGGAGCCGCTTCTTCCCAGTGGAGCCGCCCCCGCGTGACCCACCCGACCCCGGCTCGAATCGTGATTCGCGCGCCGAACTGGCTCGGCGATGTGGTCTTGTCGCTGCCGGCCGTGCGCGACATAAGGCGGGCGTACCCGAAAGCGCGGATTGGCGTCTTGGCCCGGCCGTCCGTGGCGTCTCTATACGAGGCGGTGCCGGAGGTCGACGCCGTTCTCGAAGCGAGGGACCTGGTTCAGGAAATCCGGGCTCTGCGCGGCGGCTTCGACCTGGCCATCCTTCTCACGAACTCCATCGGCACCGCCCTCGCGACCACCGTCGCCGGCGTTCCGGAGCGCTGGGGCTACTCCACCGAAGGCCGCGGTTTCCTTCTGACCCGCGCGGCGGCTGTCCCTCAAACCGTCCGGGGGCGTTCGCAGTTGCATTACTATCGGGCGATGCTTGCCGCCATGGGTCTTCCCACGAGCGACGCCCTCGACACGTCCATAGCGCCTCCGGCCCTCTGGAAGGACGCGGGCCGCGCCCTGATCGGCCCCGGTCGTTTCTTCGGCATCGCCCCCGGAGCCGCGAAAGGCTCGGCCAAGCGGTGGCTCCCGGATCGATTTGCCGCCGCCGCCGATCGCTTGAACGAGGAACTGGGCGCCCAAGCAGTTCTTCTCGGCTCCGCGGAGGACGCGGCCTCGGCAGAGGCAGTCGCGCGGGCCATGAAGTCGCCTTCGACGAATCTGTGTGGCCGGACCGATCTACGCGCGTTGGTAGGCCTCGTGTCGTGCCTCGATGGCCTGGTGGCCAATGATTCGGGGGCCATGCACCTTGGCTCTGCGCTTGGCATTCCGACCGTCGGCGTTTTTGGTCCCACCAATCCCGACGAGACGCATCCGGTGGGAATCAAGGCCGCGTTCGTGCGCGGCGTGGCCGAGTGCTCGCCCTGCCGGCACGCGATCTGTCCCATCGATCACCGCTGCATGACCTCGGTCGCGCCAGCGTCGGTGGTCGAGGCTCTTCTTCGCGAGGTGCGTTCATGAGCCGGCCTGCTGTTTTCTTCGACCGCGACGGAACGCTGTCTCACGAGGTGGGCTACGTCAATCACCTCACCCGGTTCGAACCGTTCGCCTTCGCGGTGGACGCGATACGCGCGGTGAACGCGGGCAACCGCCTGGCCGTGGTGGTGACCAATCAAGCCGGAGTGGCGCGCGGGTATTTCCCGGAATCGCTGATTGCCGAAGTCAACGATGTTCTAAAGACTCGCGCCGAGTCTTCGGGGGCGAGGATCGACGGCATCTACTACTGCCCTCACCATCCCTCGGCGGGCGTTCCCCCGTATCGTCAGGACTGCGATTGCCGCAAGCCCCGGCCCGGGATGCTGCATCGCGCGGCCAAAGATCTCGACATCGATCTCTCGACGTCGTGGGTGGTCGGAGATCGTCTGGGAGATCTGGAACTCGCATGGAACGTCGGTGCGCGCGCCTGCCTGGTGAAGACCGGGTATGGAACGGGTGAGATCGAGTATTGGATGTCCGGTTGGAAGCGGCAGCCCGATCTCATCGCCGAGAATGCGCTCGACGCGGCGCTTCAAATCGTCGAGTCCTACTGATGAAACCCTCCCGCTCCAAACGACCGCCCGTGCGCTCCCCGCTGCCGAGCAAGAAGCGCCTTCTGGCGGTAGTTGCGGCGTTTCAGGGCCGGCGGATTGCCGTGGTCGCGGATCTGGTCATCGATGAATTCCTGAATGGTCGAGTGGAGCGCATCTCTCGCGAAGCTCCGGTGCTGATTCTTCAATACGAGGGCTCCGACCTTCGGTTGGGGGGCGGGGCCAACGCCGTCCACAACATCAAGACCCTCGGAGGGGAGCCTTTCCCCGTGGGTTTCGTCGGAAACGATGCTACCGGCCGCTCTTTGATGGCCCTGCTGCGGCGCAAGCGTATCCAGACGCTTGGCGTCGGTCGAGCTCGGGGCTATGGCACACCGCTCAAGACCCGGATTCTGGGCGGGGGATTTCATTCCACCCGGCAACAGATCGTTCGCATGGATCGCACCCGCCCCCTGTCGGACACCGAGCATCGGTGGAGCGAGGCCCACGTTGGCCGAGTGTTGAAGCGGATCGGCCCCGTGGATGGCGTTCTGGTGAGCGACTATGGTCTGGGGCTGGTCAGCGAGGAAGTCCTGAGACTCTCGACTGCCTTTGCCAGGAAACATCGAGCGCCGCTCACCGCCGATTCGCGCCATGCTCTTCTCGGTCTCGCTGGAGTCACCGCGGTGACCCCGAACGAACCGGAAGTTGAAGAAGCGCTCGACCTCACGATTGGCCACGACATCAGGAAATTGGAGAAGGCGGGGCGCACGCTCCAGGCGCGTCTGAAAACCCCGGCGGTTCTGGTGACCCGCGGAAGCGACGGCATGTCCCTCTTCGAAGCCGGCGTCCCGCCCCGGCACATCGCGGTGTTCGGCAGCGATGAAGTGGCCGATGTGACCGGTGCGGGTGACACCGTCATTGCCACCTTCACTCTGGCTCTCGCCGCGGGGGCCACCGCTTTGGAGGCCGCCCATCTCGCCAACATCGCGGGTGGGCTGGTGGTGATGAAGCGCGGCACGGCCACGGTTTCCGCTCGGGAACTGCGACACGCCATTCGGAAGTCGGCGTTTGTATGACCGCGCCGTTTCGTCGCGCCGCCTCCAAGGTCACTACGGTTGAAGCGCTCATGGAGATTTGCGCGGAGGCGAGGCGCGCTTCGAAGACCATCGCTCTTGCCAATGGCTGCTTCGACCTCCTTCACGTGGGACACACCCGGTATCTCCAGGGCGCGCGCGCCGAGGCCGATATCCTCATCGTCGGCATCAACGCAGACGCTTCGGTGCGTAAGCTCAAGGGCGAGAATCGACCGCTCCAGAGCGAACAGGATCGCGCCCTTCTGGTCGCGGCTCTTCATGTCGTCGACTGGGTGGTGATCTTCCCGGAGGACACCGTCGAGAACCTTCTGCGGGCACTCAAGCCGGACGTGCACTGCAAGGGCACCGACTACACGAAGGAGACCGTACCCGAGCGCGCGGTCGTGGCAAGCTACGGCGGGCGGATCGCGATTGTCGGCGATCCGAAGGACCACAACACCAGCGCGCTCCTCGCCGGGCTCGCATCGCGATAGATTCAGCAACGATTGTGAAAATCCTGGTCGTCCGTCTGTCGTCCATCGGCGACGTGGTTCACACCACGCCGATGGTGGCCGCCCTCATCGAGGCGGGTCATGAAGTCGCGTGGGCGGTGGAGCCTCCCGCGGCGCCTCTCGTCGCTTGCATCAAGAGCCTGGGCCCGGTCTTCGTTCTTCCCAAGGCTTCCGCTTACGACTGGAACGACCGGTTTCGCATCGCCCGCACCCTGCGCGACTTCAATCCCGATGTGGCTATCGATGCCCAGGGGCTCTGGAAATCGGCGTTCTGGACCTGGCTTTCCGGAGCATCGCGTCGCATCGGCTGGATGTCCGACAACCGCCGCGAGGCTTCCTCCAGCGTCATGTTGACGGAGACCGTGGCCTGCACCCCCGAAGACGTGCACGTGATCGACCAACATCACGTCCTGCTGGGGGGCCTCGGCATCGATAGTCACGGCGCCCGAGAGTTCCCGTTCGTCATTCCCGACGAAGCGGCGGCGATGGCGGCCGAGTTCAAAGCCTCGACCGCAAATCCACTGGCCCTGATCGCTCCGGGAGGTGGGTGGGAGAACAAGCTCTATCCCGCAGAGTTGTGGGGGCAGGTCGCAAACGGCCTTGCCGCCATGAACCTGGCCCCCGTGGTCTTGTGGGGACCGGGTGAAGAGGAACTCGCCGGCGCAGTGATCGAAGCTTCGGGCGGCGCCGCCAAACGCGCGCCTGCGACTTCGGTTCTGGAAGTCGCCGCCCTCGCCAGGATCTCCCGACTCTTCCTCGCCGCCGACACGGGGCCCCTGCATATAGCGGCTGCGATGGGTGCGCCGCTGGTGGGCGCGTTCGGTCCGACCGATCCGGCGCGCAACGGACCCTGGTCCAAGAACGATGAAGTGGTCCGCCGAATCCCGGCCTGCGCTCCGTGCCACAAGAGGAGCTGCGACACCCATCAGGACATCATGAAGAAGATTCCGGTGAGCGCGGTCCTGGAAGCGGCGTCGCGTCGGCTGTCCACTTCGGCCGACCGGGAAACGGCTTGAATCTTCCGAGAGTCAGAGTTCGCGCGGGGTACACCGCGGGCGCCTTGGCGCTCTTCTTCGCCGAGCCGACGCCTCACTCTCTGATGGTGGGCGGCGCGCTGGCCCTCCTCGGTGAGCTGATTCGGATCTGGGCGTCGGGTCACATCGAGAAGACCCTGCGACTCGCCACCGGCGGGCCCTACGCCCACACCCGCAATCCGCTCTACCTGGGCAGCGTGCTGATGGCAATGGGGCTGGTGGAGAGCGCGCGGCATCCCATCTCCGTCGCCGCGGGTCTTGCCTATCTCGTGGTGTTCTATCCGTTCATCATCAAGGAGGAGGCAAAGTTTTTGCGGGACAAGTTCCCGAGCGAATACCACGAATGGGCGAAACACGTGCCGCTCTTCGTCCCGCGCCTCCGCCCGGGCGGCCCGCGCAAGTCGACGTTCCAGTTGACCCGACTGCTCGCGAATCGCGAATGGCGGAGCCTCCTCGGCCTGGCCCTTCTCGCCGCGTTCATGATTTGGAGGCTCCAGTAGGGAAGCCGGTCGAACCAGCCAGGCCCACTCAGTCCCTCGGTCGCGGTTGCGTCGCCGCCGCGCGAATCGACGATGTCTCGTCATCCTTCCGGCTGAAGGCCCACTTGTTGCAACATTGAGGGGTCATGTTTACTCCCGCTCTCGAACGGATCCTTGTGATCGCCGCCCAAGGAGCCCAGGACCGTCGCCATGCTCACCTCACCACCGAGCACGTGCTTCTCGCTATTGCCCATGATCCAGTGGGCCGGCGAACCCTGCACGGCTCGGGCGTCGATGTGGATCAACTCATCAAGGGACTGACCGTCTACGTCGAAGAACAGATCGACCGGGTCCCCGATGGGTCCAAGCGGGCGCCCCAGCAGACCATCGGTTTTCGCCGCCTTCTCCAGTCAGCCGTCCTCCATGTGCAGAGCGCCGGGAAGAACGAGGCGGACGTGGGCGACGTTCTCGCCGCGCTGATGCAGCAGCCGAAGTCTTTCGCGGCCGAGACCCTGGCTTCCCAGGGAATCACCCGGCTTGATGTCTTGAATTACATTTCTCATGGCGTGTCGAAGCGTCCGGAGAATCAGCCCGCGGGTCCAGCCCCTGGTGGTGATGGCGACGAGGGCCCGGCGGGCGCCAACGATCCCCTCGAGTCCTATGCCCCCTCCCTCACCGAACGCGCCCGGCAAGGACTTCTCGATCCTCTGATCGGCCGTGAGAAGGAAGTGCGACGGGTGCTCGAGATCCTCTGCCGAAGGCGCAAGAACAATCCGGTCCTCGTAGGTGACCCCGGGGTGGGCAAGACCGCGATCGTCGATGGCCTGGCTCAAGCGCTTCTCAAGGACGACGCGCCGGAATTCCTGAAGGGCGCGGAGATCTTTGCTCTCGACACCGGCGCCATGCTCGCGGGCACACGGTACCGCGGCGACTTCGAGGAACGGTTCAAGCAGGTGATCGCGGCGCTTCAGAAACGGCCGAAGCCCATCCTCTTCATAGACGAGATCCACACCATGGTGGGGGCGGGGGCCACCACCGGAGGCACCCTCGACCTGTCGAACATGGTGAAGCCGATCCTTCAAGGGGGCGATATCCGGATCATCGGGGCCACCACCTTCGACGAATTCAAGGTGATTGAGAAGAACCAGGCTCTGTTCCGGAGACTTCAGAAGATCGTGGTGGAAGAGCCATCGATGGCGGACACCGTGCAGATTCTTTTTGGTCTCAAAGACCGGCTGGAGAAGCACCACGAGTGCGCGATCGGAGAGGACGCGATCGACGGCGCAGCCAAGCTTGCCCAAAGGCACATGCGCGAACATCGTTTGCCCGACAGCGCGCTTGACCTGCTCGATGAAGCGGGTGCGTCACTGCGTCTGGACAAGGTGGATCCCCGCAACGTCGACCTGCCTTTGATCGAGCGAGTGGTCGCGCGGGTGGCTCGGATTCCCGAGAAACAGGCATCGCTCTCCGAGAAGGAACGGCTCCGGACCCTCGAGGAATCGCTGAATCGGGTGGTCTTCCACCAGGAGCCCGCGGTGAAACTCGTCTCCCACGCCATCAAGCGGTCGCGCGCCGGCCTCGGTCCGGCCGATCGACCGGTGGGTTGCTTCCTCTTCACCGGTCCCACCGGAGTCGGGAAGACCGAGCTCGCGAAACAGGTGGCAAAGCAGCTCGGCAACGAATTCATTCGTTTCGACATGAGCGAATACATGGAGAAACACACGGTGTCCCGTCTGGTGGGAGCGCCTCCCGGATACGTGGGCTTCGACCAGGGCGGCCTTCTGGTGGATGCGGTTCGCAAGAATCCTTACTGCGTGGTCCTGCTCGACGAAATCGAGAAGGCCCATCCCGACATCTTCAACATCCTGCTCCAGGTGATGGATCACGCCACCCTCACCGACAACAACGGCCGCAAGGCGGATTTTCGACAAGCCATTCTGATCATGACTTCAAACGCCGGCTCGCAGGAGATGAGCGGCCGCGCCATCGGTCTCCAGCGCGACGCCTTGAAAGACACCGCGCACCGCGGCAAGGGGGCGATCGAGAAGTTGTTCGCGCCCGAGTTCCGAAATCGCCTTTCCGCGATCGTCACATTTGGGTCGCTGCCTTTCGAGGCCATGGAGTTGATCGTTTCGAAGTTCATCCTTGAGCTCGAGTCGCAGTTGCGCGAGCGAAAAGTTGCGATCACCCTGACCGAGGAAGCCCGCGCATGGCTGGCCCGGAAAGGTTACGACCCCAAGTTCGGCGCGCGGCCGGTGGCCCGGATCATTCAGGAACATGTGCGTGACCCGCTGACCGACGAGATCCTATTCGGCGCGTTGGAGGCGGGCGGGGAAGTCACGATCAAGCTCAATCCCACGGGCGACGGCCTCGCCTTCGACTTCAAACCGACCACGGTGAAAGAGCCGGGCGAGAAGCTCGACGCCTGAGCAGCCGAGCACCGACCAGGTCCAAGCTCGTGCTGTCCGTCCTATACCCCCCTCACGTCATTGCGAGTCGGTCCACGGACTACGTGCCCCGAGGGCAGGCTTCGCGCTGGCCCAAGGCCAGGCGTCGCGCTCCGTGACTTTGGGAAGGAACCCCATGACCGTCATTGCGAAGGCCACTGTCCGTCCGTCATGGCCTGAAGCAATCGCTCGAGGGATTGCTTCGGTGGCCCGAGGCCAGGCTTCGCGCTCCACCCCAAAACGACGGGGCCCTGCTGAGAAACCCGTGCGAGTTCGCCCCATTTCAGCCCCTTTCCGTCATTGCGAATGAGCCGAAGTTCCGGGATCAGTGAAGCAATCTCTCGGGAGATTGCTTCAGGCCAACCAGACCGATCTGGCCTTCGCAATGACGGTGTGGGGTTTCTCCCAATAGTCACGTCCGACGGACGTCCACGGCTCGCAATGACGACCCCCGGCGCTTCTCGCTAACGAGCTTGGAGCTGGTTGGCCGCATTGTTGGTTTTCAATTCGGCATCACGGCGGTTGGCCTCCGGACGTTGCGGTAGGCTCCTTCCAACCCAACACCTCCAGGAGGAGATCCCCCGCATGAGTCTTGTCGCCGCGTTCGCCCTGACCGTCCTGCTTGCCCCCCAACCCAAGGCCAAGCCCACCCCGGCTCCACCGCCTCCGCCGGGGACGATGGAGGCCAAGAGACTCGAACTTCTGAAGGCCGAAGTCATCGCCGAGGTTGAGAGGAATAAAGACATGGTCCAGCAGATGGTGGATCAGATCTTCAGCTTCGGCGAACTGGGTTTCCAGGAAGTGGAAACGTCGAAATACCTTGTAGGCATCCTGGAGAAGAACGGCTTCGCGGTTCAAAATGGCGTTTCCGGAATGCCGACCGCGTGGTTCGCGCGCTGGGGGTCGGGCAAGCCCGTGGTCTCCTTAGGCACGGACATCGACGGCATTCCGAAAGCGTCTCAGAAGCCTGGTGTCGCGTATCGCGAGGCGTTGATCCCGGGCGCTCCGGGCCATGGCGAGGGTCACAACTCCGGCATGGCCGTGAACATCGTCGGCGCCCTTGCGGTGAAGAAAGTGATGGAACGCGAGAAGATCCCCGGCACCATCGTGATCTGGCCGGGGGTGGCCGAGGAACTGCTCGGCTCCAAGGCGATCTATGTCCGTGACGGACTCTTCAAGGACATCGACATCACACTCTTCTCCCACGTTGATTCCGACCTCAAGGTGGCCTGGGGAACCCAGTCCTCTAATGCTCTCGTTTCCGTTCGTTTTGATTTCAGCGGGGTGGCCGCGCACGCGGCGGCCAGTCCCTGGCGCGGGAAGAGCGCGCTCGACGCGGTTGAGCTCATGGATGTCGGCTGGAACTTCCGCCGCGAGCACCTCAAGTACACCCAACGTTCCCACTCTGTGATTTCGGACGGTGGCGATCAGCCGAACGTGGTGCCTTCGAAGGCGAGCGTCTGGTACTACTTCCGGGAGACCGACTACATCACCACCAAGAACCTCTGGGACATCGGAAACCGAGTCGCTCAGGGTGCTTCCATGATGACCGACACGACGTTTACCTCAACCCTGCTCGGGTCGGCCATGGACCATCACGCGAGTAAGCCGGTCGCTGAAGCCATGGACGCAAATATCAAACGTGTGGGCATGCCGATTTGGGACGACAATGACGTCACTCTGGCCAAGGCGGTTCAGCGCGAACTGGCGGTGAAGGAAGAGGGCTTGAAGACGAAGGTGACGGACCTGCAGGGTCCGGCCGACGAGACGACCCGCACCGGCAGTGGATCGGACGATATCGGCGATATTGAGTGGAACATGCCTACGGTGAGCCTCAGCTATCCGGCGAACATCCCGAATCTTCCCGGCCACAGCTTCTGGAATGCCATCTCGATGGCTACGCCCATCGCCCACAAGGGCTCGACCGTCGGGGCCAAGGTCATGGCCACGACCCTGCTGGATCTGTTCGCCAAACCCCAGATCGTGATTGACGCATGGAAGTACTTCAACGAGGTGCAAACCAGGGAGCGCAAGTACATTTCCTTCCTGAAAGCCGACGACAAGCCCGCGATCCACCTCAACAAGGAGATCCTCGAGCAGTACCGGGACAAAATGCGTCCTTACTACTACGACCCCACGAAGTACAAGACGTACCTCGAACAGCTCGGGATCAAGTATCCGACGGTTCGCACCACCTCTCCGGTCGCCGTTCAAAGCAGAAACCCGGGGAACGTCCGCTGAAAGGGGAAGCGAATGACTGATCTCAAGTCCGGTTTCGAGAAGATGGAGGCGACCAAGGCCACTCTTCTCAAGAGCCTCGCCTCGCTCGACGCCACCACCCTCAATCGGAAACCCGATGTCGCCACCTGGTCGATTCTTCAGGTCATCGCCCATCTGACCAAGTCGGAAGCGGGCACCCTTCAGTACATCAGGAAGAAGACCCAGGACCCCGCGGCTCTGGCGAAGGCGGGAATCCTGCCGTGGTTTCGGATCGCCGCCCTGGTCGCGGGCATCCATTCGCCCATGAAGTTCAAGGCCCCGAAGTCGATCGCCGATGTGCCCGAGGTCGGAGATTTTCAAGGGGCGAGCCTGGCCTGGGCCGAGGTTCGAGAAGACTGGCGCGAGTTCATCGAGGCCTTTCCCGGAGTACTTAACGACCGCGCGATCTTTCGACATCCGTTTGTCGGCATGCTGGGCCCGACTCAGGTGATGATCTTTCTCAACCAGCACCTGGGTAATCACGTCCGCCAGATCGCCGGCATTCGCAAGACCCTCGGCGTCTAGACGTCTTCACGGCTTCTTGAGAAGCTCGGCCACCCGATGTTCGAGTTCGGCCGTCTCGATAACGCCCTCTTTCACGAAGCGGATCCGGCCCGGCGCTCCCTTGCGGGCATCAATGATGAGCTTGGTAGGGAAAATGATGACGTCCATTCGATCCGACAGACTGGACGCCATATAGACCGGGAACTTCTCCTTCCGGTCCTTGAAGAACCTCACCACATCGGCCTTGTCGTCGTCCACGCTGAAGCTCAGAAAAGCCACGTCCTTGCGCCCCTTGATGTTTTGGGCGAACCTGGCAAGTTCAGGCAGTTCCTGCACGCACGGACCGCACCAGGTGGCCCAGAAGTCGACGACCACCACCTTGCCTTCGAGAGCTTTCTCCGTGAGTTTCACTCCCGCGAGGTCCTCTATGGAGAACTTGATCGAGCTGCGATCCACTTTCTCCCAGCCGTCTTGGTCGGCGCCGGTAAAGGCGAGGGAAACAAGCACGGGGATCAGGGCAAGGCGAAGCAAGCGGGACATGAGGGTCTCTCCAGACCCGCCGAAGATACCCTCTCCCGCCTGACCGCGAGAACCGGCTTACGCCTTGAGAGCGTCGCGACCGGGAGGTCTATCGCTCCACTTTCACCAGGTTGATGCCATCGGGATCCAATTCCACCTTCGGCCCTGGGGCGCCTCCGAGGATTCTGAGCCGGCCGGTCACGATCAGGTTCAGGCGCTCCTGGCCCACCCGCACCACAACCGGAAGCGGACCCCCGTAACCCTCGACCACAATCTCCGGTCCGCCTTCGCGATCTTCGAGGCGCATCGATGGCAGTGCGGTGTTGTGAACGAAGACTTCGAAAAGTTCCTCCAGGTTGATGGATCCTTGCGCCTCGAAGGCGCGACGCACCGTCTCGGTATCGACCTGCTTGAACCGGTGATCGCTTTGAAGTTTCATCAGCGCTCGCCGAAAGGCGTCATCGCCGATCAGCCGTCGGACCATATCGAGGACCAGTGCTCCCTTGTCATAGACGACGGCCCGGTGGGCCTGGGCGTTGTTCTGGATGTGACCCACCCGGTTGCCAAGGTCCACCGGGCCGGCCTCGGAGAGCCGCCGGGCCCAGGTCACCATCTTTCTCAACACCCGAACAAAGACCGCTTCGCCCTGTGAATCACGCGCCCAAAGGGCCGCCGCATACTGGGCCAACCCTTCGGCCACCCAGCGATCGTGATAGGACTTCGGGGTCACCCCATGACCCCACCATTGGTGCGCCAGTTCGTGGGCCAGAAAGAAACCGGGGATGTCGTAGAAGGTGGCGGGGTCATCCTTGAGTCCGCCCCCCATTAGAGGGGGGCGCTCCTGCACGATGAGCAGCCCGGGCGGAGAGTGACCGCCGGGGACGGGCGCTTCGACCAGGGCCAGGCTCAGCGGAGAGTAGGGAAGAGGTCCAAAGAGGTTGCGATAGAACAGGGCGGCGGATTTGAGCGTAGAGACGGACCGGGAAACCTCACCGCGTGTCCGCGATTGTCCGTAAGCGTCGAAGGAGAGTCTTTCCGAGCGCTCGCTGGCGACGGGGAACAGACGGGCCACCAGGAACGCGATGTACTTGCCGTTCTGAGTCTGGTCGTAGGTGACCGTCCGGGCGCCGCCCTCTGTCGTCTCCGTCCGGACCCCCCCGGAAACCACCGTCCACTCCGCGGGGACCGTGACCTTCAAGGTCGAAGTCGCGTAGTCGTCGTTGCCCATCTGAACATAGAACGCCCGGCGCTTCGAGTAGATCAAGGCCGGATCGATGAAGAAGTTTGGCGACTCCACGATGGCCGCCCCCTCTCCGGCCTGCATGATTTCACTTTCGACCGTGCCCGCGGGAAGCCGCCCGATGTAGTCCACGGTCAAATTCAGACGTCCCACCTTGCCCGCGAACGATCCCAGCGAGACCAGGACGCTGTCCTGGCCGCGCACCCGGAAGAAGAGATGACTGCCTGCTTCGGTGGACCGCACCGAGCGCACCTCGAGATCGTCATCGAGGTGGAATCGGAACGACGACACCGAGTCCCGAACGTCGATGGCGAGGGTGTCCCGCCCGGTCAGATCGAAGGTTACCGGATTCAGGGACAGCGAGAGGTCGTGATGAATCACGTCCAGCGCTGTCTCCGTGTCGCCGGATGGGTCAAAAATGCCCTCTCGCGGGTAGACCGTGATCTGCCTCTTGGTGCTGCGGTCGAAGAGACTGACTCCTTCGGTTTCGAAGGTGCTCAAGGTGAAAGTGAGGGACCCGAACCGTTTCGTGTCGAAGGTGATTCCGGCGTCTCCCAGACCGGGGAGAAGCCACCAGGGCGCGCCGGGGATGGGCGCGTCCAGGACGAACGCATCCCCCTTGTGGCGCTCGAAAAACTCAAGGGCCTTGCCGAATCGTGCCCCACTCGCGGGATCCTCCGTGAACGAGCCGGGGAGGAGCGTTCGATAGAGGTCGGCGGGGTGGAGTCGCAGGAAGGCTCTTGAAACTTGGTCATCCAGTTCCTCGCTCTTGGCGAAGATCTTCATCTGGCCGCGCTCTGTCTTTGGCCGGGGCTTGAAGGTGACTCGACCCTTGCCGACGAAGACGAGGGCGGTGGGTCCGGCGTCCTGCGTGTTCAGGAAGAATGTGCCCTCGATCATCTTGAGCGTGAAGTCTTCGAGTTCGATGGTCTGACCGGCGGCCATGAAACCAACCTTCTGAAGATTGAGATGCACGAGGTTGTCAACGCCGCCGAAGATCTCCTTCGAAAGAATCCGCCACCCGGAAGGCGTTCGCCTCCAGAGCAGGCCCCATTGTTCGACCGAGCCGCGCGGTTCCGAGATCAGGGTCAGGGTTCCGAGGGTGGCAACGAGCTGACCGTCGGCGCTGGCCGACGTCGGTTCAGACTCGAGGCTCACCTGCTGCGACGAGAAGATGCCCCGCAGCGCCATTTCTTCGACCGGACGATCCGCCGGGGTCGCAAACTGCCAGGCCAACAGCGCCCGATCCAGATCCTTCTGTCGCAACGCGGCCTCGAATTCGCGGATGGCCTTGATGAGCGCGGGGTCGGTTGCGCTCTGAGCATGGCCGTTCGTTAACATCGCGGCGGCCAGGACCAAAGCCACGGCAAAACGGCCCGCGAAATCGCGACCCCTCTTCTCGCCCTTTGAGGACCTACAGCTCTTCATGAATGAATCCGTCTCCCTATTTACCGCATTCATGGCGGGAATCGTTTCTTTCATTTCGCCTTGCGTGCTTCCCATCGTTCCCGGATATCTGTCTTTCATCAGCGGTATCAACGTTTCGAAGTTCAAAAATCAGGAGACGCCCAAGGATCAGGCCCGGCGCGTGGCCATCACGTCTCTCTTCTTTGTGCTGGGCTTTTCCACGGTTTTCGTCCTTCTGGGCGCGGCCGCGACCATGGTTGGCTACTACCTTCAGCAATACAAACGATTGCTCGGCATGGTGGGAGGCCTGGTCATTATCGTGCTCGGGATGCACATGATGGGAATATTCAGAATCCAGTGGCTCCTGGGTGAAATGCGAGCCGAAGTGAAGCAGAAGCCGCTCGGTCTGTTCGGAGCCTACGTCGTGGGGATCGCCTTCGCTTTTGGGTGGACTCCCTGCATCGGTCCGATCCTGGCCGGGATTCTCCTTTACGCTTCTCAGCAGGAAACGGTGACCCAGGGCGTGGTCCTGCTCTCGGCTTATTCCGCCGGCCTCGGCATTCCCTTCATCGCCGCCGGTCTCGCTGTGAACTGGTTTTTCGCCGCCTCCGCGCGCATCAAGACCCAGATGCGCAAGGTGGAGATCTTCTCCGGCGCTCTGCTGATCGGCGTAGGCCTGCTGCTCGTCACCGATCGTCTCAGCGTCATCGCCCAGTGGTTCACGCGCATGTTCCCAGCGCTCGCGAGCCTCGGCTAGCCGGTACCGTCATTGCGAGGCAGGCGAGCGAAGCGAGCCAACGAAGCAACCCCCGCCCACTACTACCGGCCTATACCGCCCCATCTCGGTCACTGCCGCATTGGCTTGAGCTTTGCCTCATCGATAAGCAACTTCGTACCCGTCGCCTTCTTCACTTCATCGAGCGACACGCCTTCCGCGATTTCGACCAGACGCAGGCCGTCCTTCTCGACCTCCATCACCCCCAGCTCAGTGATGATGACGTTCACGCATCTTCGGCCGGTGAAGGGGAGAGTGCACTGTTCGACGATCTTGGGCACGCCCTTGGCGGTGTGCTCCATGGTGATGACCACCCGGCGAGCACCCGCAACCAGGTCCATGGCCCCGCCCATTCCCTTCATCATCTTGCCCGGGATCATCCAGTTCGCGAGGTTGCCCTCGCGGTCCACCTGAAGCGCGCCCAGGATGGTGAGGTCGACGTGGCCGCCGCGCACCATGGCGAAGGAATCGGCGCTTGAGAAGTACGACGTGCCGGGCAGTTCGGTCACCGTCTCCTTGCTGGCGTTGATGAGGTCGGCGTCTTCCGAGCCTGCCGCGGGGTAGGGCCCCACCCCCAGCATTCCGTTCTCCGAATGCAGAACCACGTTCACACCCTTGGGCACGTAGTTGGAGGCAAGGGTGGGCATGCCGATGCCCAGGTTCACGTAGAAACCGTCCTTCATTTCGAGAGCGGCTCGACGCGCGATGCGCTCGCGCACGGCGTCGATTTCCATGGCGCCCTGGCCGCTCAACGTGCGTTTCTCGATCCTCTTCTCGTACCGGGCGCCCTTGACCACGCGTTGAACAAAGATACCCGGCGTCATGATGGCGTCCGGCTCGAGCGCGCCCGCGGGCACGATCTCCTCCACCTCGACGATGGTCGTCTTCGCGGCCATGGCCATCATGGGCGCGAAATTGCGCGCGGTCTTCCGATAGATAAGGTTCCCTAGGGTGTCCGCCTTCCAGGCCTTGATGAGCGCGAAGTCCGCGCGAAGAGCGTGTTCGAGAATGTGGGGGCGCCCATTGAACCATCGGACCTCCTTCCCTTCGGCGATGAGTGTCCCGTACCCGGTGGGGGTGAAGAAGGCGGGGATGCCCGCCCCGCCCGCGCGCAGCCGTTCCGAGAACGTGCCCTGGGGCACGAGCTCCACTTCGATCGAGCCGTCGAGGGCCATGCGTTCGAACACCTTGTTCTCGCCCACGTAGGTGGAGATCATCTTCTTCACCAGGCCGGCCTCCAGCAGAAACGTGATGCCGAAGTCCAATGTACCCGCGTTGTTGCTTCCGAGGGTCAGGCCTTTCGGCCCCTTCTCCCTGACCGCCTGAATCAGGTTTTCCGGGAGGCCACACAGGCCGAAACCCGAAAGGAAGATGGTGGCGTTGTCGGGAATGTCTTTGACCGCGTCTTGAGCGGAAGGGAAGATCTTGTTCATAGCCCCGCGATCTTAAGACCAAGGCGGCCGCGAAATTCACCTTGATTCCTGGCCCGGACGGTGTACGCTCATCCGCATCATGCAGAGTTCCGATCTCGCAGCACCCTACATGCTCGTAGCTTCGCCCCTCATGAATGATCCGAAGTTCGCGCGGACGGTCATGGTCATCGGCCATCACGACAAGACCGGCGCGCTCGGCTGGGTGGTGAACCGCGTTCTGGATGTGAGCGTTCAGGATGTTCTCCCTGATCGCCTCTCTTCAGGACTTCATCCCGACACCCCCCTCCGATTGGGTGGCCCCGTGGGCGCCACCGGTCTCACCGTTCTCCTCCGCGATCCGCTGAGCGAAGACGCGACGGAGGTCGCTCCTGGACTCTTCGCCTGCGGGAACGCGAACATTCTTCCCCTCGCCTTCTCCGAACCGCCGGAGGGCGATGTCGCGGGGGCCATCCTGGTCATCGGCTACGCCGGCTGGGGGGCCAAGCAGCTGGACCGTGAGATCACCGACGGGTGGTGGTTTGTGCTGGGCTACGACCCCGACCTCGCCTTCACCCATGCCGCGGCCGATCTGTGGGATGCGTCGATGGAGCGTCTGGGGCTGGGCACCGCCACCGCGTTTGGCCGGTCAGAACAGATTCATTAAAGGGCCTACTTCTTCGGAAGGCCTTCGGCCGAGATCGGGCTGAGGGCCGGCGCGATTGCTGCTTCGTCGGCGAAACGAACCCGCACCGTCATTCCCGCCGCGTCGTCGTAGCTTGAGAGCAGAAAATTCCGGACGAACTCTTCGGTGCTCTTTCGTCCGGTTTCTCTCACCAGAGGCAGATGCTGCCGGGCACGCTCGCTCAAGAGCACGGACAGGCCCTTCTGAAGCGCGTCCCTGACCGCCGCTTCGTCGCGTAGCAGGGAACCGCGCTTGGTCTCGAAGGTCAGGGTCGACGGATCCAGAGCAGGGACCGAGAACTCCGGCGCGGGCGCGGTCACGTCGACGGTGCGACCGGCAAGTTTCAGATCCCAGCGTTTCTGCAGGTCGAGCACATACGTGTAGACCACCTGGCCGCGCGCTTCGACGACCACGTCCGGGAGCGGTATGGCGCCCCAGGCAATTGAGGTTGTGTCGGTTCGCTCGAACGATTCGAGCTGCTTGAGCTCGGCGAACTGGAAGCGCGAAACTCCGCGAATCTCCGTGGCGTAACTGCGCAGCGTGGTTTCGATCTTGCCGGTTCGAAACGCCTCGGCCACACTGCGCACCGCGATGAGAGCGCTCTGCGCGGTTCCCCCGAGGCTTCGCACCCGGGTCATGGCGGAACGGATCAGAAGGATCGGGAGGACGAGGCAGGCGAGGGTGAGGAAGGCCATCGCGATGGCCCAGTGTCCCCCGCTCCCTTTTCGGCCGGGCTGACCCTGACCCTCACTCACCCGAGCCGGCCGTTTCGGAAATCGTCGAAGGCCTGGTGGATTTCTTCCCGGGTGTTCATCACGAAGGGGCCATAACGCGCGATCGGTTCGTTCAACGGACGCGCCGCGACACATAGAAAACGGAAATCAGAATCCGCGGTGGTGGCGGTGATCCTCTCGCCTTTCGAAAGAATGCCCAGCGTTTTCGGCGTGAGCTGTGTGGTCCCCACTGAACCCTTGCCCTGATAGGCATAAACGAAGGCGGTGTGATCCTCGGGGATGTCGGTTTCGAATCGTGCCGCTGCGTCCAGCCGAACGTCGAGATAGACCGGGTCGGTAACGATGCCTTTGACCGGTCCGTGGGCTCCCGCGAACGTCCCCGCGACCACCCGAACCGAGCCGCCTTCGATCTTCACCTCGGGAATTGCCCCGGGATCGATGTCCTGGTAGCGGGGCGCGGTCATCTTGCTGGCCGCGGGGAGGTTGACCCAGAGTTGGAAGCCCCACATCAGACCGTCTTCCTGTTTCGGGGTCTCCGAGTGGATGATTCCGCGGCCCGCGGTCATCCACTGCGCCCCCCCTCCGACCAGAAGACCTCGATTGCCGGCGTGATCGGCGTGCTCCATTTTCCCGGCCAGCATGTAGGTCACGGTTTCGAAGCCGCGGTGAGGATGGTCCGGGAAACCGGCGATGTAGTCGTTGGGATCGTCCGAGCGAAACTCGTCGAGGAGCAGGAACGGGTCGAGGTGTTCGAGTTCGGCGTTGGCCATCGCGCGACTCAGGCGGACGCCCGCCCCATCCGAAGTGGGAACGGCGTGAACGACTCGGTCGACCTTGCGCTCAGCCATGCCCGTAGTTTGACCCACCATCAAGGAGGGAGAGAACCAGACGACGGAGAACGGGACGGTTAGGCGAGGTCAGGGCCGGGGTAGGGGGAGAGGCAGATCCGCGACCACGTGGGCCAGGAATGCGATGGCGGCGGCGTTGTCGGCGAGGTCTTTAGGGTCTAGCTTGTCCACGGTGTCGGCGGCGGTGTGGTGGAGCAGGAAGTATTTCGCTCCGTCCACTTCAAGACTTGCCGACGGAATCTTCGCGGCCGCGACCGAGGGGCCGATGTCCGCTCCGCCCCCTTCGGGCCCGATGGCGTCGGCTCCGATCGACTTCAGGAGCGACGCGATCTCGGTCAACGTCTTGCGCGCGGCGTCCGAGCCGGTGAAACCGAAGCCGCGAGGCCGGAACACCCCGGAGTCCGACTCCAGAGCGAGGACATGCTTTGCGAGTTCAGCCTTGTGGGCATCGCGGTACCCGTTTCCGCCCGCGCCGCCGTTCTCTTCGTTGGTAAAGAGCACCACGCGGATGGTTCGCTTCGGTTTCAGTCCGAGGGTCTTCAGCAGGCGCACGGCCTCCCAGGTGACCACGCAACCGCCGCCGTCATCCATGGCCCCGGTGCCCGGATCCCAGGAGTCGATGTGGCCTCCGAGCAAAACCACTTCTTCGGGCTTCTCGGTTCCGCGGAGTTCACCGACGACATTGGCCGAAGGCGCATCCTCGAGGAAACGAGCATCCATCTTCAGGCGCAGGGTGATCTTCTGTCCGCGCTTCGCCATACGATCGAAGCGATCCGCGTCCTCGGTGGGGATGGCGGCGGTCGGGATCTTCGGCGCCCCGTCCTCGTAGCGCATGCCTCCGGTGTGAGGGGTTCTCATTCCGGGCAGACCCACGGCTCGGACCAGAGCCGCGATCGCGCCCACCTTCGCGGCGGCCGAAGCGCCGCCCCCCCGATATCGGACGGTCTCGCCGTAGTTCGTATAGAGAACGTTGAAGAGCACGATCCGGCCTCGCGCCTCGTCCTTTCGGGCCGTGAGTTCGTCGAAGGACTTCACGATCAACAGTTCACCGGTCACACCCTCGGACCTCGTGCTGACGCTGCCGCCCAGGCCGAGGATGGGAACCTTGTTGGGGAAGGGTTCGAGGATTTCGAGACTTTCGTCCCCCCGGACCCACTGCGGAACCATGACCGGCTCCAGGTGGACGTTCTCCAGGCCGTCTTTCTTCATCTCCGCCTCCGCCCAGCGCAGCGTGGCCTCGAGGTTCGCCGAACCCGAGAGGCGCGGGCCGAAGGTATCGGTCATGAAAGCGAGGCGATCCCAGGCGAAGTTGCTCGAAGCACCTTTCGCGGTGGCGAGGATCCGATCGGCGACCGGCCGATAGGGAGCGAGCCACGCCGGGCTCGCAGCCTCGACGGAACTGCCGCCGCCTTTTGGCTTCTTCGCCTGGGCCCAGACCGGGCTCACCAGAGCGACAACAGTGACGACGAACGTCAGAACAACTCGGCGCACAGGGATTCTCCTTAACCGTGATGGGGACGGGGAAGGGAAGCCTAGCCGACCTCGGGGTCGAAAAACTTGTCGCTACTCGGCGAGGTTCTTCGACGCGAATTCCCAGTTGACAAGTTTGTCGAGAACCGCGGCCACATAGTCCGCGCGCTTGTTCTGAAAGTCGAGGTAGTAAGCGTGTTCCCAGACGTCGAGGGTGAGCAGGGGCTTGGCCGCGGTGGTGATCGGAGTCTCGGCGTTGGGGGTCCTGGTGACTTTCAGAACCCCTCCGTCCAGAACCAGCCAGGCCCAGCCGGAGCCGAACTGGCCCATGGCGGCGGCGGCAAAGAGCTCCTTGAACTTGGCCATACCGCCCAGATCCTTCTCGATGCGATCCGCGAGTTCCTTCGAGGGGGCCGTCGATTTCGGGGAGAGAGAGTTCCAGTAGAAGGTGTGGTTCCACACCTGGGCCGAGTTGTTGAAGATCGCGGCCTTGTCGGCCTTGCCCGCAGCTGCGCGCACGATCTCGACCAGAGGCTTCTCGGCCAGGTCTGTCCCGGCGATCAGCTTGTTCAGGTTGTCGACATAGGTCCGATGGTGTTTTCCATAGTGAAACGAAATCGTGTTCGACGAGATCGTGGGCGCGAGGGCGTTGTCTTCAAATGGCAGCTTGGGCAGTTCGATGGGCATGGCTTTCCTTTGGGTTGTCGCCGCGGTCGTTTGGGCGAGGCTGTTCGCGGCAAGGGCGGCCACCGTGGTGGCGCCGGCGGTGGCCAGAAACGATCGGCGATCTTCATTCATGAGACGAGATTCTGGGCGAAGCACCCGGTTCGGTCCAACTGGCGGGTCGGTCATCCAGCAGGAATCGGACGGTTCGCGAACCCGAGGAGACGACCGCGATCAGCAACCCCAACACCAGGGACCCGGAGAGAACGGGCCGCCCTTCGAGAAACGCCAGGTGCAGGAACATGAGAACGGGGCCGCTGAACACGCCGAGCGGGGTGGGAACGACGTCAACAAAATCCCGCGAAAGGCCGAGGACGCCCGAGCCCAGCGACAACAGGGCCAGCCCCAGCGCGCGCGGCGGCGAGAGCGCAGATGTTCGTGAGAGCACGCCGATGGTCCAGACGGCCAGAACCGGGGCGAGCCGGCGTTCCGGCTCGGAAGTCGAGAACAAACCGAAGAAAGCGACGGCAGGGAGCCAGAGGACCAAGGACTGAAGGGCCATCCGCTTTCCCTGTCGGAGGGCGAGATAACCCAGCGGGAGAGTCCATGCGATCAGCGTGGCTAGAAGGGAAAGCGCTCCGACCAGGGGATTGCGCAAGGTGAAGAATCTATCCGAGGCGTATTCGTTGTACCCGCCGAGAATCACGTGCCCGTGAACCGGAAGATTCCAGAGCAAGCCAACGCTGGCCGCGCCCAGAGTCCACCCGAGAGCGGAAAAACCAACGGCGCGCGTTCTGAACGAACCTTCACCATGGGCCAGCCACAGAAAAGCGCCCAGTCCAAGAAGAGAACCGCTCGCGTGCACCCAGGGCAAGAGGAGCAGGCAGAGCAGCCGAGCCCACACGCCTCCGGTGGCAAAGCCTGCCAGCAGGGCGAAGAGAACCGGTTCGGGTCCCAGTCGTCTGGCGATCATCCACACTGGCCAGTTCAGGCCCAACATTAGAACGGAAAGCGCGGTCGTGGATGAACTGCTCCCGACCCGGGCCAGAAAGCGTCCAACCAGAACGAGACCAAGCCCCACGAAGAAATGGCCTTGCAGATGGACGAATCTGAACGAGGCCGGATCGCGCCAGCCGAGCAGGTGATCCAGGGCCAGGAACGGGGTCAGAAGCAGAATGGACAGGGGCAGAAACCGCGTTCTGGTGGACCCTCGGGCGGCCACGATGCGCGTCCAGTTCTCCCAGCCCGCACCCAGGTCTTGGAGGTCGAGATGTCCGGTGGCCGTGAAGCGATCGGCCACCGCCAGGATTTCACCGTGGTCGGTAATCCACCAGGCCCCCGCGGTGGACAGCAGATGCAGGGCGGTCACGAACACCACGGGCCAAAGCCATGCGGGCTTCGGAACGGGCCTGGTCGGGGGCATTGGTCGAGACTACCTGCTTATCGAGAGAGCCGAAGGGCGACGGGCCTGGGCTAATATGACCCCATGCCCGTGAAGATCGGAGAGATGCTGCAGAAGGAGGGACTCATAACTCCCCAGCAGCTTCAGGAGGCCCTCGCTCACCAGAAGCAGAATGGAATCAAGCTCGGCCGCGCGCTGGTGAATCTGGGCTTCGTCAAAGATGACGAAATCACCGGCCTCCTTTCCCGGCAGTACGGTGTGCCTTCGATCAATCTGGCCACCTTCGATATCGATCCCACCGTGCTCAAAGTCCTGCCCGGCGAGACGTGCCGCAAGTACCAGGTGATTCCCATTTCCCGGGCGGGCGCGGTCCTCTCTCTGGCCATGAGCGATCCCACCAACGTGTTCGCCATGGACGACATCAAGTTCATGACCGGCTACAACGTGGATCCGGTGGTGGCCTCCGAGATTGCCATCGAGGAGGCCATCAACCGCTTCTATGGCAGTGCCCGTTCGCTCCAGTTGCGGCAGGAGGGTGGTCCTTCGGGTGGCGGTGGCGGGGGCGGAGCGCAGAAGGCCGGCTTCACGGGCCTGGGCAAGGCACCTTCCCTCAAAGAGGTGATCGACGGGCCGGCGCTGACTTTCGACGACATGGCCTCGGTCGGCCTGTCCGAACTCGACGTTGACGCCATTGGTGAAGACGAGGGCGAGGTAGAAACCCTCAAGACCGAGGAAGACGAAATCGATCTGGGCGCTCTCTCGCGTTCCTCCGAAGCAGCACCGGTGGTCAAGCTGACCAACCTCTTGCTCGTCGACTCCCTCAAGCGCGGCGCCTCCGACATTCATATCGAGCCGTACGAAAAGGAGTTCCGGGTTCGGTTCCGCATCGACGGAATCCTGTACAACATCATGGCCCTGCCCATGAAGTTGAAGGATCCGCTGACCTCGCGCATCAAGATCATGTCGAAGCTCGACATCTCGGAAAAGCGCCTGCCCCAGGACGGCCGCATCAAGATCCGGCTGAAGATCGAAGATCGCAGCCGCGAACTGGACTTCCGGGTTTCCTGCCTTCCCACCCTGTGGGGCGAGAAGATCGTCATGCGTCTCCTCGACAAATCCAAGCTGATGCTCGATATGACCAAGCTCGGCTTCGAGCCCGAGTCGCTCGAGAAGTTCAAGCGCAACATCGACAAGCCCTACGGGATCGTTCTCGTCACCGGCCCCACCGGATCGGGGAAGACCAACACCCTCTACTCGGCTCTCGCCTCACTCAACAAGCCGGACATCAACATCATGACCGCCGAGGATCCGGTCGAGTTCAACCTGATGGGGATCAACCAGGTTCAGATTCGCGACGCCATTGGTCTCAACTTTGCCGCGGCGCTCCGGTCGTTCCTCCGCCAGGATCCAAACATCATTCTGGTCGGCGAGATTCGCGACTACGAAACCGCGGAGATTTCCACCAAGGCCGCCCTCACCGGCCACCTGGTCCTGTCCACCCTCCACACCAACGATGCGCCCTCCACGGTTTCGCGCATGGTGAACATGGGCATCGAGCCCTTCATCGTGGGCACCGCGGTGAACCTCATCCAGGCCCAGCGTCTGATCCGCCGAGTCTGCGCGGGCTGCAAGGAAGAGATTCGGGATGTTCCGGCCAAGGTTCTTCTCGATGTCGGCTTTCCCGCCGAAGCTGTCGGTTCGTTTCCCATGTTCAAGGGTCGTGGCTGCGCCACCTGCAACGGCACCGGTTACAAGGGTCGGGTCGGCCTCTACGAGGTTCTGGAAATTTCCGATGGGGTCAGGGAGCTCATCATGATGGGCGCCAACTCCGTCGAACTCCGCAAGAAGGCGATTGAGGACGGAATGATCACTCTGCGCATGAGTGGTCTCGAGAAGATCAAGCAGGGCATCACCACCATCGAAGAAGTCCTTCGCGAAACGGTGCTCTAGGCCCAACCTCGCCGGGGGAGCCTCCGCCTTCTTGCTCATTATCGCGACGACCATGGAACCGCCTTCCCCTGCCCCGACTGAGAATTCTCTCGGTCCACTCACCACCGCTCAGGCCAGTGCTTTGGCCTTCCTCACCGCGGGGACAACGCTGGCTCTGCAGATCCTGATTCATCGGATCGTCTCCGCCAAGCTCCTCAACAACTACGCCTTCCTGGTGATCTCCCTTACCATGCTCGGCTTCGCGATCTCGGGTGTCGTTCTTACCGCAATGCAGCGGCGCGTGGCGCGTCGCCTGCCCGAGACCATGCTGGTAAGCGCGTGTCTGCTGGCCATCTCCGCGGTGCTCGCCACCGCGCTGTTTGCATCCTCAACCGTCAATGCCGAGGAGATGCTGTCCCACGCGGCCCTTCTGCGGTCGTTCCTCCAGTTGTCACCCTATGCGCTGCTCCTCACCGTCCCGTTTGTCTTCGCCGGACTCATGCTGGGCGCCCTGCTCTCGGACGAACGGCTTCCCACGCGTCAGATCTACTTCTGCGACCTTCTGGGCTCGGCTTTCGGCGCTCTGATTGTCCTGCCCCTCTTTCGCTATGTCGGCGTCGAGACGATGATCGCTGGTTTCTCACTTCTTCTTCTCGTGGGAGTCGTTTTCGTGGTGCGGCCGAAGACCTCGGCGCTTCGCCTGCTCAGTGTCCTCAGCTGCGTGATGCTCCTCGTGGCCTTCGCCCAGAGGAAGGAGATCTTCTCCATCTACTACCCGGATGGCTCGATGCTGGCCGCCACCCGCAACCCGGCCGCCCGGACGGTGCTGGAATACACGGAATGGGATCCCCTGGCGCGAATCGAAATATCCGCGGTTCCTGGTCGCGGGCCAACCACGGGGGTCTACGCCTCCCTTTTCGGTGAAAACCGCGCCTTCCTCCGCCGATACCGCAAACTGATCACCCAAAACAACTTTGCCTTCACCTACGCCGTCGACTACGACGGCCGCCCCGAATCGCTGATTGGAATCGAAGAGACGATCTACGCCTCGGCCTACTATGCGACTTCGGTCAAGAAGCCCAAAGTGGCGGTGATCGGGGTGGGTGGGGGGTTCGACATTCTCACCGCCCTTCGCTTCGATGCGGCCGAGGTCACCGGTATCGAGATCAATGCGGCCACCCTCAACATCCTGAGGAACGTCTACCGCGACTACTTCCGGAATTGGGTAGGGGACCCGAGGGTGAAGCTGGTGAACGCGGAGGGAAGGCACTACCTTTCCACCGCTCCCGAGCGATTCGACATCATCCAGCTTTCCGGAGTCGATTCGTACAGTGGCACCCCGGGCGCGGCCCACGTTTTTTCGGAGAATTATCTCTACACCGCCGAAGCCTTTGACCTCTATCTCAGTCGGCTGTCCGATCGCGGCATGCTGAACATGATGCGCCTGGAGCACAGCCCGGCGCGCGAGATGCTCCGGGCGCTCACCACCGCGGTTGGAGCCTTGAGACGCATGGGGGTCTCCGATCCGAAGAAGCACATCGTGACCGTCTCCGAGAAGACGGGGTTCTTCACGGCCATGCTGGTCAAGCGGACTCCGTTCTCCGAGGCCGAGATCGAAAGCCTGAAACAATGGACCGCGCAGCGGCCGAGCTTTGATGTATCCGCCGAACCGGGTTCCTCGAAATCCGAAATCAAGAACGCTTACCAGGACTTTCTTTCCCTGGAGAATGAGCGGCTGGAGGCTCAGTTCATCAGGCGTTACCCCCTCGCCATCGATCCCGCGGTCGACGACCGCCCTTTCTTCTTCAACTTCTCATTCTGGTGGCACCTTCTTCCGGGCCAGCGTTTGTTCCCCGACCAGCCGCCGTCCTGGATCTATGTCCCGATCCTTCAACTCAGCCTCATCGTCCTCGCCGCTGCGGTGTCCCTGGTCATGGTGGTTACGATCTTTCTTCCCCTCGCCTTCCTCCTGCGCCGTGGCTTGCCCACCCCAGGGAAGAGCCGTCTCGGGGTGTATTGCGCGGGGGCCGCCATGGGCTACCTCGCGGTAGAGGTTGCGCTGATGCAGTTGTTTGGACTCTTCCTCGGTCATCCCAACTACTCGATCTCGGTGGTTCTGGCCGCTCTCCTCCTATCCAGCGGCCTGGGGTCCCTTTGGGCCGAGACGATCGTGACCCTACTGAAGAGCGTCCGCTTCGTCGCCTATCTGCTGTCCGCCATCATCTTCGTCGAATACTTCCTCTTCTTCCCTCAGTTGTCCTCGCTCCTCGGCCTCCCATTTCTCGTTCGGGTGTTAGTCACCGCCGCGCTTGTCTTTCCCATCGGAGTCTGCCTTGGAGTCTTCTTGCCAACCGCCCTCGATATGGTGAAGGTGCGCACCCCTCATCTCGTCGCCTGGGCGTGGGGGGTGAACGGCGTCTTCTCCGTCCTCGCTCCTTTGCTGGCCGTGGCGGTCGCCACCACGTTCGGCATCTCGGCTCTGCTCTTGTCCAGCGTGCCCATTTATCTACTGGTTGCTTTCAGCCTGCCCGAGACCCTCTCCGCCGCCCGGTCGGAAACGACGGTCTAGTTCCTTCATGTCGTATTTCTCCGAACGCCCGCGGGCCGCCATCACCGCGCTGGTCCTGCTTTTCGCGAGTGTTGAGTTCTTCTTTCGATCTTCCATCCTTCTCGGCACGGTAGCGCTCTACCAGCGCGATCTGCTGCTTCTCTATTTTCCCCTGGTCCAGTCCGCGCTCCGGGGGCTCAGCGAGGGCGCGCTCCCCCTTCGCGATCCGAGTTCTGCGTTTGGTCAACCGCTTCTGGCCGATCCCAGCTGCCAGATCCTCTATCCACCGGTGGCGCTGCACTTCTTCCTGCCCCCGCACCTGGCCTACGCCTGGTTTGTTTCGATCCATTCGGTCTTTGGGGCTTTAGGCGTTGCTTTGGTGGCCCGCCGATTCTCGGGTGGTTCCTGGCTCGCGGCCCTGGTCGGCGGCCTGGCCTGGCTCGTGAGCGGGCCGCTTCAGTCCCTCGCGACCTTGTGGCACCACCAGGCCGGCGCAGCCTGGATTCCATGGGTGGTCCTGTGCCTCGCTCGAGTGGCGGCGAAGGAGGGTGGGGCCGCCCTTGCCCTGGGGGCGGTGTTCGGGGGCCAGATCCTCGCTGGGTCCGCCGACATGTGCGCCATGACCATTCTTCTTTCGGTCCTTTTCATCGCGCCCCGGGACTACCTGCGTTGCTGGAGAGACTGGCTCACGAGCGCCGGGACTGCCCTGGCTTTGAGTGCCGGGGTCTGGCTCCCGGCTGCCCAACTGGTCTTGAACTCCGCGCGATCCGCCCTGCCCGAGGCCACCAGGACTTACTGGTCTCTTCATCCGCTCACGGCGATTGAGTTCTTCCTGCCTATTCCCCTGACCGCTCTTCCCTTCCTGTCGGAGTGGCGAACCGCGATCTTCGAGGGCCGAGAGCCATTCCTGGGTTCCATGTTCCTGGGTACCGCCATTTTCCCCCTCTGCCTCGCCGCTCTCGCCGATGCCGCCGTTTCCAGGACCGTTCGCCTCGCCAGCTTTCTTGGGATCTCCGGCGGCTTCCTGATCGCTCTTGGCAAACACGCTTCGGCCTATGCCTGGGTAGTCGCGATTATTCCGCCCTTGAGGATTCTGAGGTTCCCCAGCAAGGCGATGGTTCCGACCGCGGTCCTGATCTGCGTTCTTGCCGGGGTTGGCGCGGTGGCGATCCGCCGGTCTTCGAGGGCGAGGATGAACGCCTTCGCAGGGATTCTGATTTTGGGCGGCGCCGCGTTGGCTTTGACCGGTCCATTGCTTGGCGGTTTCGCGAGCGTCTTCCTGGATGGCCGGGACACTCTGCTAATGGCTGCATTCTGGAGGAGCCTGCCGCTCCATCTCCTGGACTCGGTGGGCCTCCTCGTCCTGCTTGCGGGCTGGGTGCGGTGGCCGTCGGGAAGGCCCGGCATTTTCTTCGCCACTCTTCTCCTCCTGGGTCACTTGAGACAGAGCTACTATGTGCACGCCAATTTCAACGGGATCGTCCCGACCGCGATTCTGAGCTACAAGCCTGAACATCTGGCCGCTCTGCGGCCGCCCGGCGATGGCCGCCTCTATGTGTACGACTACCAGCTGTTCCTGGGTCGGGCGATGAAGTACCTTGGTCGAGACGGAGACGCCGGCCCCGTCGGCCTCGAAGGCCTTGGCCCCGATGCAGCGAGCGTGGTTTCATCGCGTGCCTACGTAACTCCGCTGGTAGGCGCTTTCTGGGGAATCGACTACGCCTGGGACGCCGACCTTCGACTTCTGTTCGATCGTCGGCTGGCCAGCCTTACCGTGGGACTTCGCCGGGTCGAGGGAACTCCGGGGTTCGTCAAACTCCTGCAGATCTCCGGCGTTTCGCGAGTGGCGGCCCTGCACGAGCCGGGCATGGAAGACCTGAGACTCCTGACCCGCCGGAAGATCTTCCATCCGGAGGATCTTCGCGTTTTCGAAGTGCCCGAGCCCTTGCCCCGGGCCTTCCTGACCACCGGCCGAACTCGCAGCACGGGGTCGGATCTGGCCGACCTGCTGGGGCGCGGGTTTGATCCCACCACCACCGTGCTGGTCGAGGGCGGCCCCATCCGGCCAGCGGTACCCGGGTTCGCCGGGACCACGCGGATCCTGGATCGAAGGGCGGACCGGCTCACGGTTGAAACGTCAGCGAACGACCCAGCCTTCCTGACCGTGCTCGAAGGCATCATGCCCGGGTGGCGGGTCTGGGTGGATGGCAAAACCGCGACGGTCGAGCGCGCCAACGCTGTCTTCATCGGAACCGAAGTGCCGGCCGGCCAGCACCGAGTGGAGTTCCGTTTTCTCCCGACTTCCGCCCTGGTGGGGGTGACCCTCACTTTCCTGGCCGCTTTGTTTCTTGCCTATTCCTGGCGGCGGGGGTCCACGGATCGCGCTCCTGAAGGTATGCTCGCCCCACAGGGCAACCTTTGAGCCCCTAAGGAGGTAGTCGTGCCCGACGCCCCAGTACTCTCACTTCACCATTTGCTCAAGACCATGGTTGAGCGCGGAGGGTCAGACCTCCACATCACCACGAACTCGGCGCCCCAGATCCGCGTGGACGGGCACCTTCATCCGCTTGAAGGCTACACACCGATGTCTTCGTCGGATACCAAGACGCTCGCCTACAGCGTGCTCACCGACGCGCAGAAGCATCGCTTCGAGGAAAACCTCGAACTCGACTTCAGCTTCGGGATAAAGGGCCTGGCCCGGTTCCGGGCCAACAACTTCTTCCAGCGCGGCGCGGTGGGCGCGGTCTACCGGACCATTCCCGTCGAGATCAAGTCCTTCAACCAGCTGGCCCTGCCCCAGGTGGTGGCGCAGATTTCCGAGAAGCCCCGCGGTCTGGTCCTCGTGACCGGCCCCACTGGATCAGGCAAGTCGACCACCCTCGCCGCCATGATCGACAAGATCAATATCGATCGCCACGACCACATCCTTACCATTGAAGACCCCATCGAGTTCGTTCACCAGCACAAGAACTGCCTGGTGAACCAGCGCGAGATCCATCAGGACACCGCTTCCTTCTCAAACGCGCTCCGCGCCGCGCTCCGCGAAGACCCCGACGTGGTCCTGGTCGGTGAGATGCGCGACCTCGAAACCATCGAATCAGCGCTTCGAATCGCGGAAACCGGTCACTTGACCTTTGGAACGCTGCACACCAACTCCGCCGCCCAGACCATCAACCGCGTGATCGACGTGTTCCCCGCGCACCAGCAAGGTCAGGTCCGCGCGCAATTGGCGCTCACCATCGAAGGCATCCTCTGTCAGGCGCTCTTGCCCAAGGCTTCGGGCAAAGGACGGGCGATGGCCATGGAGATTCTGGTTCCGAACCCGGCCATCCGAAACCTGATTCGCGAAGACAAGATCCACCAGATCTATTCCACCATGCAGACCGGGCAGGACAAGTTCGGCATGCAGACCTTCAACCAGAGCCTCGCTCAGCTTTACCAGTCGAAACAGATCAATCTGCAGACCGCGATTGCCCGCAGTTCGCTCCCCGATGAATTGCAGGACATGATCAACCGTGGAGTGGGTTCGAACACCGCTGCCGGCGCTCCCCAACGTCCCGGCGGGCCGCCCCGGCCCCCGGCGGCCGGCGCACGCTGATTGAAGCAGGACCAGGGACTAAAAGGGACTAAAGGAGAACTCCGATGCCGACCTACATAGTCAAAGGCAAATTCAAGGACGGAAAGCCCTACTCGGGCGAGCGGATGGGCGCCAATCCTGACGAAGTGACTGCCGGCCTAAGAAAAGAAGGCGTCACCATCGCCTCCATCGCGGAGAAGAAGAAGGGCGGTCCCAAGGCCACCGGCAAGGGGATTCCCGCAAAACTGCTTTCCATTTTTGTCCGGCAGTTCTCGGTCATGATCGACGCCGGTCTCCCTCTCGTTCAGTGTCTCGAAATCCTCGGCTCCCAGCAGGAGAACCCTCACTTCTCCAAGGTCATCATCGCCACCCGTCAGGATGTCGAGAGCGGGCTCAACCTGGCCGACTCGATGCGCCGGCATCCCCAGGTCTTCGACGACCTGTTCTGTAACATGATCGCGGCCGGCGAGGCCGGCGGTATTCTGGACACCATCCTGAAGCGTCTTGCCACCTACATCGAAAAGTCGGTGAAACTCCAGGCCCAGATCAAGGGCGCGATGATGTATCCGGTCGCGGTCATCAGCATCGCCGCCCTGGTCATCGGAGTCATCCTGTGGAAGGTCATTCCGACATTCGCCGCCATGTTCGCCGGCCTCGGGGCCGAGTTGCCGCTTCCGACCAAGCTGGTCATCATGGCCTCGAATCTTCTGGTTCGGCTCATGCCTTTCCTGGTCCTCGGCGGCTTCCTGATCCAGTACGCCTTCCGTCAGTACTATGCGACCTACGCCGGGAGACGAATGGTTGACGGGCTCCTCCTGAAGATGCCGATATTCGGCGACCTGTTCCGGAAGATCGCGGTCTCGAAATTCTGCCGAACTCTTTCGACCCTGATCGCCTCGGGTGTCCCGATTCTGGACGGTATTGAAATCACGGCCAAGACGGCGGGAAACGCCATCGTGGAAGATGCGCTGCTGGCCGTTCGTAAGTCGGTGGAAGGCGGTCTTACCATCGCGCAACCCCTGAAGGAGACCAAAATCTTCCCGGGCATGGTGGTCCAGATGATCAGCGTCGGAGAGCAGACGGGCGCGCTTGACGCCATGCTTTCCAAGGTTGCCGACTTCTATGAAGACGAAGTGGACCAGGCGGTGGCGAACATGCTGACCCTGATGGAGCCGGTGATGATCCTATTCCTGGGGACCACGGTCGGCGGCATCGTCATCGCCATGTACCTGCCTCTCTTCGCGCTGATCTCTCAGCTGACCTAACCGTCGACCGGGTCGTCCAGACCCGGTCCTGGTTGCTGGAGGACTGCTTTGATTCGTCGTCTGCGCGACCACGCTTCCTCACCCGAGGCTCCGTTTTCGCTGGGCGCCCTGATCGGCTTTCGGCTGGTCATAGTCACGGTTCTTCTCTTCGTCGCCGGGTATCTGGAGGCGGTTCAGGAGGGGACGCTTCGGGTTCCGATTTTCGTGCTTATTTCGGCGACGTTCGCGCTCAACGTTCTCTACGCGATCCTCCTCGCGGTAGCACCCTACCGCGTGCAGGCCCTGGTTCAGATCCTGGGGGATCTGTTGGTGGTCACCGGCTTCGTGTATCTGACCGGCGTCGACCGAACCGGATTCTCAATCCTTTACCCGATCAGCGTTCTGTGCGGCAGCGTTCTGCTCGGCCGCGGCTTTTTCTTCGCTACGGTGGCGAATGTCCTCTTTGCCTCCGTGCTGCTTCTCGTACGGTTCGGGGCCATCCCGGAGGAGGCGGTCGGTCAGATTGCTCGCGGCCCCCTTCGCGGCTTGCTGGGCGCGCTCATCGGGATGGCGCTTTCCTCCTACCCGGTGGCCGCACTCGGTCAGTTCCTGACCAAAGCCTTGAAGCGCGCCGGAGAGAGTCTGGACGCCGCGGCGGGCGAGGTGGCCACTCTTCAGGATTTCAACCGGTTAGTGGTCGAGAACATTCACAGCGGCCTTCTGGTCACCGACAGTTTCGATCGAGTCTCTTTCGCCAACGCCAGCGCTACCGAGATGCTGGGCATTCAGCGCGAGGCCATGTGGAACCGGCCGATGAGCGAGGTCCTGGCGTCGAGAGAGTTGAAAGCCCGCGGCCAGCCCAACTCCGAAGCAACGTTGGAATTGGAGCACACGCGGGGCGATGGCGACCGCAGAACCCTGGGTTTCTGGATCTCTGAACTATCGGGGGCGGCCGCGGGGGGGCGCCTGCTGGTCATTCGCGATCTCACCGATGTGCGCCGCCTCGAAGCCGAGGCCCTGCTGAATGAAAAGCTCGCGGTCGCGGGAAGCACGGCCGCTCAGCTGGCCCACGAAATTCGAAACCCACTGGGGGCCATCAGCGCGGCCACCAAGCTGCTCGCTGAAGGATCGGAGATTGTCGAAGATCAGAAGAGCCTTCTCCGAATCATCGCCAAAGAGGCGGATCGTCTGGCCTCGACCGTGACCACTTACCTTCGCGACGTCAAGACCCAGAATCCGCTGGTCTACTGCGATCTCAACTCCGTGCTCTCGGACGCGGTGCGCCTGATCGAGATCAGCCCCGAGCGGCGGTCCGAGCACACCATAGACTTTGTGCCGCACCCGGACCGGGTTCGCGTGGCCATCGCCGAAGATGAGTTGATGCAGGTCTTATGGAACCTGGCCCGCAACGGTCTTGAAGCCATGCCGCGGGGCGGGTCTTTGAGCATTTCCATTCGGCTTGCTCCGGGTTCCGCCGAAATCGACGTGACCGATGAAGGCCAGGGAATGGATCGTCGGCGCCTGGCCCAGCTCTTCGAACCGCTCCGAACCAGCAAGGCCATGGGAACCGGTCTTGGCCTCGCCATTGCCCACCGACTGGTTCGGGCTCGGGGCGGCGACCTCCTGATCTCCTCAGAGCCCGCGCGCGGCACCCGGGTGAGAATCAGACTGCTGCTCGAGCCGGTGGCAGCGACCGCGGATGAGCGGGGCGGAGCGGCCGCGTGAGCGAAACGATCCCGGCGCCCCCGGAAGGCCGGATCCTCGTGGTCGATGACGAGCCGTCCCTTCGCGATGTCTTGAAGTTGGGTCTCGGCCGGGCAGGCTTCGTGGTCGGTACCGCTTCGAGCCACCAAGAAGCGATCGCGGCCCTCGAAGAACACTGGGATCTGGTGGTCACGGACCTGCAGCTTCCCGATGGCGACGGCCTCTCCATTCTGCGTCAGGTCAAGGAAACGTCGCCGGATACCGCAGTGGTGGTCTTGACCGCTCATGGGTCGGCGGACACCGCCGTCGCGGCCATGAAGCTCGGGGCTCATGACTACCTCACCAAACCCTTCGACGTTGATGAACTGCGCATTCGCGTGCGCCAGGCCCTTGAAGGTCAGAAGCTTCGCCGTGAGAATCGTGAGTTGCGAGCGCGGGTGGAGGCGCGCGCGGGCATTGAAGGGCTGATCGGAAAATCGCCGGCCATGCGCCTGGTGGCCGAGCGAATCCGCGCGGTCGCCGGGTCTTCCTCAACCGTGCTTATCGTGGGCGAAAGCGGCACCGGAAAAGAACTCGTGGCCAGGGCCATCCATGACCTCTCGCCCCGGAAAAACCACTCCTTCGTTGCCGTGAACTGTGGAGCCATCGCCGAGTCTCTTCTTGAAAGCGAGCTGTTCGGACACATGAAGGGCGCTTTCACCGACGCGCGGCAGTCGCGGGCGGGTTTGATCGAGCAGGCTCACCAGGGCACGCTCTTCCTGGATGAGATCGGCGAGATGTCCCTGGGCATGCAGGTGAAGCTGCTCAGAGTTCTGCAGGAGCGCCGGGTGAGACGAGTGGGCGGTTCGGAAGAAACCCCGGTCGAGGTTCGGGCCATTGCCGCCACCCATCGTGATCTGCTGCAGATGGTCCGCGAGGGCACGTTTCGCGAAGATCTCTACTATCGCATCGACGTCATTCAGGTGGCCATCCCTCCGCTTCGCGAGCGGCTTGAAGATATTCCGCTCCTGGTCGCCGAGTTCTCGTCCCGGCTTTTTCGCCAATCGGGCGTCACCCGGCGCCCCTTCTCCGTCGCGGCCACGGCCCGGCTTCTTCGGCATCCCTGGCTTGGGAATGTGCGTGAGCTTGAAAACGCGGTAGAGCGAGCGCTTACCCTGGCCACGGGCGAAGTGGTGGGCCCCGACGATTTCTCACTGACCACTCCGGTTCGAGATCAGGCCATTCCGGATCCACATCCCGGCTTTTCGCTCAACGACTATCTGCGGGCGGCGGAGGTCCATCTGGTGAAGAGAGCGATGGAACTCTCAGGGGAGAAGAGATCCGAGGCGGCTCGGCTCCTTGGAATTTCCGATCGGGCGCTCAAGCACCTGCTCTCCAAGCCGCCCGGGGCCTGAACGCGGCGTACAAAATTTGGCTGACCCGGGACAAACTTTGTCCCTCGTCTCTTCCATTATTCTCATTTAATTCAACGACTTATCAGCACACTCTCCTGGCACAATTCGTGCAGCCTCCGCACCCAGTTGGGTCGGATCAACCGGCCCCAATTCCTCAATTGAAAGAATTAGAACCAAAATGAAAAAGAACCAAAAAGGCTTCACCCTCATCGAGCTGCTGATCGTCGTTGCGATCATCGGCATCATCGCCGCCATCGCTATTCCCTCGCTCCTCCGCGCCCGCGTTTCGGCCAACGAGGCGGGAACCATCGGTGACATCCGTTCGGTGATCTCCGCCCAGGCTGCTTTCCAGTCTGCCGCCAATGGCTGGTATGCACCGATCCTTTGCCTCAACGTCCCGGCTCCCTGCATCATCGGCTACCCCACCACCGCGCCCACGTTCATGGATGCGACTATGGTGGCCCAGACCGCGAAGAGCGGTTACAACCGTACCTTCGTTCCCGGCGTGGTTCCGTCCGGTCTGCCGACCACCCTGGCTGGCGTCCTTGACGGCTATTGCTACGGCGCGTTCCCCTCGAGCATCGGCCAGACTGGCGTTCGCGGATTCGGTGGCGATGCCTCCGGTCGCGTCTGTCAGAACATCACAGGCGCCGACGAGTGCGCCGGTGCGCAGGCTCTCGTGCCCACCTGCACGGTCATCCAGTAAGCGTGTACTGAGCAGGTCCGTCCTGCTCAAAGCAAACCCCGGGCCCAGTGGCTCGGGGTTTGCCTTTTCAGGAGCCTGATTTCCTCGTTCGGTTTCTAGGTACAATTACCGGCAGTTCTACCTCGATTCGGCAACTCCAATGAGCAAGGTTCTGCTATCCCTTTCCGGAATCGCGAAGACGGTCAAAACCCCCTTCAGTCGCCGGCCGGGTTTCCAGGTCGGGCCCCTCGATCTGGCCATCTCCGAGGGAGAAATCGTCGGCCTCATTGGGGCTAATGGCGCAGGGAAGACCACAACCCTGAAGCTCCTTCTGGGGCTCCTCTTGCCCGATGCCGGCCGGATCGAGTTGGCAGGAATCCCATCGACGCAGGACGGGTGGCGAACAGAGGTCGGATACCTTCCTGAACAACCCTCGTTCTACGAGTACCTCTCGGGCCGCGAGTTCCTCACCTTCGCCGGCGAGTTGTTCGGTCTTCAGGGCAAGGTTTTGTCGAGCCGGGTCTCTTCGCTGCTGGAACGCGTGGGCATCGCCGAGAGCGCGAATCGCCCGATCCGCACCTATTCGAAGGGCATGCAGCAGCGCCTGGGCCTGGCCCAGGCCCTGCTCAACGAGCCGAGGCTCCTCCTTCTCGATGAGCCGATGTCGGGTCTCGACCCGCTGGGTCGCCGCTTCGTTCGCGATCTCCTTCTGGAACTTCGCGCCCAGGGCCGGTCGATTCTCTTCTCCACCCATATCATTCCCGACGCGGAGTTCGTCTGCGATCGCATCGCGCTCATGAGAGTGGGCTGCCTGGCCGCGGTCGGCACCGTCGACGAATTGCTCGGACTGCCGACCGGATTCGAGATTGCCGCGGTGAAGTCCAGGGCAACGCCGAACCGGACCCAGCCCGGTTCGGTCGCTCCGGACGATAACGACCGGTTCACGATCCGAGTCGGGCCGGCCGAGTTGACCGGCGCCATCGGGGAGATTCTCAGAAACGGCGCTCATCTGGTCAGCGTTTCTCCGATACGAGCCTCCGTTGAGGATCTCCTTTCACCGCGAGCACCCGGGAGCGGGAGGTGAAATTGATTTCCTCGCTTCGCCGCCTCCGCTCCGTGGCTTACAACACCTATCTGGAGTCGGTTCGCCAACGGCTCTTCTTCGGGGTGGTTTTCTTCGCTCTCCTGCTGATGCTGACCGCGCTCGTTCTCAAGGACATTTCCGTGCATCAGGACAAGAAGATCGTCGCGGATATTGGCCTCGGAGCGATCGACTTCTTCGGAACCATCATCGCGATCTTCATCGGAGCCGACCTCATCTGCCGCGACGTCGAGCGCCGAACCCTGCATCTCCTCCTGGTGAAGCCGCTGAAGCGGGAAGAGTTCGTCCTGGGCCGATACCTGGGTCTGTGCCTCACCCTGCTTACCAGCGTCATCCTGATGTGCCTGGGGTTGATCCTGGCCCTTTGGACGGTGAACGGACAGTTCTCGTGGAGCCTGGCCAAGGCGGTCTATTCCCTCACCCTCCAGCTCTTCCTGATGGGCGCCATCAGCGTGTTTTTTTCGACGACCTCGTCGCGGGTTCTGGCCATCCTCGGCTCCACGGTGATCGCGGTGCTCGGACGCCTGACCGATGTTCTCAAGAACGCCTCGGTGGTCGTCGAAGGGTTCCCCGACTGGCTGGGAAAGACGATGTACTTCGCTTTGCCGAACCTGCTGAATTTCGACCTCAAGAACCGGGCGGTTTACGGGGACTTCATCCCCGCGGAGGTTCTGGTCAACCTGACCGTCTACGCGCTCGCCTACTCCGTAGCCCTGCTCGCCCTCGGCGCCCTGGCCTTTCGTCGTCGCGACCTGAAGTGAAGCCCCTTCTCGTCGTCCTGCTCCTTGCCGCCCTCCTCGTTCCCGCCGCTGAGTCCCGGGTGGATGGGGTACGGGCGGCCATGGGGCCGGAGCCGGATACGTCAAGTGTCTGGACGGGCCGGGTGGTTCGCGCCCTCAGCATGGGCTACTCCGACATGCTGGCGGATCTTTATTGGATGAGGGCCATCCAATATTACGGTCGGCAAAAGCAGGCCGGGACCGGGTTTGCCGACCTGGCGCCCCTTCTCGAAACTGCGGCCGAACTGGATGCGCGTTTTTCGATTGTTTACCGCTACGGGGCGGTGTTCCTTTCCGAGTCGAGTCCCATCGGAGCCGGAATGCCCAAGCTGGGCCTGGCCCTTCTGCAGAAGGGGGCCGATCGCAATCCGCTGGACTGGCGTCTGCGCCAGGAAGAGGGACTCTTCACTTTCTTCTACTTGAACGACCCCTTGCGAGGC